>JAGHRY010000099.1 GCA_018066145.1 Candidatus Colimorpha merdihippi | reverse complement strand
GGGTACTTAATTATGTCAATAATAATTGGCTTTTTTTATTGGTTTTGATTGCCGCAGAGGGCCGTTCTGGTCCTCTGCGTGTTTTATAGGGATTAGAAAAAACGGTTTCAGTTGTCAGCTATCAGTCTTCGGCTCTCACCTATTTTCCTGGTTTACTCAGCTAGGATTTCCGACATTTCGGTGGGGGTGAAAAGAACCGAAAATCCACGCTTGGAGGTGTGGGTTTGGTATACGAATTCGAGCGACACCTCAGAAGATACCAGCAATTCGGCTATCGGACGAAAATCCTCATTCCGGATAACGCGCGACACGGAGGCTCGGATGGCTTCTTTGGCACCGGGGTTGTTTTCGACCATGAGCATGAGCAGCTCCTTTACCTCATATTGATGAACCAGTATATGGTGTTGCTTATCGTACTGGCAGCCAGCTAAAACAGTATTGGAATCGATGGTATAGGGACATTGCTGCTGCAGCTGGACGGCATATTCGGCAATCTCGTCGGAGGGCCGTTCCTCCACCCACATATCCAACACTTTCTCCCACATCCAAGGGGCAATAAGTATTTCGATGGAATCGGTATGCTGTCGATCGAAATAGACGTTTCGCACTACCACATTGGCTTTTTGCACATCCCAGGCCACGGTATTGGTAGTGTCCAACAACATGCCCTCGATCAGGTGGGTGCGGATGGGCTCGTACTTGTCTTTGATATAATCGCGCACTTGGGGCCACTGGGCAGCATCGTATTCCCACACCTTGTTGAGCAGGCCCAGCTGGCGGTGGAAGGCAATGGATGCATAGCGCTCGCCATTGCCCATAGATTTGGGCAGTTGGGACGATAGTTGGCCGACATAGGCCTGGATGGATTGCAGCGAGTGTTCCTTGACGATATCACTGTTTTTGATTTCGATGGCCAGCGCTCCTGCACCACCGGGATTGGCCAAATGACGCCCGTTGGAGACATAGAGCTGAAGGTCGTAGGAGCTCATAAGGAGGTCGTCGATGGACCATTCGGGACGGGAAAAGAAGAAATCCAGATAGAACTGTTTTTCGCGTTCGAAAAAGGCTCCTGAATCAAATACAAAGTTGAGCTGAAAATAATGTTTGGCATCGAAGGGTTTCACCGACGTGATGGTGAAATGGTACTTTTCGTCGTGCAGCGGGAGACGCTTATTCAACGCTTGTAGAAAGCGGGCTGCATAAGCGTCATTATGGGCGCGAATGGAGTTTGCATACACCTGACCACGCATAGGTACCAATGCTACCAAAAGGAAGAGCGCGATTACGAATAACTTTTTCGCCATACATTAACTAATAAATAAGTGAAAAAATGTCGTTAAGCATCTGCCGATCCATCTCATCGGCAGTCGCCGGCAGTTGCGGTGCCTGCTGGGAAGAAGCCCCGGCAAGCAGTTTCTCGGCCATAGTGATGGCATTGGGATAAAGGCTATCGGAAGCTATGGCAGCAGCGGTGATGATGCCACGGGACTGGTCGACGACCAGCGACAGCTCTACCCCACCCCAGTCGAACTGGGCCGTACGTTGCGCTGTGAAGGTCTGCCAACGGCCATATTTCCATTCGGTGCTGGCAAATTCGCTATAGAGCTGCTGAACTTCGGGTTCTTTTATTATCCGATCGAAATCGATGGTTTGAAGCGGGGCGCCATACTCCTGCTCGAAAGCCTGAATAAGGTGCGGAACAATATTCTGCGCCGTGATTTCGGGTACCAGTTCGGAGAGATTGACTACACGCGACTGTACCGATGCAACCCCATGCTTTTGCAGCTTGGCGGGCTTGACCTTGAGGTATTTCTGCAGTACCTCAACATCGGTACGAATCAGTATGGTGCCATGGTGAAGGCGCTGGTGTCGACCTTTTGAAAATGCGTTGCCAGAAAACTTGCGTCCCTGGCAGAGCACATCGTTGCGGCCGCTGACTTCGGTCTGCAATCCGTATTGCGCCACAGCTTTTTGCAACACCGAAAACTGGCGGGTTTGATCGTACATCTCGTAGGGGACGACAAACGAGAAATTGAGGTTGCCCAAATCGTGGAACACGGCACCACCACCTGTCTTACGCCGCATAAGGAATCCCCCATCGGCTTCGAGCTGCTCTACATTGCACTCGGAATAGGGGTTCTGATTCTGACCGATGACCACAGTACGGCGGTTCTGCCAGAGATACATGGTGATGTCGCCATCGGAGGGTTGAGAGAGCAGATAATTTTCAACGGCGATGTTCAAATAGGGGTTAGACTGGGTGGATATGATAATACGCGGCATAATTATTAGGGGTATTGGGAAATTATGGAGGTGATAATATATTGGAATAATAC
>JAGHRY010000008.1 GCA_018066145.1 Candidatus Colimorpha merdihippi | reverse complement strand
AGTCCCACGCAGTTGATTTTTAGCCAGCGACGCACAGCCTTGAACTTTCATTCTAAGGACCATTTTGCTATTCCAAGACTTGGGAAAGTCTTGGGCAAAATGCTCGAAGCCTCACTGGGGCTTCTCGCTAGTATCAAGACAAGAAAAATGAAATAGGGTTCTAGGGACAACGCCCCTAATAAGATACAGGTCACCCGCGACAAAAAAAACGAAATGGGGTCACAGGGGCGAAGCCCCTAAGAAAACCTCCTCCTATCGCATATCGCATCGCATCGCATTAAGGGGGCAAAGGCAATCATTCATCATTTCAGTTGTCCGATCACTCGCCAATCAATCCCCAATCCACTTATTTTTCGCTGAGCACTAAGAAATTTTTTATCTATATCGAAAAAGTTCGTATCTTTGCATTTTGATAATACAACTGTATTTTACATCTATCTATATGAAAGTCAAAGTAGGTATTGCTCAGATGGCCTGTGTGGCCGACAAACAACAGAACATTGTTCGCTACACCGAGAAGGTGCGCGAACTGGCCGCAGGCGGCGCTCAGATTATTTGTCTGCAAGAACTATTCGCTTCGCTCTATTTCTGCGATGTCGAAGATTACGATAACTTCAAATTGGCAGAATCTATCCCCGAAGGACCTACCTGTCAGCATTTTATGAGTTTGGCTAAAGAACTTGGCGTGGTGTTGGTGTGCTCGCTCTTTGAGAAACGTGCCGAAGGCCTGTATCACAACACTACGGCTGTTATCGATGCCGACGGCAGCTATTTGGGCAAATATCGCAAAATGCATATCCCCGACGATCCCGGCTATTACGAGAAATTTTATTTCACTCCCGGCGATTTGGGCTATAAGGTTTTCAAAACCAAATATGCCACCCTGGGCGTGCTTATCTGCTGGGACCAGTGGTATCCCGAGGCTGCCCGCATCACCAGCCTGATGGGTGCCGATATGCTTTTCTTCCCCACCGCCATCGGTTGGGATATCAGCCAGGACGAAGCCACCAACGACGAACAGTACCAGGCTTGGCAGACCATCCAGCGCAGCCATGCTGTTGCCAACGGTGTGCCCGTTATCAGCGTCAACCGCACCGGTCGCGAAGGCAATATGCAATTCTGGGGCGGCAGCTTTATGACCAATGCTTTTGGACGTGTGCTGTATCAGGCACCCCACCTCGAAGAGACTACCCATATCCAGGAGTTCGACCTTGAGGAGAGCGACCACTATCGCCGCCATTGGCCTTATTACCGCGACCGCCGTATCGATTCCTATAGCCCTATCCTCAAGCGCTTTATCGACGAATAACCGGCGTTCTATATACCCGTACTATATTAAAACCTCAAAATCAAACATAATCATGACTCCAAAAGAACAAGGCTATTACATGCCCGCAGAATGGGAACAGCACAAAGCCACCTGGCTTAGCTACCCCCACAACGAAGATTCATGGCCCGGTAAGATAGAAACTATTTTCCCCTCTTACCATCTATTTATAAAAATACTTGCCGAGGACGAAGATGTGCATATCAATGTTGTCGACCAAGCTATGCAAGACCATGTGTATAACGAGCTGGATAAGATTGGCGCCAACATGTCGCGCATACATCTCCACCAGTTTCCTACCAACGATGCCTGGTGCCGCGATCATGGTCCTGCTTTCCTGCTCAACCGAAATGAGCCGGGCAAACGCGCCATCGTCAATTGGAATCACAATGCCTGGGGCGGCAAATATCCCTACGAATTGGACACCCAGATTCCCAAGCATATTTTCAACCACCTCTCCCCTATCGAGAACGACTTGGTACTTTTCGAACCGAATATCGTGATGGAAGGCGGCAGCATTGATGTGAATGGCTGCGGCGACCTCCTCACCACCCGCTCCTGCCTGCTCAACGAGAACCGAAACCCACACTTGAATCAGGACCAGATAGAAGACTATCTGAGAGGATATTACGGTGTGGAGAATATCATCTGGCTGGGCGATGGAATCGTGGGCGATGATACCGATGGTCATGTGGATGATTTGAGTCGTTTTGTGGCTCCCGACACCATCATTACTGCCGTTGAGGACGATAGCTGGGACGAGAATTACAAGCCCCTGCAGGACAACCTGAAAGCCTTGAACAGCTGTCGCCTTGCCAATGGCAAGCAGCCTACCATCATAGAGCTTCCCATGCCCGACATGGTGTTCTACGACAATCAGCGCCTGCCCGCCAGCTATGCCAATTTCTATATTGCCAACAAAAAGGTGATCTTCCCCACCTACAGATGCCTCACCGACAACGAGGCAGCCTATATTCTCGAAGCCTGCTTCCCCAACCACGAAATCGTTGGAATCGACAGTACCGATATCGTGTGGGGCCTCGGCAGTTTCCATTGCCTAAGCCAACAAGAGCCTAAATAATAAGGAAGGCATCCCAATAAAGATTAGGGGCGTTGCCCCTATGACCCCGTTTCGTTTTTTCTTGTTGCGAGGTGACACTTGTTACTTAATTAGGGGCGTGGCCCCTATGACCCTATTTCGTTTTTTGGGGCGATGATGTCTTGCTTATTAAGGGGCGTTGCCCCTATGACCCCGTTTCGTTTTTTCTTGTCGCAGAGGTTTGTGACTGATTAGGGGCGTTGC
>JAGHRY010000081.1 GCA_018066145.1 Candidatus Colimorpha merdihippi | reverse complement strand
CTTTAAAAGAAGAAAAATAATACAACAATATGAAATTCATCATCAATAGCCTGCAATTCTCAAAGCAGATCCAATCCATCAGCGGCGTGCTGACCAACAACAACACCGTGCCCATCATCAACTGCTTCCATTTCCACCTGGAGGAAGGCGAACTCACTATCCGCGCTACCGACTTGGAGACCACCCTGGTGACCAAGATTGCCGTGGAGACCGCCCGCATGGAGGGTTTGCAGGACGTGGCCGTGCCTTCGAAACTGCTGCTCGATATCGTAAAGAGCATGGACGATGTGCCCATGACTTTCAGCGTTGATGACGACACCTTCGGCATCAATATCACTTCCGGCGAGGGCAAATACCGTCTGGCCGGCAAGAATCCCGAGACTTTCCCCAACATGCCCGAAGCCCGCGAAACCAAGACCATACAGATGCCCTGCTCGGCCCTGGTGAACGCTATCGGAAAGACCTCTTTTGCCGCTTCGACCGACGAGATGCGCCCCCAGATGGGCGGCATTTTCTGCGAAATCAACGAGGAGAACGCCACCTTTGTGGCTACCGACGCTCACAAGCTGGTGCGCTACCGTCGCACCGACATCCATAGCGAGGAACCCGTAAGCTTTATCCTTCCCCGCAAGCCGGTGACCATGCTGCGCAACATTATGGCTTCCATCAAGGAAGACCTCACCGTAGAGGTGGCCTACAACACTACCAACGCTTTCTTTACCTTCAACAATTTCTACATCATCTGCCGCCTGGTGGATGGCAAATACCCCAACTACGATGCCGCCATCCCCAAGGAAAACCCCAACAAACTGACCATCGACCGCGCATCGTTCTACAACACCCTGCGCCGCGTGGGCCTCTTTGCCAGCAAATCGGCCAACCAGGTGCGCCTGAGCATCCAGGAACGCGAACTGGTGGTGAGCGCCGAAGACCTTGAGTTCTCCAACGACGCTAACGAGAAGATGCCCTGCCAGTATGAAGGCGAACCCATGGAGATTGGTTTCAACGCCAAATTCCTCACCGAGATGGTGCAGAACATCGAAACCGAACAGATACTGATAGAAATGTCGCACCCCAGCCGCGCCGGTATCATCTTCCCCGTGAAAGAGACCGAAGAAGAATCGGCTGAGGATATCCTGATGCTGGTTATGCCCGTGATGCTGGCCAACTAAGGTGCACCGCAGGCAAGCGCCCCCACTGGAAACAGAAAACAACAGCAGCGGGCCTGATTGGAAAGAAGCGAAAAACGATAACAACAAGGCCCGCCGAATACAACAAATAGCTTGAATCAACGTTGAAACAGAAAATCAATATTTGGGAAAACCACTCGGCCACAGTGTTAAGCATCACCTTGGTGCTCTTTCTGCTGGGGCTGTGCCTGCTGGTGGAGTACCACTCGTACCGCACCACCCATGATATGCAGGAACGCATCACCTACAAGGTAGACTTGGAACCGGACATTTCGGACGAAGTGGCAGAACTGCTGAAAATGAAGATAGAAACCCTGCCCGAGGTGAAGCATGTGGACTATATCTCGCGCGAGAAGGCTGCCGAGATTTTTTCGGAAGAGCTCAACGACGATTTCGTAAGCTTTATAGGCTACAACCCGCTGTACCCCTCGATGATGGTGAACCTGAAGGTGGACTATCTGCCCGAGGTGCGCCAGAACGGTCGCGAGGAGTCTATCGAACATTTCACCCAGAAGGTGGGCCGATTCGACTATGTGACCGGGGTTACCTATCAGGAAACAGTGGTGCACGAGCTGAACGACGTGTTTTATAAAATCACCTGGTTTCTGGTCATCTTCATGGCCCTGCTTTTCATTATCAGCATCCTGATGGTGAGCAGCACCATACGCATAGCCCTATATTCGCAGCGCGACACCATCCGCACCATGCAGCTGGTGGGCGCCAAACGCAGATTCATAGCGCGCCCCTTTGTGGCACGCAGCATCTGGTACGGACTGCTGGGCGCCATCATAGCCATTGCTGTGCTGGCCATCGCCATGGGCGCAATAGACCAGTCGCTGATGGGACGCAACCTGCTGGACCCCACACACCTGATATGGTACGGTGGCATTGCTGTGTTGATTGTGGTCATCGGCATAGCGCTATCCTACCTCTCCACCCTTTTTGCAGTAAACAGTCACTTGAATAAAGCAAATAAATCACATTAAAATTATGGCTAAAGAGAATAAAACCAATGAGGAAAGCAAGCAGTTTGCTTTCGTATTTGACAAAATCAACTATATCATCATGATTGTCGGCATCGTGCTGCTGGCACTAGGATACATGCTGCTTTGCGGCGGCGGTAGCGACGACCCCAACGTGTTCAACAGCGCCATGTTCGATTCGCGCCGTTTGTTTGTGGCCCCCATCCTCATCACCTTGGGCCTGGTAGCCGAAATCGTTGCCATCATGTATAAAAAGAAATAATCTATTATATACAGACTATGGATTGGTTGCAATCACTTATATTGGGCCTTGTGCAAGGCCTGACGGAATATCTGCCCGTGTCGAGCAGCGGACACCTGACTATCGGCGCCAACCTGTTTGGCCTCAATGGCGAAGAAAACCTGGCTTTTTCGGTGGCCGTGCATGTGGCTACGGTATTGAGTACCTGCGTAATTTTGTGGAAAGAAATCGTATGGCTGTTCGTAGACCTGTTTAAGTTCAAATGGAACGAGGGCACACGCTATGTGTTCAACATCCTCGTGTCGATGATACCGGTAGGCATCGTAGGATTTTGTTTCAAAGACAAAATCGAAGAGATTTTCGGCAGCGGCATGCTGATTGTGGGCATTTGCCTGCTGGTAACCGCCGCATTGCTGGCATTCTCCTATTGGGCCAAGCCCCGCCAGCGCGAGAACATTTCGCCGCTGCACGCTTTCATTATCGGTATTGCTCAGGCTGTGGCCGTACTGCCCGGCCTTTCGCGTTCGGGCAGCACCATTGCTACCGGCTTGCTGCTGGGCAACAAGAAAGAAAAACTGGCCCAGTTCTCGTTTCTGATGGTTATCCCTCCCATTTTGGGCGAAGCGCTGCTGGATGCCAAAGACATGGTGGAGGTAGGCGTAAGCACCGCTATGGCCGGACTGCCCACCACATCGCTGCTGATAGGCTTTGTGGCCGCCTTTGTAAGCGGCTGCCTGGCTTGCAAATGGATGATCAATATCGTGAAAAAGGGCAAGCTCATCTGGTTTGCCGCATATTGCGCCATCGTTGGCCTGCTGGCCATCGTGCTGCCGATGTTGTAAAGAAAACTTTTTTTTACCTAAGGCATCTACCAACCCTAGATGCCTTTTCTTTTAGGCTATGACTCAAGAAGAATTACTAGAAGGCCAGGTGCTGGTGCTGGACAAGCCCTACCAATGGACCTCGTTTCAGGCGGTGAACAAGGTGAAGTCGGCCATACGGCATACCTTTGGATTGAAGAAATTTAAGATAGGCCATGCCGGAACGCTGGACCCCCTGGCTACGGGAGTGCTGCTGGTATGTGTGGGCAAAGCCACCAAAACCATCGACCAGCTGCAGGCCGGCGAAAAGGTGTATACCGGCACCATGGTGTTGGGTGCCACAACACCCTGCTACGATCTGGAACGTGCCATCGACCATTACTACCCTTACGAGCACATCACTCGAGAAGCAGTAGAAGCAGTGCTACCCCAATTCATTGGAGAGATAGCCCAAGTGCCGCCCATCTTCTCGGCGGTTAAAATCGGAGGCCAGCGAGCCTACAGCTATGCAAGAGAAGCCAAAGCAGGAGAAGAAATACCCTCCCCTACCCCAAAGAACATACACATTGCCGAATTTGAAATCACCAGTTTCCGCCCCGGAAAAGAGGCTTCCCTCACTCCCATTGCCATAGAAGATACAGCACCCGATGCCGAGCAGAACCATCATCTATATGATCATCCGCTGGGGAGCGTTCCGGAACATTTGCCCCAGCTTGATTTCCGCATCAGATGCGGCAAAGGAACCTATATACGCAGCATAGCACGCGACCTGGGACTGGCACTGGACAGCGGCGCATTTCTAAGCTCATTGCGCCGCGAACAGGTAGGCGAATACACAATAGAGAATGCCATTACGCTGGATAAAGTGGAATCGTTGATTTGCTGATTTGAGGTTGATATTCATTCAAATCAACAAATCAACTTTTACATCCGCACCATGTGGTAGCCCATGCGGTGAAGCTGAACATAGGCACCCATGAGATAAAGCTGGTGGATGCAGGCCACATAGGCTCGGAAAGCGGCCTCGGTGCCAGGCTCGACTTTCTCGTGCATAAGCAGGGTGTGGGCCAGTTCGGCACAGGTGCGCACCAAATTTTCGGTATTATCGAAAGCGGGCTGGGATAGTCCGAGGAGAGGTCCACGGATGTATTCATCCATTAGGTCGTAACCGCTTTTGTCGCGGGTGAAACGGTAGAGATCGTCGACTTTGGAATAGAGGGCCCAATCGTCGTCCCAGTATTTGGCCATAGCCATGCCAATATACATCATCCAACCCAAGCTGACAGTGGGATATTTAGTGAACTCGCGCACGCCGTCAACCAGATAAGACTCAGCGATAGGCTGCCAACGTTCTTCGATATCGTATGCTTCAGGAAGACGCTCGTCGACTTCTTCCATCTGAAGGAGCTGCTTGAAAAGGTCGTCGTGGACCCGTTGTTCGAATTTGTCCATTTAGCAAGATTATTTTTTGTTTTTCTCCCAAGAACGGTAGCGTGTCCAAGCATGGAGCCACACGCGGGCGATGGAATCGATGGCATCGCAGAAGATAATGCGGCTGTCTTGCTCGAAGCGGGCGTATTGCTGGGATTTTTTATAAACCTCCTTGGTGAGGTTGATTTCGTTATATTCGGACGGAATCATGTGGTAGGCCATGAGATAGGAATACTGCGCCACGGCACTCATGTAATCCCAAGTATTACTGTTGCCAGTACCCCAGGAATAGAGGAACTCGCGCTGGAGGATATCGTCTTCGACAGACTGAATAAGGGAAGTAGGCTTCTGCAAAAGCGGGTAGCCGTATGGGTCGTAGAAGAAACGCTCATTGGCGGTATCGACCTGATAGGACTTCTTAATCTGGGTTTCCCATTGCGACTCGATAAAGGCATGAATATTCTCGCCATCGGAAAAAGGACGAGCATCACAATGCAGGGGCATGTGACAGTCGGCGATATAATGGCTGAGGATGAAAAAACGCATGGCAATGTGGTTGTTGGAGGGAGAAATGGGGCAACCGCGGTCCTCCATACGCAACATCTTGAGGCAATCGATAACACCATGGGCCAGCGACTCGCAACGGTCGGCCAAATTGCCCATCTCGATTACAAAGGGCTGATTATACAATGGCGATGAAAGACCAAGGGAATACTGCTGCATATTGCGGGGCAGTTTTTTGAAATTATGGTCTGCAGCATGCTGGTCGGGTCGAAATTTGATGATATGGCTGGTAGTATTGTCCTTGAACACCTCGTCGGGGTACCACGAACCTTTGACCACGAAATCGCGATAATCGTGGAACCATTTTACGAGCGACTGGGCGTCGGCTTTATTGGCTTCGGGGATAGGGCCATACTGCAAACGCTTGATGGCCATGAAAGCCAGGTAGGCATGGGTATATTTCTTCATGACTAATTGATAATTTCATCCAATTCGAGCCAGCGCAACTCCTTCTCGTCGAGGAGGGAAATGATTTCGCCGATACGCTGAGAGGCGGCGGTAAGCTTGTTGACATCGGTTTCGGTGCCGCTGCTTAGGAGCGATTCCAACTGAGAACGCTCCTGGTTGAGGGCGTCGATATCGGCCGTGAGGGATTCGTACTCCTTCTGCTGTTTATAAGTGGCACGGGGTTTTTCGGACGAGCGAGAACGTTCGTATTTGGGTTTTTCCTCGCGTTTTTGCAAATTCTCGTTACGGCGTTGGGCGTTCTTTTCAGCAAGATACTGGGTATAGTTACTATGGTAGTCGCGAATGCGGCCTTCGCCTTCGAAAACAAACAAATGGTCGACTATATGGTCCATGAAGCTACGGTCGTGACTGACAATGATGAGGCAGCCTTTGAAGTTCTTTAGGAACTGCTCGAGAATCTCGAGGGTATAGATATCGAGATCGTTGGTAGGCTCGTCGAGAATAAGGAAATTGGGGTTGGCGATAAGCACCATCAACAGATATAGGCGGCGGCGTTCGCCACCGCTGAGATTGCCGAAATAGTTGTATTGCGTAGTGTCGTCGAATCCGAAATAGCTCAGGAACTGGTGGGCAGACATCTCCTTGCCGTTGTCCAAATCGATACGCTCTGCCACTTCTTTCACGATATCGATCACGCGGATATCGGGGCGGGCAGTCATACCATTTTGGGTATAGAAACCAAACTGGATGGTTTGGCCAACGACTATATGTCCGGTATCGGGGCGAAGCTGCTCGGTGAGGAGATTGAGGAAGGTTGATTTGCCCACGCCATTGGGGCCTACGATGCCGATTTTTTCGCCTTTTTTGAAAGTATAGCTGAAATCGTCAACCATATTCTTGCCTTCGAAAGCCTTGGTGACATTATACATCTCCAAAATCTTACCGCCGATACGCTCGGTTTTTACAGTCAGCTGGGGTTTGCTTTCATCGAAACGGGTGTGGGCTTTCTCCTCTAACTCGTAGAAAGCATCGATACGAGCCTGGGCTTTGGTGCCACGGGCTTGGGGCATGCGGCGCATCCAGTCGAGCTCGGTTCGGTAAAGGCTCTTGGCCTTCTCCACCTCCTGACGCTCGTTGTACTGGCGCTCGGCCTTCTTGCGAAGATAATAATCGTAATTGCCGCGATAATGGTAGAGGCGACTGTTGTCGATTTCGTAAATATCCTGGCAGACATGATCGAGAAAATAGCGATCGTGGGTGACCATGAGAATGGCCAGGCGTTGGCGAGAGAGAAACTCTTCAAGCCATTCGATCATCTGCACATCCAAATGGTTGGTAGGCTCGTCGAGCAACAGAAGATTAGTGTTGTCGATAAGTATTCGACTGAGGGCCACCTTTTTCTGTTCTCCACCTGAAAGCTGCCGCATGGGGGAATCGAGCTTGTCGTCGAGGCGTAGACGGCTGAGAATCTCCTCGATGCGCTGTTCGAAAGTCCATTCGTCCTCATGTTCGGGTCGTTCGGCTGCATAGACGAAGCTGCGCACCGATTGGTCGGGCAGCAAGTCGGGATGCTGAGGGAGATAGGCCATGCGCACATCGCCCCGGAAAGTGACTTTGCCGGCATCTTGGAGCGTTTTACCGGTAAGGATATTCAGTAGGGTGGATTTGCCATAGCCGTTGCGGGCAATAAGGGCAGTTTTTTGTCCGGCATTGATGCCAAACGAAATATCGTCGAAAAGAAGTTTGTCGCCAAACGACTTGGTGAGATTCTCTACAGTAAGAAGTGCGTCAGCCATGATGCTTATAACAGTTTATATGTGTAAAAACGGATACTGGCTTAATAGCCATACTTGCCTTGCCAATGGGCGCGTAGGGTGCGCCGGGTTTCTTCCTCGCGAGGATTCTGGCCTGGCTCGTAGAATTTGACCCCGCGGATGGCATCGGGCAGGAATTCCTGATCGACAAAATTGCCCTGATAGTCGTGGGCATACTTATACCCGTCGCCATAGCCCATCTGCTTCATGAGCTTGGTGGGGGCGTTGCGGATATGCATCGGTACAGGAAGATCGCCGGTTTGCCGAACCAGCTGCTGGGCCATATTCATGGCTACATAGGTGCTGTTGCTCTTGGGAGAAGTGGCCAGATAGACACAGCATTGGGAAAGCACCAACCGGCACCCGGGGTAACCGATTTTGGTTACAGTATCGAAACAGGCATTGGCCAGCAACAAGGCATTGGGGTTGGCATTTCCGATGTCTTCAGAAGCCAGGATAAGCATGCGGCGAGCAATAAAAACGGGATCTTCGCCACCCTCAATCATACGCGCCAGCCAATAAACAGCTGCATTGGGGTCGGAGCCTCGCATCGACTTGATGAAAGCACTAATGACATCGTAATGCATCTCGCCCTGCTTGTCGTACATGGCCAGATTCTGCTGGATGACCTGGGTGGTGTGTGCATTGTCGATGGTAACGGGACCTGCTGGGCTGTTGTTGACCACTAGCTCGATAGCATTGAGCAATTTGCGCGCATCGCCTCCAGAAATGCGGAACAGGGCATCGACTTCGGTGACATGAACCTCGCGTCCCAGAGAAGCATAATAGGCGACAGCAGAATCGACAAGCTGCTGCATTTCGGGTACGCCAAACTCCTTGAGGACATACACCTGGCAGCGGGAAAGCAAAGCCGAAATAACCTCGAATGAAGGATTTTCGGTAGTGGCACCGATGAGGGTTACCACACCTTTCTCAACGGCGCCGAGAAGCGAATCCTGCTGCGACTTGGAGAAACGATGTATCTCATCGATAAATAGGATGGCCCCTTCCTCGGTTTTGGCCTGTTCGATAACCTCACGCACCTCCTTGACCCCGCTGCTGATGGCGCTAAGGGTATGGAAAGGACGATTGAGGGTTTGGCTGATAACGGTGGCTAAGGTAGTTTTGCCAATACCCGGAGGACCCCAAAAAATCATAGAAGGGATTCGTCCGCTATCGATAAGGGTACGGAGCACAGCACCCGGCCCAACCAGATGCTGCTGCCCGATATAATTGTCCAAAGAAGTAGGACGCAAAATTTCCGCCAAAGGCTGCATAGAAATTTTCGGATATCAATTGGCAGCAAGGCCGAAAGGCTGATGATGCCAATTGTAGATTACATAAAACGATTAAAGAATGAGCATGGCATCGCCATAGGTGGAGAACTTATATTTCTCGCGGATGGCCAGATCATAGGCATAGCTCACAAAGTCGGTACCGCCGAAGGCACAAGCCATGATATACTGGGCCGACTTGGGGTGGTGGAAATTAGTGATAAGCATATCGCCGATAGAGAAATTGTAGGGAGGATAGATGAACTTATTGGTCCATCCCTCGTAGGCGCTGATTTTGCCCTGGATAGTGACGGCACTTTCGATGGCGCGCATCACATCGGTGCCTACGATACACACCTTATGCTCTTCGGCTTTGGCCTGGAGGATGGTGTCGCACACTTCTTGAGAGACATGAATCTCTTCGGCATCCATACGATGCTTCGAGAGGTCTTCAACATCGATGGTGCGGAAATTGCCCATGCCGCAATGGACGGTAATTTCGAGCCATTTGACATCGTTGATCTCAAAACGCTTGAGCAATTCGCGGCTAAAATGCAGGCCGGCGATGGGAGCGGCTACGGCACCCTCGTGCTTGGCATAAATGGTCTGGTAGCGGTCGGCATCGAAATTCTCGATATTGCGCAAAGCGCGCAGTTCATCGGGGATGGGGGTATGACCCAAGGATCGGATATGCTTGATGAACTCCTCATGGGTGCCGTCGAAAAGGAAACGAACGGTACGACCACGGGAAGTAGTATTGTCGATAACTTCGGCCACCAAAGACTCATTGGGACCGAAATAGAGTTTGTTGCCGATACGGATTTTGCGGGCGGGATCGACGATTACATCCCACAAACGCATATCGTGGTTGAGCTCGCGCTGAAGAAAGACAGTAATGTTGGCACCGGTTTTTTCTTTCTCGCCATACAATAAAGCGGGGAAGACCTTAGTGTTGTTGGCCACCACCACATCGCCTTCATCAACATATTCGATGAGGTCTTTAAAGAGACGGTGTTCGATGGTGTGATTATCGCGGTGGAGCACCATCAGACGGCACTCGTCGCGCTGTTTCGAAGGCTTTTCGGCCACCAATTCCTTTGGATAGGTGAAATTGAAATAGGGCAGTTTCATTACTAATATATATATGATAAACGTGCAAAGATACGATTTTTTTCGAGCGTTGTCAAGTTTTTTAACAATAAAAGTAAAAAAAACATTGTACCTACATAGTTTTCAAAAGGATATAGATTCGCACAAATTAACATATCCATAGCCGAGAAGGCACTAAAAAAGACTCGCATCTTGAAAGGAAGATGCGAGTCTTGTGGTATGAGAATACGGACTGGATTAGTCGCCGAGGGTGGCAACCATGACAGCCTTGATGGTGTGCATGCGGTTCTCAGCCTCGTCGAAAACGATAGAAGCTTCGCTCTCGAAAACCTCTTCGGTAACCTCGATGCCATCGAGACCGAACTGCTCGTGAACGTCGCGACCAACCTTGGTCTCGAGGTTGTGGTAAGCGGGGAGGCAATGCATGAATTTGCACTTGGGATTGCCAGTGTTCTTCATCATCTGAGCGTTGACCTGGAAGGGCATGAGGAGCTCGATGCGCTCTTTCCAAACCTCAGCGGGTTCACCCATGGATACCCAAACGTCGGTGTAGATGAAGTCACAACCTTTAACGCCAGCAACGGGATCGTCGGTAACGGTAAGGGTAGCACCGGTCTCGGCAGCAATCTTCTGGCACTCGGCGATGAGTTCAGGAGCGGGCTGGAGAGCCTTGGGAGCTACGATACGGGTGTCCATACCCATCTTTACACCACCAACCATAAGGCTGTTGCCCATGTTGTAGCGAGCATCGCCAACATAAGCGAAGGTAACCTGGTTGAGGGGCTTGTCAACATGTTCCTGCATGGTGAGGAAGTCGGCAAGAATCTGGGTGGGGTGGCTCTCAGCGGTGAGACCGTTCCAAACGGGAACGCCAGCATACTGAGCGAGTTCTTCAACGGTAGCCTGGTCGAAACCACGATACTCGATACCGTCGAACATGCGGCCGAGGACGCGAGCGGTGTCCTTCATGCTCTCCTTAACGCCGATCTGGCTGCCAGTGGGGCCGAGATAGGTGACATGAGCACCCTGATCCTTAGCGCCAACCTCGAAAGCGCAACGAGTGCGGGTAGAGGTTTTCTCGAAAATGAGGGCGATGTTCTTACCGGTGAGGGTAGGACGCTCGGTGCCAGCATATTTAGCGCGCTTGAGGTCGCGAGCGAGGTCGAGGAGGTACTGGAGTTCCTTGGGGCTGAAGTCTAAAATCTTCAGAAAATTACGATTTCTTAAATTGTAAGCCATGTGAATGTTTTATTTGTTTGATTTTATTGATTCAAAATACTTTACTTGTCTTGAATGATGCGGGTACCGCAGTTGGGGTTGTCGAGCTGACCGGCTTCGGTGATGATGCACTCCTTGCCGCCATTTTCGACAAAGATGATGGCTGCGCGGACCTTGGGAGCCATGCTGCCTTCGGCGAAATGGCCTTCCTGGAGGTACTGCTTAGCTTCGCTAACGGTGATAGTGTCGAGGGCTTTTTCGTTCTCCTTACGGAAATTGATATAAACCTTGGGCACATCGGTGAGGATGTAGAACTCGTCGGCACCAATCTCGATAGCGCAGAGTGCGCTGGCCAGGTCCTTGTCGATAACAGCCTCGACGCCGCGTACATAGTCGCTCTCCTCGACCACGGGGATGCCGCCACCGCCAACGGTAACCACGATATTGCCAGCCTTGGCAAGCTGCTTGACAATCTTGATATTATTGATGCGTTGTGGTGTGGGGGAAGCCACTACTTTGCGCCAGCCGCGACCTTTGGGATCCTCCTTGTACTTGGCACCGGTTTTCAGCGCCAGTTCTTCGGCCTGCTCCTTGGTGTAGTAAGGGCCGACAGGCTTGGTAGGATTCTGGAACATGGGGTCGATTTTGTTGACAGCCACCTGGGTGACGAGGGTGACCACGTCGCGCTGGATATCGTGACGAGCCATCACGTTGCGCAGACCCATCTCGATAAGGTAAGCGATGGAGCCTTGGGTTTCGGCAACACAGAAATCCATGGGCATAGCCTCGATACCGACGCGTTTGCCCTCTTCGTGCTGCAGCATAACATTGCCCACTTGAGGACCATTGCCGTGACCAATCACGATATTATAGTTGCGTTTCAGAAGGTTGTAGAGCGACTCGCAAGTGTTCTCAACATTCTCAATTTGCTCCTGGTAGGTTCCTTTTTGCCCGCTTCGGAGCAACGCATTACCGCCAAAAGCCACTACTGCTAGTTTTCTCATTTTATTATTATTGTATTAATTTCTAAATAATTACGCTTCCCCATAAAAATAGGGGAAAATGCAAAGATACGATTTTTTTGAGAAATAAAAAGTTTTTTTGTATTTTTATCGTAATGTTTTAGCTCAAACAAATTCGATTTTTGGGCTGCGAGAAACTCGAAGAACCCTTTGGCGGAAATAATCCAGCTAGAAAATCTAGAATCGGATTCTAGATCTTCTTGCCAGTCCAGCCATTGATGTGCACAAAATCAGTCTAGGCACATCCTAGGCAGAATCTGTGCTAAATGTGTGTAGTCCAACTATTTTTACATAGCAGAGACCAGCGCTAAAGCTTCTCAAAAATGCCCAAATCTAGAATCTAGAACGCCGCTTTGTGTAATGCATCAAAAAATCCATTCTAGATTCTAGATATGGTTGTTGATTTTTTTATTGAGCTTATGGGTTTAATAGTGGGTGAAGCGGATGTTGCGGAACTTCAAAAGCTCCAATAACTTCATATCAACAGTAAGCAGGTCAGCCCTAACGCCGCTCATTCTACGGGGATCCTACGGGGTCAGTCCGTTCCTATAGAGCGAAGCCACCCCGTAGGATCCCCGTAGAATGAGTGACCCTTCGGCGGAGGAAGAGGGTGTTTGTTTTAGAGAATCAATTCCGCCAATGGGATTCGAAGATGGTTCGAATAGAGCTCATATCCGGTTTGAATCTCCTTCGTCCTGGCTTTTACCAACCTTCGTCCAGGATTCGAAGGAATGGCGAACCAGCTATGGGAGAACACCTCCCCTACCCCACTGGGAAGCATTATTAATTGGTCAGCTGGGGACCGGCGGTAACCACTTTGAGCTGGACAAAATATTGTCGGGCCAAGGATTGAAGCTGTTCGGGTGTGACATGCTGTACGGCATCGAAATAATTGGCCGAGAACTGTTCGGTAACATCGGTGGTGACCATCTGGCGATAACGCTCGGTGATTTCGAAGGTACCATCGACGCTGCGAATAAAGTCGCCCATCATGACATTTCGTACCCGATCCAATTCTTCATTTGAAACAGGTTCGTTTTTGAGTCGGTCTATTTCTGACAGGCACTCTTGCACAGCCGCTTGGGTGGCCTCGCCTGCGACATCGGCAGCAACAAAAAAGAGGATGCTGCCACGGAAAATCTGAGTCATGCTGTAGATGCCATAGGTATAGCCTTTTTCTTCGCGAAGGTTGCTCATCAAGCGCGAACCGAAATAGCCGCCCAGCAAGGTGTTGAGCACCATAAACTGTGCATACTCGGGCGACCGCCAATCCATGGGCAAAACCCTACCGATGCGCAGCGACGACTGAACAGCAGAAGGCAGCACAACATGGTCGACCACAAGATTCTCCGGCATCGGCGCAGGCAATTTCAGACGAGCCACGGAGTACGATGAATTGCGTTCGGGAGCCAGATACTGGTCGGCCAAAGCCAACAGTTCGTCGTCAACCTGGCCACCTATTACCAAATGGGCGTAGGTGAGTGAAAAATGCTTGTGAATGAATTCTTCGACATGGCAAAGCTGCAGGGCATCGATATCTTCAGGAGCAGCATAGCATCCCAGCGGATGCTGAGGGCCGTAGAGCATCTCGTAATGACGATTGCGGGCCATGTAGTTGGTTTGCTGGAAGCCTTGGGCCACCTGCTGGCGGCGGCGACTCTTATAAGCATCGAAAAGTTGCGCGGTAACTAGGGGCATATCGAACATCTCGCGAAGGAGCGGGAATAGCTCTGCAGCATATTTGCGTAGGAAATATACCGAAATATTGCTTTGGCACACATCGGTCATACGCTCGATGGTGATGCCACGGAAATCGAGGAATTCAGCCACCTCTTGAGCCGAATGGGCGGCAGTAGCCTCGCCGAAAAGCTGATTGGCGGCATGGGCTTGAGACTTTACCCATTGATAGCCGCTGCCTCCCTCGACAGTAAAGTCGAGCTTTACCAACTGCAGATTGCTATTGGGGAAATAATATAAAGTATTGCCGTTGGGCAGCTTGTGCTGCTGAGGAATCAATGGGGCCGTGGAGGGAGCTTGAAGCATGATACAATCGATTTATAAATGTAAGTTGAAAAAGAAAAAGCTTAGAATGTAGCCGTAAGTTTTAGATTGAACTGTCGTGCAGTAAGGTAGTTGGGCACGGGATAGTAGACATTGGTATAGTCTGCCACCCAAATATAGGAAACCACATTGTGGTAGTTGAACAGATTGAACACCTCTACGCTGACAAGAATATCATCGAAAAAGCGTCCTAGACGAGACTGGCGAACTTGATCGAATTTGGTAAGCTGGATGGTATTGCCCAAGTCGACACGGAAGTATGGAGGCAATTCATATTCTACCGAACGGTCGGTTTGGTAGGGATGGGTGACGGGGGTGCGGGTGCCATAAAGAAAGCTAAGGCTCATGCGCCACCAAGGAATGGTAGGCAGATAGTCTTGGAAGAAGAGCTTGAAACTCAAACGCTGGTCGGTAGGCCGCCTCAGCCACCCGAGATTGTCGCCTAAGATATCCTCCTGGGTCTGCATCAAAGAAATGCTGGCCCAGGACTCGAGTCCTTCGACAAAATCGCCATTGATGCGAAGGCTCATGCCCGTTGCATAAGCAACGGCTTCATCATCGGGCGAATAACGCACCCGAAGGTTATCGATAGTATAAGGTATCAAATGAGTGATGTATTTGTAATATACATCTGCGGTGAAGCGAAAAGGCTTATCCCAAAGACGCACATTCCAGTCGACGGTGCCTGTTGCCTGATAGGAACTTTGCGCAGGCACATTGGCACAAAGAGTGCCATCGGAACGCCGGATTTCGCGATAGAGATAGGGCTGCTGATAAATGCCGGCTGCCAAACGATAAAGCACATCGTGAGTGCCATTGGGCTTGAAATTTACCGAAAGACGAGGCGACACCAAAAACTGCGAGGCAAGGGATTCACCATTGTATTGTGTGGTGTAATATTGTGCTCGAGCGCCTGCCTGGATTTTCAGCAAATGGTCGTGGCGGGTATACAGATTAATTTCGCGCTGGACGTAGGCCATCGTGCGAAAGTTGGAGATAGCGTTGTCGGCCTTACAGAACAGCTGCAGAATAGGGGCAAATGGGACGGTATCGTCCACACCCGGAGTGAAATGCTGGGTGGGGAAGGCATATCCGGCGCTATCCACCCATTTCCATTCGCGCATTTGGTCGCGGATGGTTTCCACCTGCCCTTTGAGGCCAAAACTCCAATTGCCCAAAAGAGCATAACGCACACCTTTCAGTTCGGAGGAATAGATACTCAAATTCAGATAGTTGCGGGCATGCTCAAGAAAAGTGCCCACACCACGGTCGAAACGGTTGGTATCGCCGGCCGTTTCACCCACCCCCACCTCATAGAGCCAGTATTGGTCCTGGATGTCGTACTCTTCGCGTTCGTGGTTGTATTGGAAAGAATTAATCCAACGCAGCTGGAAATCGTCGCTGGGGTGGTAATCCATCGAGAAGGCCCCTAGAATGGTGTTATACCTGTCGACCTCCTGGCCATCGAAATAGACATCCAGTTCCAATGGCATAGAGATTGTGCCAAAAGTGGTGGTACGAGACGAGGGTATAAGGCCATACCGATTGCGGGTATAGACGGCCAAGAGGGAAAGGTCGAGATGGTCGTTTACACGGTAAGAGAGCACCGACTGCAAGTCGGCATAAGAAGTCTTATAGGTGCCTTCAGTCTCCAAGGAACGAAAAAGATAGCTGTTGTTATGCAAGCGGAATCCAACACTATAAGCGAACTTTTCGCCGGCACGACCTTGCACCGATGCCGACCCGCCCAAAAAAGACAAGGACAGGCGACGCCGCGACTCCTGGGGACGACTATAGATGATATCGAGAACCGAAGAGAGCTTATCGCCATAAGAAGCATCAAACCCACCTGGAGAGAAAAGCAAATGGTCGACCAAATCGGGATTGATGATGCTCATGCCCTCCTGCTGGCCGCTACGAATCAACTGGGGACGGTAGACTTCTACCCCATTGATATACACTAGATTTTCATCGAAAGAACCTCCTCGGACCGAATATTGCGAAGAGAGTTCGTTGTTGGAATTCACATCGGGAAGCGTTTTCAGCAAGGCTTCAACTCCCTCGTTGGGACCAACGGTGTTTTCGATTTTTTGGATATCGATTTGAGTGAAAGTGCTGGTACGGATGCGATCTTCGGAAACCACTACCACATCGAGCTGGGTGGCAGAGGGTTGCAGCACAATATCCAGCAAGCGCTTCTCGCCCGACCGAAGCTTGATGCGAAACTCTTGGGGCTGGAAGCCGGCAGACGAAACACGAATGGTAATACTATCGGTAGAATGGACACGCAACACATAATTACCCTTGGCATCGGAAACTGCGCCACGCGTGTCATTCAGTATTCCGATATTGGCAAATTCCACGGGCTGGCCTTGGTCTGTAATGATGCGCCCATGCAAATCCATCTGAGCCCACAGCGGTGATAATGAGCTAAGAAACAGCAATATGAAAGTTACAAAAACAGACTTGTTCATTATTTTCATC
>JAGHRY010000308.1 GCA_018066145.1 Candidatus Colimorpha merdihippi | reverse complement strand
AAAAAATCACACAAACCAATAAATTGTTAATCATGAAAAAGTCATCATTAAAAAATACATTTGTCAGCACGACATTCATCATCCTGTTGTCATCGCTCGTGCTTACCTCCTGCAAGAAGGACAATATGGAAACCTTGCAGGAGCCGGAAACCGAATTCAGCATTCCTGAATATCATCCCATCATCACCGAAGGGTGCGACCCGCTGAACCACGTCATCGACACGATGGACTTCCCATATATCGACATTAATCAACTGATAGGAGGAGGAGCATCAGGAGAAAGAGAAAAAAGTATTTGGGCTAGCTTAGGCATATTTCTTCTGCAACAAGGCGGAGGGGCACTTGTAAGTGTTTTTACGAAACCGTTGGTAAACATGTTGAGTACCGCGATTTTCGGCGGTGATCACACCTCGGAAAAGCTGGATATGGTACTTGACAAATTGAGTGTAATTGAACAAGATATGAATACACTTATGACCATGACGCAGCAGGCTCTAAGTGCCATTGACAATTTACATTACACCAGTTTGTATAGATATTATACTGATTTCCAAAGTATTCTTACCAGCCTGAAAGATGCCAACGATCTTTGTGTAGATAGATTGGGGTTAATTGAGTCCAATGCACAGAATTTGGATTCCAATGAGCTTGACCAACAGATATGGCAAGTTATGCATGATTGGGGAGGGACACATGTTTCCTGTGGCGATGCCTATCTTGCTTTGGATCAAATTTGCAATGTTTATCTGTTCCAGCCAGGTCCGGAATATAACTACCAATCCCGTAACATGTTTGCCATTTATGATGTGGTAGTGTTCCACAACACACCTTGGGAAAAGACAGGCTACGACATTCGCGACATGTTTCGTGCTGCCGTTGCTGCCGAAACCTTACGCACTGCTTGGTTGACTGCACTCTATTATAGATCGCTATTCAATAATGGGCAAATTTCTCAGAATTTTTTGAATGGAAAATTAAATGACATCAAGACAATTTTAAATGGCCTTAACACATTGTTTTCAAACAATACTGTTGAACGCCATCCCGATGTGGTTAAATGCCAACTCCATGATGCTCTGTTTATACTCGATGCAGACGCCCTTGAGGAACACAAAGGTTGGACTTTTACAAAAAACAACGCCTACTACCCACTCAATGGTACGAAACACGTTTTCTCCAAAGGCACCATCACAAGCACATCAAATGACGTTAACATTACTGCCGCCCGCAATTCCCAGTTGACCAATAGTCAAATCAGTCAAATAACGACCTATTACAAAACAAAGTTCGGCGAAAACTATACCATTCTGAACTGTTTAGAAGATGGCGGCCTGATTGTGCCGAGCTACTACAACACCATTTTCACCTACCTCGATGGCCATTCTAATGATTTCGAAGAGGTATACCTTTTGTCACAAGAAACCACAATGAATTTTTATTTAACATCAGAAAGTGTAGATGAAGCAAATACTTTATATCAAAATTTTCCAATACGAAAAGATATTTTACTCAGATTATCCGGCCTTTACAACGTAGGCATTCCTTTAAGCTGCACCGAAGCCGCTGGTTTCTCATGTCATGGTTATTTGCCTGATTTCCACAAGGATTCTTTTTATTGTGAAGGTTTTAATAGTAAATTATATGGAACAGCTCCAGAAGAATTTATCCAAAATTTAGAGTATTTTGATAACCCAATAACAGTCAACGGTGTTACTTATATAGCGCGTCTTAACAAATGGCATGCTAGAAAAGGCTACACATACACTTTCCCAGGCAAATATGTCCTGTGGTTCAAGACTGGTTCGCTTCAACTCTACGACTATTCCAACATTTAATGCTTGAGGTTATGCGGGGCAAGCCTTAGGCTTGCGCAAGCACTGAAACGCGGGGGCATCGTTGACGATGCCCCCCGCGTTTTTTTAGTGAGCACTAAGAAGCTGCAAGATTACTTCACCCGCGTCGGTGTTGTCGGTTGCAGTGTAAGGTGCGACTGATTTTAAGACTGTAAAGGGATTTGAAAAATCGGTATAATGAAACAAAAAATGCGGCCTTGCAGCCGCATCCCCCTTGAAGTGAATCAAGTCCCATGAGCGAATAACGGGATTCGAACCCGCGACCCTCAGCTTGGGAAGCTGATGTTCTACCAACTGAACTACATTCGCATTGCGCTGCAAAAATACCACATTTTTACAAACGAAATTCAATTTTTCGCATTTTTTGATATTATTTTG
>JAGHRY010000136.1 GCA_018066145.1 Candidatus Colimorpha merdihippi | reverse complement strand
CGGCTGCCCTGTTTTTTGGGGAATCCCTCATTTATTTTGGGAAACTCCTGTTTTGAAGGTTCTCCCTTTTCCCTGCTCAAACAGAAATCCCTTCTTAACGCTTTTCTGTCACTTTTTCTTAACGCCTTCTCCCGCAAGGCCACAGGGCAGTGGCCGCTAATCATTAATCATTTAATCGTATCATCGTATCATCGTATCTTTCGATGTTCGTTTTTCGTCCTTCGTCCTTCGTCCTTCGTCCTTCGTCCTTCGTCCTTCGACCTTCGTCCTTCGTCCTTCGTCTTTCGTCCTTCGTCTTTCGTCTTTCGTCCTTCGTCCTTCGTCTTTCGTCCTTCGTTTTTCGTCCTTCGTCTTTCGTCTTTCGTCTTTCGTCTTTCGTCTTTCGTCTTTCGTCTTTCGTCTTTCGTCTTTCGTCCTTCGTTCTATTTGCAGATTACATAGCGGAGGTCGAGGGCATTCATGGCATTGGTGCGGAGGCCCTGGATGTTTTTGTGGGTGAAGTGGAGCACTTGGTCGTAGTAGAGGATGACTACCGGGGCTTCGGCCATGATGAGGCTGTCCATCTGGCGGTAGAGGGCGATGCGCTGCCTGTCGTCGGGAGCCGATTGGGCCTGGCGGTAGAGGCGGTCGTATTGGGGACTGCAATAACGAGTGTAGTTGGCTCCGGCAGGACAGCGGTTGGGACTGTAGAAGAGCGAGAGGTAATTCTCGGCATCGGGGTAGTCGGCTATCCAGCTACCACGGAACCAGGGGCTGCGCCCTTGGGCGATATGCTCACGGAGGGCGGCGGGGGGATTGACATCGACTTTGATGTTGATGCCGAGGAGGCCTAGCTGCTGCTGGATATACTTGCAGAGGTCGAGATAGCTGCTGGTGGTGGCGAGGGTGATGGCGGGGAGCCCCTGCCCATGGGGGTAGCCGGCTTCGGCCAGCAGGGCGAGGGCCCGCTGCGGATTGTAGGTATAGCCGTAGGAAGATACGGTGTCGAAGCCGGGAAGTCCGCAGGGCACCATGCCTCCACAACCGGGAGCGCCAATACCATTGCGGAGATATTTCATCATCTTGACGCGGTCGAACCCATAGTTGATGGCCTGGCGGATGCGCCGGTCGGCAAGAGGACCTTCGGGATCCTCCATGCGGAAACCGAGGTACTCGGTATTGAGGAACGGAGTGGAGACCATATCGATACGCGAGGCATACTTGTCGCGCAGCTGTCCGGTGCGGGTGAGAAGCTCGTCCTTATAGGAAGCATCGAGGGAGTTCATGAAATCGAGATTGCCCTTGACGAACTCGAGGAAGGTGGTTTGCTTGTCGACGATAAAGGTGACCGCCACCGCATCGAGATAGGGGAGGTGGTGTCCGAGGGAGTCGCGCTCGAAATAGCGGTCGTTGCGGCGCATCACCAACTTGACATTCTCTTTCCAGAGCTGCATGAAAAACGGACCTGTTCCGCACGGATGCTGCCGAAAATCGGGACCGTAGAAGTCGACGACCTCGTGGGGCACCACAGAGCAATAGGCCATGCCCAAAAGGCTGAGAAAGGGGCCGAAAGGATGCTGGAGACGGATGACGAAAGTGGAATCGTTGGGGGCCTCGAAGCTGTCGACCTCGGAAAAGACCCAGCGGCCCGGGGAAGCCACCTCGGGACTGAGAATGCGCTGGAAGCTATATAGGAAATCGGCGGCAGTGACGGCGCGGGTGGAATCGGGGGTGCCGAAAAGAGGGCTGCGATGGAAGAAGACATCGCTGCGCAGAGTGAACGTGTAGGTGGTACCGTCGGGGCTGATGGACCACGACTTGGCCACGCTAGGTTGGGGCTGGAGTCGGTGGTCGAGACGGACGAGACCGTTGTAGAGCTGGGTGCAGCCCCAAATGAGGGCTTGGTCTTTGGCGAAAGCGGGATCGAGGGTGGCGATGCCTGCCGACTCGTTGTAGCGGAAAATCATCTTATCGCTATTGTCGGGTGCGGCGCAAGCCGACAGCAGCAGCAAAACCCAGAGCGAACGGCGGAAAAAACGGAGCATGGGTGCAGGAATTAGCTGAGGAGCTGGGCGGCGGCCCGGCGCGACTGGGTGAGGGTTTCGTCGAGGGTGTCGATATGGCGGTGCTGCATGAGGATGCGCCCGTGGCAGATGACGGTGTCGACACAATCGCCGTGGGCGGCATAGAGTAGGTTGGCGAGGGTATCGTTATTGGGGACAAAGGCGATATTGTCGGTATTGACGAGCATGATGTCGGCCAGGGCGCCGACATGGAGGCTGCCGGCATTGATGCCGAGGGTGTTGAACCCATTGCGGGTGGCCACCTGAAGGAGCTCGTGGGCAGGGAGGACGGTGGGATCCTGCCGAACCCCCTTCTGGAGGTAGGACATGAACTTGGCGGCATCGATCATATCGAGATTATTGCTGCTGGAGCAACCGTCGGTGCCGAGGGTGATGTTGACCCCGGCCTCCTTGAGTTCGGCAAAGCGGAAGAAATGGCCGGAGCCGAGCTTGAGATTGGAACAGGGATTGTGGACCACGGTGGCGCGATGGCGGCCGAGGAGGGCAATCTCGTTGTCGTCGAGGTGGAGACTGTGGGCGCCGGAGAAACGGCCCTCGGTAAGGTCGAGCACCCCCAGCTGCTCGAGGAGCTGATAGGGGCGGCAGCCGTGGTTGCGGAGGCAGTCGGACACCTCGCCGGGCGTTTCGGACATGTGGATATGGTACAAGAGATTGTACTTGTGGCTGAGTTCGGCGGAGTGGCGGAGCCCCTGGTTGCTGACGGTATAGATGGCGTGAGGCGCAAGAGCCAGCTGCACCAGGTGGGAGTAGGGTTGGATAGCTTGGAGGGTGCGCTCGATGGACTCTTCGGTGAGTTCGGCACAATCGCCGAAAGCGGTGATGCCCAGCGTGCAGCGAATGCCCATATCGGCGGCAGCCTTGGCGGCAGCGGGAATATGGAAATACATATCGGAGAATGCCGTAGTGCCACTGAGAATCATCTCGGTGCAGGCGAGGCGGGTGCCCCAATAGACGATATCGTCGTTGAGATTCTTCTCCTTAGGCCAGATCCAATCGTTGAGCCACGACATGAGGGGGAGATCGTTGGCATAGCCGCGGAAGAGGTTCATGGCGGCATGGGTGTGCATATTGGCGAATGTGGGGAAGGCGGCGAGGCGGGAACCGTCGATAACGGTGGCGCCGCTGCTAGGCGCAGCCTCGGGACCGATGGCCACGAAATGGTGGTTTTCGATAAGGATATTGGTGCGGGTCTCGTTGAGGAGGACGTTGCGGATGAAGATGGGCTGGGGCATAGGAATGACGAAAACTGTTATTGGACCAGAATGAGGATATCGTTGTTTTGACCCTTGACGACACCGCCGCGGATATCGAAACTGTGCTCCTGCCCATCGGCGACTACCACACGGATGGTGCCTTGGGCGAGGGCGGCGATGAGGGGAGCATGGTTGTTGAGCATCTCGAAACGGCCGTCGACACCGGGAAGGTGAAGCTGGGAGGCCTCGCCTTCGAACACGGTGGCGTCGGGTTTGGTAATAATCACTTTCATGATGATGAGGCTAATTAGGTGACTACTAAAAAGTGGTTTTCAAGCATTATTCAAGAATTCTTTTACGCCGAATTCTTAGAAGTTACTTTTTAGTTTCGGCAAGAATCTTTTCGCCCTTCTCGATGGCTTCTTCGATGGTACCGACGAGGAGGAAGGCTTGTTCGGGAAGGTAGTCGACATCGCCATTGAGAATCATCTGGAAACCGCGGATAGTGTCCTCGATATTGACGAACTTGCCAGGGAGACCGGTGAAAGCCTCGGCCACATGGAAAGGCTGCGAGAGGAAACGCTGAACGCGGCGGGCGCGGGAAACGATGAGTTTATCGGACTCGCCGAGTTCCTCCATGCCGAGGATGGCGATGATATCCTGGAGCTCGTTGTAGCGCTGGAGGATTTGCTTGACCTGCTGGGCGGTATTATAATGCTCGTCGCCGACGATAGCAGGCGAGAGAATGCGAGAAGTGGAGTCGAGGGGGTCGACAGCGGGATAGATGCCGAGCTCGGAAATTTTGCGGCTGAGGACGGTTTGGGCGTCGAGGTGGGCAAAAGTGGTAGCGGGGGCGGGGTCGGTAAGGTCGTCGGCAGGAACATAGACGGCCTGCACCGAGGTGATGGAGCCGCGCTTGGTGGAGGTGATGCGCTCCTGCATCATGCCCATTTCGGTGGCCAGGGTGGGCTGGTAGCCCACGGCGGAAGGCATGCGGCCGAGGAGGGCCGACACCTCGGAACCGGCCTGGGTGAAACGGAAGATATTGTCGATAAAGAGAAGAATATCGCGACCGCCGGTCTTCTCGTCGCCATCGCGGAAATACTCGGCGAGGGTAAGGCCGCTGAGCGCCACGCGGGCACGAGCGCCGGGAGTTTCGTTCATTTGGCCGAAAACCATGGTGCACTTGGAATTTTTCACGGCCTCCATGTCGACTTTGGAAAGATCCCAGCTGCCCTCTTCCATGCTCTTTGTGAACTCGGGTCCGTAATTGATAACGCCGGCCTCGATCATCTCGCGGAGGAGGTCGTTGCCCTCGCGGGTGCGTTCGCCGACGCCGGTGAATACCGACATGCCGGAATACTTTTTAGCGATATTGTTGATAAGCTCTTGGATAAGGACCGTTTTGCCAACGCCGGCGCCGCCGAAAAGGCCGATTTTGCCGCCCTTGAGGAAAGGCTGGATGAGGTCGATAACCTTGATGCCGGTGAAGAGGACCTCCTGAGAAGTGGCAAGATTTTCGAACTTGGGAGGTTCGCGGTGGATGCCGTAGCGTTTGGAATGCTGGGGGTCGGGCATGCCGTCGATGGCCTTGCCGATAACATTGAAAAGGCGACCGTTGATGTTTTCGCTGACAGGCATGGATATGGGACCGCCGACAGAAATCACCTCAGTGCCGCGCTGGAGACCGTCGGTGCTGTCCATAGCGATGGTGCGCAGGGTATTCTCGCCGATGTCCTGCTGGCATTCGAGAACGACCTCGGTGCCATCGGGGCGAACTACCTTGAGGGCGTCGTAGATATCGGGAAGGGGAGTCCCGTCTTCAAAAGTAACATCGACCACAGCGCCGATGATCTGAGAGATTTTTCCTTTGACAGTTTGTTCCATTATATGATGTATTTTTTGATTCGAAAAGTGACGGGTAAGGATACTCGTATGAAACTGCGAAATTACGATTTTTTTCGCACGTAATGTAAAAAAATAAAAATAAAAAAACAAATAAAAAGCTAATGCGCTGACTTATGAAAGCTTATAAAGTCGGCCCGGAAGGCAATAAAGAACTTTTTTGAGTTCCAAATTCATCAAAATAGTGGCTGTTTTGGGCAAGGAGAAGCCTGCTTTGTCGGCAAGTTCGTCGAGAGAAGCCTCGCGGCACGACTGGAGGATATCGACCACCTGCTGCTCGTCGGGAGCGAGGGAGGCGAAGAGCGACTGCTGTTCCTCATGGTAGCGGCGTCCCACCATAGCGGTTTTCCACCCCAGCTGAAAATAGAGGTCGCCGGCATTACGGATGATGAGTGCCTTGTTGTTGGCGATAAGATTGTTGCATCCCTCGGAGGCGGGGTCGCCGAGGCGGCCGGGAACGGCAAAAACCTCGCGGTGGTAGCCGAAAGCGATATTGGCGGTGATGAGGGCGCCGCCGCGTTCGCCCGACTCCACTACCACGATGGCATCGGAGAGCGCCGCCACGATGCGATTGCGGGCAGGAAAATTGGAGGGACTAATAGGGGCATGGAGAGGATACTCGCTGAGGAGGGCGCCTCCATGATCGAGGATGCGCTTGGCTAGGAGCCTGTTGTCGCTGGGATAGATGGTGTCGAGGCCATGACCGAGGACCGCCACAGTGGGGATGTCAGTCTCGACGGCAGCGGTGTGGGCAGCGGTGTCGATTCCATAGGCTAAACCGCTTACAATAACAGGTTTATCGGCAGAAACCTCTTGCACTAATTGTGCTGTGGTGCGGCGGCCATAGTCGGTGCACTTGCGGGCACCCACGAAAGCAATCTGATGCTGCGAATTGAGGTTGCAGGAACCCAACTGATAGAGGAGTACAGGGGCATCCTCGCAGCCGGCGCAGTTGAGCCGCTGGGGGTATTGGGGCTGGGTGAAGAAAAGGGTACGGATGCCGTAGCGCTGAAGCTCGGGGAGTTCCTGTTCGGCCTGCATGAGGGTGTGCTTGGACTCGATGGATTTGATGATGGCGGTGTGCTTGCCGAAGACCTCGACCAACTGAGTGTGGGAGAGGTTAAACACCTCCTCGGGGGAAGTGCAGAGGGTGAGCAGCTGGCGGATGCTTTTGGCGCCTAGTCCGGGAATACGGGCGAGGGCGATAGGATAGGGGTTGAGGGTGGTATCCATTTGGGAATAATAGTATTGTGGTTGAGTGACAGAGGTCGGTTTAAAGTTTCTGACTGACGATTTTCAGGCTGGCGAAAGAGCTGGCGAGGTGTGTATGGCAAAGGGTTGGGGGGACCCACTCAGCGCGGGTGATGCCCTCGGCGGTTTGAGGCACGGTGGGTTGGGCAGCGGAGGTGTGCATACGGAACCAACTGGTTTGCTTGAGGTGCCAGCCCCCGTATTTGTTGTATATATGGTAAGTCTTGACCAAGAGACTGTCGAGAGCGATGTGGGAAATGCCCGTTTCCTCCTCGACCTCGCGGATGGCGGCCTGGGCGAGCGACTCGCCAGATTCGACCATTCCCTTAGGAATATCCCAGCACCCCTCGCGGAAGATGAGCAGACTGTTGCCCTGGGGGTCGGTAACCACCCCGCCGGCAGCGCGCACAAAGCGGAATCGCGACATGAGGTAACTGACTATGCGTTTGAAACCATGCGAGTAAAGGACAAGAACATCAGCCCCTTGAAGAAGCGTATCGAACACCGAATCGAGATCGTCGTCAGCGCAAGTGACACCTCCAGGGAAGACGGGAGCGGAATCGGCAGCATCGGCCGGATGGAAGCAGAGAAAATGGTCGAAAAAAGATATCGTCAGCTGTTTCATGATAACCTCAATAACGATTTAATAAAAAAAATATTTCCCATTATAAAAAAAAAGTGTATCTTTGCGGTATGAAAACGTACAACGATATGGCCCATCAGATGGCCGCTTTTTTACTGCAAGTCAAAGCTATAAAGCTGAATAACGAGAACCCCTTTACCTGGGCTTCTGGCCGCAAATCACCTATTTATTGCGATAATCGCGTGACACTTTCGTACCCCGAGATTCGCAATTTTATCCGCCAGAGTTTTGTTGAGGTTATCAACAACAACTGGAACAGCATAGACGTGATTGCCGGCGTGGCCACCGGCGGCATTGCCCAAGGTGCATTGGTAGCACAGGAATTGGGACTGCCTTTCGTGTATGTGCGTTCTGAAGCCAAATCGCACGGTTTGACCAACCAAATTGAAGGCGAAATCCACGAAGGCCAGTCGGTGGTGGTAATCGAAGACCTGGTGTCTACCGGCAAGAGCAGCCTGATAGCTGTGAACGCGCTGCGCGAGAAAGGCTGCAACGTGAAAGGCATGGCCGCCATCTTCACCTACGGTTTGGAAGTGGCAGCAAAGAATTTCGAGACTGCCAACGTAGAGCTGCACACCTTGACCAACTACGACACTTTGATCGAGGTGGCCTGCGACCAGGAATATGTGCGCGAAGTGGAGCAGGAATCGCTGGCCAACTGGCGTCGCAACCCCGAGGCCTGGAGCGATGCCCACATGAACTCCTAATACACGAATTCCGAATTCTGTGAAAAAGATAATCCTCATAGGGCTGATGCTGACATGCTGTATCCTCACTAGGGCACAGCATGTCACGCATACCTCGTTTACGCTGCATGGCGATACGCTGACACTTACCTATACATTAGATAAGACTGCCGATATTTGCGTGCGAGTGGCGATAGACGGCGGCCGGTATACCGAGCCCCTCGGCGGACTGACAGGTGCCGTGGGATCGGCCGTGAAGCCCGGCGAGAACCTTACGATAACGGGTGTCAAACTGCCCGAAATCAATGGGGTGGACTCAGCCTCGCTTTCCTTTCTGGTGGAAGTGGACGACGGCGCCCAGCTGATATATGTGGGCAATATGGTGTTCCGCATGATGCCGGTGCAAGGGGGCACCTTTACGATGGGTTGCACCCGCCCCAAAGGAGAAAAACACACCTATGCCGACGAGCTGCCGACTCACAAGGTGACCCTGAACAGCTATTATATAGGACAGCACGAAGTAACCCAGGCCCTGTGGAAAGAAGTGATGGGCGAAAACCCCTCGAAATGGGCCGGCAACGATAGTCTGCCCGTGGAACAGGTGTCGTGGAACGATGTGCAGATATTCATTGCCCGGCTGAGCCAGACGACAGGCTACCGTTTCCGCCTGCCTACGGAAGCCGAATGGGAGTTTGCGGCCCGTGGCGGCATTCGCAGCAAGGGGACCCCGTACCCGGGAACCCAGTCGCAGCTGTGGGAAACCTGCTGGTATGGCAGCAACTCCGACGGACATAGCCATCCTGTAGGGCAGCTGCGCCCCAACGAACTGGGCCTATACGATATGGGAGGTAACGTGCTAGAATGGTGTGCCGACTGGATGGAATCGTATACCGACAAACCGCAGAACAGTCCGCAAGGCCCCAAAAACGGCGAGAACCGCATCCTGCGGGGCGGATGCTTCAACAGTCCCACGTGGGGTTGCAGCGTGTTTGAACGCAGCTGGTACCTGCCCGATTACGGATACCCCTATTTCGGATTCAGGCTGGTGCTGGATAATATAGAGCGCGAAGAATAATTTGGGTTGGCAAGAGATTGCCGCCCATTTCAATTTTATAATGTAATAATATGGATAAGATACAAGTCAAAGACCGCATGTTTAAAATGTACATGCCCGAAAGCGAAATTCAGGCATGCGTAAAAGGTGTGGCCGAACAGATTTCGCACGACTTCAAAAATAAGAAACCCATCTTGTGCCCTGTGCTTACCGGCAGCTACCTGTTTGTGGCTGACTTGACCCGCTATATCGAATTTGATGCCGAAGTATCTTTTGTTCGCTATTCGTCGTATAACGGCATGAGTTCGACTGGCAACGTAAAGAAAATATTGGGATTCCCCGAGAAATGCAAAGGACGCGACGTGATTATCGTTGAAGATATCGTGGACAGCGGCATCTCGATGGAATATATGATTGAAGAACTGAAGAAACTGGAACCTGCCAGCATTTCGATATGCGCCTTCTTCTTCAAACCGGGCAATTTCCAGAAAGACTTCAAGGTAGACTATGTGGGCAAGTCGATACCCAACGACTTTATTGTAGGCTACGGACTAGATTACGACGGCGTGGGCCGTACTTATCGCGATGTATATGTTGTGGACGATGAAGCATAATAAGACACTCCGACTGTTGGCCCTGCTCTTGGTGGGAGCGCTGGCATTTGCTGCATGCGAGCCCGAAGAAACTACCGTGGTGGTGGACGAGGACCTGCTGATAGGCACTTGGTATGCTGCCGACAATTTTCAGGAGTATTGGCGCTATGATATGACCCATACGGGCGAGACTTGGGACGTGTCGGAAGATGTGCAGGAGGGGGAAGGCACCCGCTTCAACTGGTCGACTACCGAAGACCAGCTGCGCATTGACCTTTTCGGCCAAATGGGACAGCATGTATACTACGACTATACCGTCACCGACCAAAAAGCCTCGTCGCTCACCTGGCGCGATTCGTATGGAAACAGCCGCACGTTCTATAGAAAATAAGTCGGGTACGAACATTTCATCGAAACACAAGAGATTGTTCGCATTATGTAGCTGACCGACGGCTCCGTACCGTAACCTGCTAATAACAAGGTTCAAAACCATTAGAAATCATTTTTTAGAAGTTCCCATAAGGGAGTGCCATAATTTCACTATTGCATTATGAAAAAAGGTTGGAAGATAGCGCTCATATCGCTCGCCTCGCTGTTAGGGCTGGTGATAGTTGTCATTTCTGTGGCCTGCTGGCTGCTGTTCACCCCAGCACGACTGTCGAGTATCGTCAACAAGCTGGCGGAGGACTACCTTACCTGTGAAAACCACTTCGAACGGGTGGACCTGAGTCTTTTCAAGACATATCCCGATGTGGGTATCGATGTGGCGGGCGTGGTATTAGTGAACCCATACCGTATGCCCGATTCGAACCAGTTGGCAGCGCTGGCAACATATAACGACACTCTGGCGCATGTAGGCCATCTGACAGTAGGCATAGACTTGAGAGCTTTTCTAAAAGACCGCTCCATCATTGTGCGCCAGCTGCGCTTGGACGATGTGCAGGCCAATCTGTATACCGCCCCCGATGGCTGGAGCAACCTATCGGTGTTTAAGAGCTCCGACACAGAAGAAACGGTAGAAGATACCTCATCGTCGTCGCTGCCGGAAAACATACAATTGGAGAAAATCAGCATCAACCACCTTTCGGCTCAATACTGCAACCTGCAGCAGAACATGCTGGCACAGGCTGCCGACTTGAACCTGCAGCTGAAAGGATCGTGGGTGGCATCGGAAGTGGATGCCAAATTGTCGATGGAGATGGAGCGGCTGGCGGTGAATATGGCCGACAGCACCGGTGCTATGACCGTAGCAGCCTCGTTACAGAAACCCGCGCTGACCCTGGATGCCCGCGGTACGCTGAAGAATCTCGATGGAAATTTGAAACTGACTATCCCTGACGCTGATGCCGCCTTAGGCAAGGATCAATATATTACCGAAGCAATGCATCAGAACCGACATGACCTCTTGACGGTAAAGATGCCTTTTCATGCCGACTGCGATAGAATGGCCTTTACGCTGGGCGAGAAAACCACTTTGTCGCTGCTTGAATACGACCTGAATGTGGCTGGCGATGTGGCACTAGCTAATGATAACGAGCCGATGACGGTGGATGTTAGATACGAATTCGACCGCTGGCAGGTGGCCGACTTAATGGCTGTGCTGCCGTCGTTCATCACCAGTAGCCTTAAAGGAATGAGTGTGGACGGCAAAGCCTCGATATCGGGTACTGCCAAAGGCGTGGTGGCCGACGGCCGGCTCCCCTTGGTAGATGCTAAAGTGACCCTGTCCAAAGGATCCTTTGCGGCACCCAAGATGCTTCCTATGCCCGTAAAAGATATCAACGGCGTGTTGCAGGCTTCGTTGAATTTGAACAGCGACAGCATGCACAAAGGACCGTCGCGAGTGGTGATAGACACTCTGTCGGCAAAAGCAAAAAAATCGCAGCTGCACCTGTCGGGAAGCGTGGACGACCTGATGGGCGATATGCTGGTGGATGTGGCTTTGAAGGGACAGCTGAATCTTCCCGACCTGCGTCCTTTCCTGCCGGAAGATATGCCGTTGGAGATGAGCGGTAGTTCGCGTGCCGACTTGAAGGTGAAGAGCCGCCTATCGGAAATCACCAGCATGGACCTGACGAAAATAACAGCTGGCGGCACCTTGGATTTTGCCAAGCTGGATGTGGTATATGACAGCATACATGCGGTATCGCCCCAACTGCGAGTGGCAGTGAGCCTGCCCGCTAAAGTCGCCGCAACAGCCAAGAGCAAAAACAACATCATAGGCGCCCGCATCACGGGTGGAAAACTCGATGTGCAAATGGAGTCTACCGGACTGGATGCCCATATCGAAAAGCCCGACGTGCTGGTGGGACTGCCCAATATTCTTGACGAAAAACAGCCGCTGGCAGCCACCTTCAACATTACGATGAACAAAGTGAATGCAGAAATGGATTCGATGGCGGTGAATGCCGATAACCTATCGTTGAAAGGCAATATCCGGAACGACAAAGACCAGAGCAATATCATCAAACAGTGGCATCCCGACCTGGATATCGACCTTCACCGCGGTGTGCTTTCAATGGCCTCGATGCAGGAACCGGTGCGCCTGACATCATTCCGATTCAACTACAAACCCGAAGTGTGCGATATAGCCCAAGCCGATATCTTATGGGGCGTTTCTGATTATCACCTTAATGGCAAAGTGTACGGCCTAGAAGATTGGATGAGCCATACCGACATGCTTACTGGCAGTTTGAATTTCAGCTCGACCTATGCCGATATCGACCAGCTGTTGGCCATACTCTCCGGAATGGGTACACCCGAGGACACCATCACCCAACAGCGTATGGAAGACGATGTGCCTAAGGAGGCCAATCCCTTTATCGTGCCGAAGGACGTGAACGTAAAACTGAACACCCATATCGGCCGCTGCATTGCTTTTGGCAACGACCTGAACGATTTGGCAGGTTCGGTAACCGTGAATGACGGTGTGGCCGTGCTGGATCAGGTGGGTTTCACCTGCAGGGCTGCCCGCATGGAGCTGACCGGAGTATATAAATCGCCGCGCGTGAACCACCTCTTCGTAGGACTCGATTTTCACCTGTTGGACATCCAGTTTGAAGAACTGCTGGCCATGGTGCCCTCCATCGACACCCTGGTGCCTATGCTGAAAGCTTTCGAAGGCAAGGGCAATTTCCACCTGGCCGCAGAATGCAATCTGAACGCATTCTACCAGCCGAAGATGTCGACCCTGATTGGCGCTGCTGCCATCAACGGCAAAGACCTGGTGGTGATGGATAACGAGTCGATAGCCACCATAGCCAAACTCCTGCAGTTTAAAAACTGGCGCGAGAAAGACAACAATATCGGCATCGATAGCATCAGCGTAGAGGCCCAGGTGTTCCGAAAAGAGATTATCGTATATCCCTTCCAGCTGAACCTGCACAACTACCAGCTGTGCATCGGTGGACGCCATACTCTAGTGGGCAACTGCAATTACCATTTGGAACTGTTAAAATGCCCGCTGCCTGTACGCCTGGCTGTAGATGTGAACGGCAACTTGAGCAAACCCTCAATCAAACTGGGACCTGTGCAGTATGCCGACCTATACAAACCGGAGAAACAAAACGCTATGGAGGCCCGTACATTAGAAATCAAACGCTTAGTGCGTCAGGCACTTGAAGCCAATGTTCGGTCGAAATAGTAAGGATGTTTCGACCATTGTGAAACCAAACAACAAATATTGAACACACGCTAATATCAAAATTGCTATGTCTGCTTTTGCATCGCCTACAGCCTGGAATTGGCTGATACAGTTCTTTATCATCGTAGTGGCACTATTGGCAGCCAACCTTATTCGCTGTAATATCCCCTTGCTGAAAAGGAGTCTGCTTCCTTCTGCCTTGGTGGCCGGACTGTTGATATTGCTGCTGAAACCCTTCGGCTTTTTCGGCACGATTGTGAACAAAGGTGCCATGGAAGTGGTTACTTATCACGCCTTAGGACTGGGTTTTGTAGCCATGGCGCTGAAAAATAAGAAAATCAAGTCACAGACTACAACCCTTAAAGTTGTAGAAACGGGTGCTGTAACTGCCAGCAGCTATATCATCCAAGGACTGGTGGGACTGCTGATTACCATTCCGCTGTTTTTGTGGTGGAACAATAGCGATTTCTTTTACGCCTCGGGACTGCTGCTGCCTATGGGTTATGGGCAAGGCCCCGGACAGGCCCTCAATTTCGGCGTTACCTACAGCCAATGGGCTAGTGGGCAAGGAATCCATTTCGCCGGAGCCGATTTCGGTTTGAGCATCGCCGCCACGGGATTTATCGTAGGCAGTTTGGTGGGGGTGGTGTACATGAACATCCTGCGCCGGAAAGGCCGCCTGAATATGCGCTTGGGCGACTACCGCGAAGAATATACCCTGCAAGACTATGAATCGGAGAACGAGATACCCCATGCCGAGTCGATAGATAAGATGACCGTTCAGATATCGCTGGTGCTGCTGGTATATGCTATGGTGTTTTTGTTTATGTTCGGCGTAGAAAAATTGGAAATAGGCCAATTTGGCGAAAAAACGCTGAAGCCTATGTTCTGGGGATTCAATTTCTTGTGGGGAACTATTTTCGGCTTGCTGGTAAAAGTGGTAATCAATCGTTTGCGCAAGAGCCATATCATGCAGCGCGAATATATCAACAACTACACCCTTGACCGTATTGCAGGCACTTGCTTCGACTTTATGATTGTGGCGGGTACTGCTGCAATCGATTTCAACAACCTCCGCGGCATTTGGATGCCCCTGCTGCTGGTTTGCACCTTAGGAGCCGTGGCCACATTCCTATATGTACGCATCTGTGCATTCCATCTGTATCCTGAATACCGATATGAAGGATTTTTCTCGATGTTCGGCATGCTCACCGGTACCGCCAGTAACGGTATGATATTGCTGCGCGAGATAGATCCTAAATTTGAAACGCCGGCAGCCAATAACCTGGTGTTGCAAACGATACCCGCCATCGCCTTCGGATTTCCGGTGCTGCTGCTGATGGGCTTCGGTCCCCAAAGTATGAAAAGCTGCCTGATTACAATGGGTATTCTGGCAGGAGCTTTTGTGCTATTTGCACTCTTTATTTTCAGAAGCAAGTTTTTTGGAAGAAACAGAAAATAGGTCTGAAGCCATATTGCGCTCAAAGTACCTGACATTATTGCAAACAACAATCAAATATGAAAAGAACAATAGTATTGATTATGGCTATGGCTGCTGTGATGGCAGCAGGAGCCCAAGAGAAAGATTCTGCCAATGTACGCCGCGATTGGACCTTTGGCGTATTACCTAGTTTCGCCTATGATGCCGATTTGGGACTACAGCTGGGAGCCCTTACCAATATTTATTATTTTGGAGATGGTGCCATCTATCCTGAATATTATCATTCATTCTACGCTGAAGCGGCATATACCACCAAGCATTACGGCCTTTTCCGCGTAAGCTACGACTCCAAATACCTTATCCCGAATCATCGGCTCAGCATCGACCTCACCTATCTGCCTGACCAGATGTGCGATTTTTACGGATTCAACGGTTATGCCACCCATTATAATCCCAATTATACCGACCCCGGCAGCATGGAGTATGTATCGCGAGCCTATTATAAGATGAAGCGCGATATGTTCCGATTCTCGGCAGACTTGCAGGGAACCATAGCAAAACCGTGGTATTGGAATGCGGGTGTGGGCGTGCTCTCATACAATTATGGCTCGGTGGATGTGGACCGCCTCAACAAGTTCACCTCCGATCCTGAAAAAATGCTGCCCCATGCCGAAACCCTTTTTGACCAATATGTGCTCTGGGGCTATATACAGCTGCCTGAGAATGCCTCGAATGGTGCTAGCGGATATTCGGCCACAGGTTTCCATCCCTATCTGCATGGCGGCATTACGCTGGATACTAGAGATCGTCAGCAGAATCCCCGCAGAGGAATCCATGCCGATGCATTTGTGACATACTATGCCGGAATGGGGCAGATGAGCGAGTACAATAACTTGAAATTCAATGCTGCCTGGCGTCACTATCTGCCCATTATCGACCGCAAGCTCACTTTTGCCTACCGATTGGGTACACAGTTGAATGTGGCAGGCGACAGCCCTTTCTACCTCAACACCTACCTCAACCAGCTGTATATGCAGCGGGTGATATATGAAGGATTGGGAGGCGCCAACTCAATACGAGGCATCATGCGCAACCGAATACTGGCCCGCGGAGTGACTTTTGCCAATTTCGAATTCCGTGCCCAGGTGGCTCATTTTAAAATAGGCAAAGAAAACTTCTATATCGGACTGAATCCCTTCCTGGATGCCGGTATGGTGGTGCAGCCCTATGAGGACGTGATGTTCGACCCCTTGATGGCAGAACGGGTGAACCACGACCCGAGCACAGATCCGCATTTCTATGACAACAGCAATGTGCATACCCCCCATCTTTCGGCCGGATGCGGACTCAAAGTAGCCATGAATGACAATTTTGTACTGTCGGTAGATTGGGCCACCGCCCTGAATGAACAGGACAACTCCAAATTCTCCAACATATACATCAAGATGGGATATATGTTCTAATCGAAGCGAGCGCATGTTCCTTCATATCGACTGCAATACCTATTTCGCCTCGTGCGAGGTGGCAACCCGTCCCGGATTGGAAGGCAAGCCGGTGGTGGTGGCCAACGACAATGAAAACGGCGGAGGCATCATCCTGGCGCTGACCCCTGAAGCGAAAGCACTGGGACTGAAACGTGGCATTCCGCTATTTCAGGTGCGCAGTCTGTTGAAGCTGAATGGCGTAGTGATATGTCCGGTAGATCACAAGAAATACCGGCGCATATCGCATGAGATAATGGAGGGAGTGAAGGCACAAGGCATTGTGCAGGATTTTGTGCAATATTCGGTAGACGAGTTTTTCGGCACCCTGCCGATAGAAGACGGTGAGGAGGCACGCACCTATGCCCGCAAGGTAAAGGATATGATTTGGGAGAAGACCCACATTCCCGTCAGCTGCGGATTATCGCAAAGCTACACCTTGGCAAAAGTGGCCACCCATTATGCCAAACGATATTCGGGTTACGAAGGGGTATGTGCGCTGATGCCGGAAAATCGCGAGAAAGCCCTTTCGATGCTGGATATAGCCGATGTATGGGGCATAGGTAGGCAATATCGTAGAAAACTGTATGATAAAGGCATCAATACCGCCCAGTCTTTTGTGTCGATGAAAGAGTCGGAAGTGTGCAGCATATTCTCGGCATCGGGAATGCACACCTGGCGTGAACTGAAGGGCGAACCCTGCATAGACCTCCGCCGCCCGGCGCGGCAGCGAAGCATTATGCAAAGCAGAACCTTTGCCTATATGACAGACAACCGCGATGAGCTGGAGAAAAGCATACGTGCCTTTGCTGCCGACTGTGCCGCAAAACTGCGCCAACAGCATAGTGTCTGCCGCAACGTGCAAGTGTTTTTGAGCACCAATAGGCATAGGGAAGATTTGGCCCAATATCGCAATAGCGGATATGTACGGCTGCCATCACCCACATCAGATACCCCCATGATAACGAAAGCCGCCCTAGCCGCCTTGGCCGAACTGTTTAAAGAGGGTTTCCTATACAAGCAGGCCGGGGTGATATTGGCAGATATCAACGAAGAACGCGGCATGCAGCTGAACCTATTCAGCGAGCCCGAAGATGAGCGACATAGAAAACTGATGAAGCTGGCTGATGATATCAATCACAAATTTGGCGACGATACCGTAGGGTTCGGCGGCATGTAGATGGTATCGTATCATCGTATCTTTGCGTTTTTTTCAAGTGGGAATTATCTAACCAGGGTTACCGCGCCAGTGGCAGTTTGAAATCCTGCGGTAGGCGTATCGTATCGGCAATTATAGACATAGGCCCCTTGAGGCACTGGAATTCCCTCGTGGGTGCCATCCCAACCTTGATCGGGGTTGGCGGAATAGAATACCAGATCGCCGCGTCGGTCGTAGATCCACAGCTGGTAATTGGTAATATTGGTATAAATAGGACGAAAGATATTGTTGGTGGCGGCAGAAGGGGTGAAGATATTGGGAAAGAAAATGGTATGCCGGAGGATGGGGATGACACCGGTGGCGGTATCGGTGCAGTTGATGTTGTGGCCGATGAGCGTAACGCGCACCTGTTCGTGTTTTGGGTCGGCTTCGCCGAAAATGATGGGGCCGGTTTCGTCCAAAAGGGTGCTATCTACAATCCACTCGCGATAGCGGACAAATGCGCCCTCGTCAACAGCGCGGAAATCAAGCTGATCCAGGCTAAGTGCTTCGGGATAGAACTTGAGGGTTACCTGAACAGCACCGAGCGAGTCGAAACGCCGATCCTCCACAGTGGTGCAATAAGGCTCGTCGGGATACTGGAGGGTGAAATGATAAACGGTGTTATCATGGGGATAGAGGTACACTAGGTTGCTGTCGGGGAAGTGCTGGAAGCAGGAATCGACTGGGGTAGAGCTGATGGCATAGGAAAAAGGAGAATCTTCAAGTTGCAGAATATAGTAAGGCACGATGCCACAAGTAATTGAATCGGAATAAAGAAGCGTGGGTGAGGGACGAACGTCGAGATGGAGGATGGACAAGGAATCGCAGCCGAAGTCAGTATGCAGGGTGTCGATATAGGTGCCTGTATTGTTATATTGCTGATTGTTGAAAATGAAGTTGGAACCCTCGCAAATGACCTCGTTGAAGGAGGATGAGTCGTTTACATAGACCGAAAGAATCAGAAGGAGGGTGGAATCGCATCCGCGGACATCGGGTGAAACGAATGGATATTCGCCAGGCTGGTTGAATGTGAGATTACGGAAAGAATAGGAGCCGCCGAGGCAGAAAGCGTCGGCAATAGTATCGTTGTAGGTAGGGTAGTAGCAGAGGTGGAGCACCTGTCGGAAACAGGCGGAATCGAAATAGTAATAGCCTGTATCAGAGAAATAAATGCCATTGTACTGATACATGCTGCCAGGGCAGAAATATCGGGTCACGGTATCGGATGGGAACTCTACATGGATGAGGACCGTGGCTGTGTCGTTGCATTTTCCATCGGCCAGAGATGCAATGAGCATGACTTGATAATCGCCGGGAGCAAAGGTGTGGATAGGATTGTTTTGGATGGAGGAGTGGCCATCGCCGAAAAACCAGGTAATGCTGTCGCACCGCTGGTTGGTGAGCTGCGTATGTAGGGGGTCGTTGGCAATGCAGCTGTTGTTGAAGAACTGTATCTTGTTGCCGCAGTCGGAGAGGGTGTTATAAGAGATGGAGGCGTAAGGATAGCGGGGGTCGGCGGTAGTAAACATAGTGAATCCGCAATCGGTGCCGGTTCCTATAAACGAAGCACGACAATAGTAGTTTCCGGGATGGGTGACGGTATAGCTTTGCTCGGTGGAAAGGGTGACAGAGGGATTGGACCCTTCGTACCAACGATAGTTGAACCCGAAAGGAGCGGTATAGGTGATGGTGTCGAATTCGCCGCAAGCATTGGAAGTAAATCGCTTTGTGGTGCCTTGGAGCATAAAATATCCATATCCGAAATGGCCCCTCTCCGAGCAATCAAAATTGTTGATGTTGATATAAATACGTTGCCCGTGGTACTCGGATAGCACCATGCCCATTGCGTCCCAATCATGCCAATTGTACACATTCAAGTCCTCCTGGTACACATTCCAATTGGAGTTGGTTGAGTTGACGCCTGCAACGAAGTTGCGCTCGTTGCAGTTGTTGAGAATATTTCCGATGGAATCGGTGATAGAAATGGAAAATCGGGGCTGCTCGACAGCGACATGATTGGGGTTCTGTTCGACAACGGCATAGTGAAGCAATAAGAGGTCGAAGTTGTTGGTGTCGACGAGGATTTCGTATGAAATTTCCTCTTGCTGTGCTCCGGCTGCATAGGAGCCCAATCGCACTACGCGGCAAAAACCATCGGGGACGATTTTTAGGGCATTGCCCGTATGGGGGTCCCACTTATTGGGGTCGGTGAATACGGTATGGCGTGAATAGATGTTGTCAGGCCCCATGTCGATGATTTGCTCAACAGTAGAGGGCTCATTGAAAGTGCCTATGCGACACGTGACATAGGGGGCTGTGAGCTCGGCAAATTTGATGGGATTGTTTACATATGACCAGCAGACGGTATAGAAATTGGCACCCGAAGGGATGCTGAATCCGCCATTATGGCATACCACCCTAACCGAAACACGGTACCGGGTATAAGACTGAAGATTCTCAATCGTGAATGTGTTTTGCGAAACCGTAATGGTCTGTGCTGTGGCGGCAGAATCGTTTAATGCATAATAATGGACGCGGTAGGATCTGGCCTCGGGCGAAGGGTCCCATGTGACGCGAGCCGAGGTGGCTGTAATTTCAGACACTTGCGTGTTGTAGGTCATGGGGCAGGGGGGCAGTCCTTCGGGAGTGAAGCGGTAGTAGCGATATCCGGTAGGCCATTCAACCATATCGCTGTTGTTGTTGTAGCCGAACTGGTGGGTATGGTTGGTAAGCGACACCCAATGGATAGAATTATTGTTAAGAGCAAAACCGCAATTGGGGTCGATATAACTATTGGCATCGTCGCGTGGCTGGTAAATAAAGAGTATGGAGCCGTCGTCCTCATTCAGCTGCAGCTGAAAAACATTGTGGGGCGTTTGGCTGGGGTAGGGGGCCACATCGAAGGTAACAACCAGCGTGCGGTTGCCCGGGTTGCCGATGGTGGCATGGCAGATAGAAGTGCTGTTGTCAAGCCAATTGCGCTTACCATAAGGTACGATAGTAGGGGTGAAGATATAATTATCGGAACTTAAAGGAAAACTTGTATTGGGGGTATCCATGATAGTGTCGAGATGAATATCTCCATGGGGACCGATAATAAAATTCGAAAAGAATTTCCCCATAAAATAGAAATCAAATCCGATATCGAGGGGCGTATTGATGTATTGGTCGCCGCAGAGGGCATTGTCCAGCTCAATCCATAGGTCGGGGGTGGTACCGGTAGTCATTATGTAGTCGTTAATAGAGAATTGGGCGCGGACAGGCATCGTGCAGACAAAAGCCGCCAGAAGACAAAAGATTGCAATCCAATGGCGCAGGCTATCAAAAAGATACCTGAACGAATTTGTGCTATATATATGCAATCTTTTCATAATTAGATTGTTATTGATTTTGAAATAATTCAATAATATGAATTATTAAAATGCAAATATACAAAAAAAATCGAAATTGCAATAGCATATTCGAAAAAAAATGCTGGCTGGCATCCTTTCAGCTCCTATCTAGCAGGGCACGAAAGCCCACGAATGATGACTGACATTTTCTCAGTCATACAATAATTTGAAGCAACATCAAAAAATAAAATTGCTGATAGTGAAATAAATAGTCTGCCTTTTCGTTTTACAAATGTGCATAAGCATGATAAAAGATGGCAAATATATGATACACGTGTTGGCCATACGAACAAAAAGTTGAATTATTTAAGGTAACATCTAAAAATTGATTTCTAATGATTTTAAGGCTTATTTTGAGCAGATTGCTGTGCAGAGCTGAAGGCCAGCGACCATCGTGGAGCTAACGAAAGAACGTAGCGGGCTATGTGAAGGAAAGTCCAGTGGACTTTACGATAGCGAAGCGGAGAACAAAAGATAAACAGCAAGATGCCAAAAGAAGTCCAAAATCATAGAAAAGTGGATTTCTTATTATCTCTTTCAAAACGTTGAATTTTTAGATGTTACCT
>JAGHRY010000217.1 GCA_018066145.1 Candidatus Colimorpha merdihippi | reverse complement strand
GTATTATATTTTATTATTATTTCAAATACGTTATTCGAACCATTAATGTGCAGCAAGCCAATCGGACCCCACATCGATGCCTATTTCAATAGGGATATCCAATGGGAGGGCGGTAAGCATGGCTTCTTCAACAATAGCCCGCACCTGAGCTTCCTCGGGTTTGTAGCAGTCGATTACCAATTCGTCGTGCACCTGCAGAATCATGCGCGATTTGAGGTTGTTGGCCTTGAAGGCCTCGTAGACCTTGATCATGGCAATTTTGATCATATCTGCCGAAGTGCCCTGGATGGGCATATTGACGGCATTGCGCTCGGCAAAATTGCGAGCCGAACCATTGCGCGAATTGATGTCGGCAAGATAGCGGCGGCGGCCCAAAAGAGTTTGGGCATAGCCATGCTCGTGGGCAAAGGCAATATTGGTATCGATATAGTTCTTGATATCGGGATATTGAGCGAAGTATTCTTCAATCAACCCTTGCGCCTCCTTGCGTGAAATGCCCAGCTGCTCGCTCAGGCCAAAGGCACTAATGCCATATACGATGCCGAAGTTTACCGATTTGGCATTGCGGCGCAAATCTTTGGACACCTCCTCGATGGGAATCTTATAAATTTTGGCGGCCGTGGCGGCATGGATATCGTAGTGATTGGCAAAAGCCTCTATCATGTGGCGGTCGTGAGCCAGCGAAGCGATGATGCGCAATTCTATTTGCGAGTAGTCGGCAGCCAGCAAAACATAATCGTCGTTGCGGGCTACAAAAGCACGGCGGATTTCGCGCCCCCGCTCGGTACGGATGGGGATATTCTGCAAGTTGGGATTGCTGCTAGAGAGACGGCCGGTGGCGGTGACCGTTTGATTATAAACGGTATGCAGGCGCTTGGTGGCAGGATTAATCAGCTTGGGGAAACTATCGAGATAGGTGCCGATGAGTTTGGAAAGCGAACGATACTCCAGAATCTTATCGATAATGGGATGTTTGTCGCGGAGTTTCAGCAGCACATCCTCGGCAGTAGAATACTGCTTGGTGGCAGTACGGGGAGGCTTGTCGGTAACCTGCAAACGTTCGTACAGCACCTCGCCCAACTGACGGGGAGATGAGATATTGAAGGTGGTGCCGGCCAATTGGTAGATATCCTGTTCGAGCTGGAGTTTCTCAGAGGTGAGTCGTGCGGAATAATCCTTTAGCGCATCAACATCGATACGCACACCCTCTTCCTCCATGCTGATAAGCACGTCGACCAGCGGAAGTTCCACTTTGGAATAAAGCTGATTAAGTCCTGCATCGGACAATTTGGCAGCCAGCAAAGGATATAAGAGCCATTGGATAGCAGCCGACTCGTTGGCATCCACCGGTTCGCTTCCCAGCACCCCCATAGCGATGCTGTCGAGCGTGTGGCGCGACTCGGCATCGATAAGATAGTGAGCCAGCTGGATATCGAACACCTCGCCAGCCAACTCGATATCCAACTCGCGGAGGATATATTTGATGGCCTTGAGATCGTAGCACAACTTCAAACTGTTGGGATTCTGCATCAATTGGCGCAGACGGTCGATGGGCATGCTGCCCACCAAAGAATTGTATACCTCGTCGGCACTAAAAGCCAACACCATGGTGGCCCCTTCGACATAAATAGCCACATCGCCCGAAGTGGGCAATTGGTCTAAGACACGTATTTCGCTGGCCCGCTGGGTGTCAACCACAGGGGCATCGAAGAGTGTGGGCTGTTCGAAAAGATTGGGCTGATCGTCGGCAGATTTTGCTTTGGAAGCAGCTTTGGCCTTGGCGGGTTTGGCTGCTGCAAAGCGCTGAGCCTCGGAGGGATCGGAGATAGAAAGATCGGTAAAGAAACGCTTGGCCAGATTGCGGAATTCCAGCTCGGTGAACAACTCCTGCAAGGCAGCATAGTCGGGTTTCTTCAAGAGCATCTCCTCTTCGTTCAACTGCACAGGAGCATCAAGCACAATGGTAGCCAGCTGTTTGGAGAAAATAGCCTGCTGCCCATGTTCCTTCACAAGATTACGAATCTTATCGTTCTTAATCTCATCGGCATGGGCCACCATTTCCTCAATAGAGCCGAACTGATCGACCAGTTTCTTGGCGGTCTTCTCCCCTACTCCAGGTATTCCGGGAATATTATCGATAGCATCGCCCCACAAGCCCAGGAGATCTTTCACCTGTTCGCAACGCGACACATTGAATTTCTCTTTCACCTCTTCGATACCCATAATCTGGTCGGGCTTACCCATGCGGCCAAACCGATAGATATGGATATGCTCGGTAACCAGCTGGCCAAAATCCTTATCGGGAGTAACCATGAGGACCTCGTCGAAACCTTGTTTTTCGGCCCAGGCAGAAGCGGTGCCAATCACATCGTCGGCCTCGTAGCCCTCGCAAGTAAGAATAGGCATGTTGAAAGCCTGGATAATCCGCATCACATACGGAAGACCCTCTTGGATAGGCTCGGGCATAGGCTCGCGATTGGCCTTATACTCGGTATACATCTCGTGCCTGAAGGTAGGCTTAGGCAAGTCGAAAGCCACAGCCATGTGCGAAGGCTGCAGCCGCTTCATCAGGTCGTACATGGTGGTAGTGAATCCCAAAACGGCAGAGGTATTCATGCCCTTGGAATTCTTCCGGCCAGCCCCATTCAGGGCATAGTAAGCGCGGTACACAATGGCCATGCCATCAAGCAAAACCAGTTTTTTCATTAGTGGAGCGGATCAGCGGTTAATTCGTCGTATTCTTTGCGGTTGCGCAGGATATCGCAAGCCAGATAAACGGCATTGCGGAAAGACTGCTCGCTGGCTTTGTCTTTACCCGCAACATCGAAACCGGTACCATGGGCAGGCGAAGTGCGCACATAAGGCAGACCGGCCGTGAAGTTGACTCCTTCGGTAAACGAAAGCAGTTTGAAAGGAATAAGACCCTGGTCGTGGTACATAGCCAATACAGCGTCGAATTTCTTGAAATCGCTATTGCCGAAGAAACCATCGGAAGGATAAGGGCCATAAGCCAAAACGCCCTTCGACTGAACCTCTTCGATTACAGGCTTGATTACATTGGCATCGATAGAACCGATGACGCCTTTATCGCCAGCATGGGGATCCAAACCCATGACGGCAATCTTGGGCATGGGGATGCCGAAATCGCGTTTGAGCGATTCGTTCATGAGCATAATCTTATCGTAGATGACGTTATGGGTGATAGCCTCGGGCACATCCTTAATAGCCAAATGATTGGTAACAATACCGATACGGAATTTATCGCACACCATGAACATGAGGCTGGAGCAGCCGAACTGGTGAGAGAGGAATTCGGTGTGGCCAGGGAAATCAAAATCCGGCGCCTGGATGTTTTTCTTGCTGATGGGGCCGGTAACAAGAATGTCAATCTTGCCCTGCTTGAGGTCTTCGCAAGCCCGATTGAGCGACAAACGCGACTGTGCACCAGCCACTTCGGTAAGTTTGCCCACATCGATTTTGATTTCTTCATTGGTGAGGTTCACCACATTGAACTTGCGATCGGCAGCCTCATGAGCATCCTGAATGCCGTTGAAAGCAATATCCTGGTGAATGGAGAGGAGTTTTTTATGATACGATGCCACTTTGGTGGAACCATAGAGGATAGGGGTGCAGAAATCATACATGCGGCTATCGCTGAAAGCCTTCAATATTACTTCGTAGCTTACGCCATTGATGTCGCCTTGGGTGATTCCGATACGAACACGAGTATTGTTGTTTTTCTTGTCTTCCATCTAAACAATAGATTCGTAAGTTAGTATTGAGTGATATAGATAAAAATAGATATAAATAAGATTCTATTTTGTTTCATTCTTTATAGCGCCATAAGTCTGCATGAACGCATACAGCAGTCGGATGCCATAGCCCGAAGCGCCGTTGGCATAGTACTCCTGTTTCTTGGAGAAAAAGGCCACGCCGGCGATATCGAGATGGATATAGGGGGTGTTTTTGGCAAAATGGGCCAGGAATTTGCCGGCGGTGATGGCACCTGCCTGTGCGATACCGCAGTTTTTGATATCGGCCACCTCAGACTTGATAAGCTCGTCGTACTCGCTCCAGAAAGGCAATTCGGCAATGCGCTCATACACCTGGTTGCCCATGATGCGGAGAAGGTTGAAAGGATTGTCGGCATGCTGATGCATGGCAGCAATACCATAGGTGCCAATGGCTCTGACGGCAGCTCCGGTGAGGGTGGCAGCATCAATAATCAGCTCGGGATTATAATTGGCCACAGCATAAGCAATTGCATCAGCCAATATCAGGCGACCCTCAGCATCGGTATTCACCACCTCGACAGTGGTTCCATCATACATCGTAAGCACATCGTCAGCTGCAAAAGCGTTGAAACCCGGACGGTTATCGGTCATTGGGAGGAACGCCACAATATGAACGGGCAGACCATTCTCGGCTGCAGCAAAAAGAACCGAAGCCATGGTGGCAGCACCAGCCATATCGGACTTCATTTCCTGCATATAGTCGTCGGGCTTGATATTGAGTCCGCCGGTGTCGTACATCACACCCTTGCCTACCAAGGCTATGGGCTGCTGGTTGATAGCATCGGCAGGCTTGTATTCCAGCACCACGAATCGGGGCTCGTCGACACTACCCTTGTTGACGCCAATCAAACCGCCCATACGCAGCGCCTCAATCTTCTTTTTGTCAAAAACAGAGCATTGCACCTTGAGGTCGTTGGCAATTTCCTCTATTTCAGAAGCAAACTCATCGGCATTGAAATCGGCAACGGGCAGATTGACCCACTCGCGGCACCAGAAAATGCGATTCCAAAGACGCATGTTCTTGTCCAATTCGTCCTGCGAAAGGAAAGCGTTCTCGACAGCAACCGACGAGATATGCTGCGCATCGGCACTTTTGTAACGGTCGAAACTGTAATCGGCCAGCACCAATCCTTCGAGGAAAGCAACCACCTCTTCAGGAATGACACCTTCGCCGGTAACGGCAACAGCGGTCTGCTTGTCGGCCTTGAGCATAGCCACCACCTTATCGGCGCTGCGGCGAAGCTGTTCCTGGCATTCGCTGGAAGGTTTCTCACTATCGAAATTGACAATATACAAATGGTAAGGCAGGCGGTCGAAAGCCACAATAGCATCGGCCTTGTCGGCACGACGGGCTTTCAAATACTCCAGCTCTTTTTTACTCAAAGGGAGAGCACGGTCGGCTACTTCATTGCCGTAAAGGAAGATAATATTGCCCTCATATTCGCGTGGGCTTATCGGTTCGAGGATAAACTGCATAATCGTTATTATTGTTAGTCGGGCTGTTGTCCAACAGGGATTACTATATATGTTTAATTAATATGATTACTTTATTATTATTCTTTTGCAAATCGAGCGTTTGGTAGAAACGGTCGCGCGAGGGGACATCCATCCAAGCGGTAGGCTCGTCGAAAATAAGTACCGGGGCATCGCTATAGAGCTGGCGGGCCAACGCTATGCGCTGCCACTGACCCATGCTGAGTTCTTCGCCTCCATCGAACATGCGCCCCAGCGGAGTTTTGTAGCCATCGCGCAGTTTCTCAATAAATTTATCGGCTCCGGAAAGCTGTGCACAATAACGAACCCGTTCGGGATCGAGATGCCCGATATTGCCGAAAGCAATGTTTTCTTCGGCAGTACAATAAAAGCGCACATAATCTTGAAAGATGGCACCAATACCCTGGCGAAGCTGGCGGATATCGTAGCGGCGAATGTCGACGCCGTTGATTAGGACAGATCCTTCGTTGGTATCATATAGCCGGAGCAAGAGTTTCAGCAGCGTGGTTTTACCGAAACCATTCTCGCCTTCAATCTGGGTAATCTCGCCAGCACGGGCGGTAAGATTGTAGTGCGAAATCACATCGCGATCCATTTTGGGATAACGGAAAGTGATGTCACGAAACTCTACGCTCTCGACCTTCTTGGGGAAAGGCAGGGCATCCTTATCGGAAACGATCGTAGGCTCCAGATCGAGAAATTCAAAAAGGTTGCCTACAAAGAGACGATTGTCGTAGAGACTCGAAACAGCTCCTACCAAACTGGTGAGGGAAGCCTGTCCCTTACGGAAGGCTTCGAAAAGCATCACAAAAGCACCCACGGTGATAGCACCCGTGGTGGCCCCAATGATAAGAAACAGGGTGACAAAGAAGAGGGCAGCCGTTTCTACTAAGGCACAAATCGTGTCGTATACAGCCAGTTTGCGGGAAATTTTGAGCAAGGTGCGCACCAGCTCGGTTCGAATTTTTACGAACCTCTCGCGGAAATAAGGAGCCAGGCCAAAAGTACGCATCTCTTTGGCATAATCGCGTCCGCCCAGCAAGGTGGTGTAATACATCGTGCGACGATAATTTTGGGTGTTGTTGCGGCGGAAAGCATAGAGCTGCTTGGCCTTGATGAGTCGCACGACAAACGAGGGAACAACAGCCAACACCATCACCACGATAATCCAAATGGAGGCTGTGGACAGCATTACCACAATACCGGATATAGTGATGGCAGCGCCGAACAGATTCATAAATCCGTTCAACACCTGTAATGGGCGGTAGTTGGCTTCCTGCTGGGCGCGATGGTAGGTGTCGTGATACTCAGGATTGTCGAAATACGACATATCCAGGCGGGCCGACTGTTTCTGCATTCGGTCGCTCAAGTAGTCGATAAGCCGTTGGGTCATCACATCGGTATTCACCCCGTTCAACACCGCCACCATGCGGTTTAGCAGAAATATGAAACAAAACAGTCCCAACAGCAGATAATTGTTCAGTTCGTAGCCAAACAGGTGCTGCGGGGTGCCGTTGGTAACCCCATCGACAAGATATTTAAGCACATACAAACTCAGCAACGGGAGCACGCTTTCGATGGCAACGTAGGTAATCCTGAGCCAGAACGAGCGCCTGTTGCAAAGGCGTATCATATTGAGTGCTTTCAATAACTGCTTCATACAAATACTATTTTTTTAACGGCATTTTTGCCGATTGCTTCATTAATTCTGTCTGCCAGCGAAGTACGCTTGTAAAACAGTTCCTGTTTCAAGGCTGCCGATGCCAGCTGAACGGTTAAAGTGCCATCAGCAAACTTGATAGACCAGGTAAGGCGGTTGATAAAATCGCCCACCACCTGCTTATACGCCACCTTCACCTCAATCTCGTTGGCCACATCGTCCAAATCGAGCTTGTGGTAAGCCTTTCGAAGCACATCTTGCAGGGTATGTTCGTTGCTATACATTTTTATATATTATAC
>JAGHRY010000300.1 GCA_018066145.1 Candidatus Colimorpha merdihippi | reverse complement strand
GGAAAATATTAATAAATTACTATTTTGAATAGTGAAAAACAGCACTGTTCTGGCTTATGTTATAGGGTTGTTTTGTGCCCAAAGACGGCATTTAGAAAAGCCGAGGCCACTTTTTCTTGGTTGCCTTGGCAATGCGATTGCGGCTCTCTTTGTACTCTTCTTCATCGGGGTCGAGTACCATGGCACGCTCTATCATCTCCAAAGCTTCGGCAAAGCGTCCAAGGTCGAAATAGATGTCGGCAATGGCGGCATAGCAATAGGCCTGGGTCTCGTGGTCTTCGGTCAATTGCATCAGCTCTCGCCAGCAGGCTTCGGATTCTTCGAGACGGCCGGCATTTTTCTGGCACAGGGCTATGGAGTGCAGCAGTCTTTGGTTTATATCTTCTTCGTCATGAGGCAATTCCATCTCCTGACGGTAATATTTCACGGCCTCGTCGTATTGCTCCAGGTGCTGGTAGCAGTAGCCCAGGCGGGCGGGGACATTAGCATCCAACTCCTTGGCATAGGGCAACAGTTCTATGAGATATGGCACGGCCTCTTGAAATCGTTTCTGCTCTATCAGGCAGTAGGCCGCGCCGTTGAGGTCGTAGTGGCGTTCTGGGTCCAGGTCATAGGCTTTCAGATAGAGTTCTATGGCCTTGTCGTACTCTTTTTGGTCGGAATAGACATCGGCCAGGTTGCTCAGGGCGGACTCGCAATTGGGGTCTATCTCCAGCGCGGCTTTAAGGCAGTCTATAGCCTCCTCGAAATTGCCGAGTTTGTAATGTGCACGACCACTTAGGTTCCAATAGTTTTCGTCGTTGGTGCGCTCGGCCAGGGGGCGGCCGTATTGTATAGTTTCTTCATAGCGCTGCAAATCAAATAGGCAATCGACTTTCTGCCCCATGATTTCATCATCGGGTTCGATTTGCAAGGCGTTTTCGAACTCCGCAAGTGCTTCTTCAGTGCGGTCTAATCCCCGCAGAGCTCGGCCCATAAGGTCGTGGGCTTGTGCCGAATCGGGACGCATTTCTAAGGTCTTTTGGGCAAAGAAAAGCATGCGCTCGTAGTTGTCGATATACCAGTAGGCCACGGTGCCATTCGACCAGTAGCGCGCTTCTTCTGGCCAACGGCTGACGAGTTCTTCGCATATCTCGGCGGTCTGGTCCCATTTATCTAGATTGCGCAGGCAGTCAGACTGGTTGTCCCAGGCATCTTCGTTGTCGGGATTGATGCGGGTGGCCTGCTCGTAGCAAGCCAAGGCTTCTTCATAACGCTCTTGATTTTGATACATCCTCCCCCATTCCACATAATTATTGTCGTCATCGGGGTCCACAAGGCTCGACCTCCTGTAGCATTCTTCGGCTAAATCATACTGCTTCAGCTCGTCATATTTGTTGCCCAAATTAGTCCAAGCACCCGAAGCTTCGGGGTCCAATTCTAACGATTTGCGGTAGCATTTGATAGCCTCTTCGGCTTGCCCCATCTTGCTATAGGTGAGTCCTATATAGAAGATTACCTCGGCATTGTCGGGCTGCAACTTGAAGGCCGAATGGAAATAGTCCATAGCTTGGGAGAGGTTTCCCTCGTCGAGTTGTTCTTTCCCGAGGCAAATATATTCGTCAGTCATTTGAGGTTTGTTGATTTGGTGAGAAGGGATCGGTTATCTGTAAAGGGGGATCAGACAAATGATATGGCTTCTGCCCGCTGTTCAAAATTCACTGTTCGCTGATTATTGATTTGATAAGCGGAATTACTCTTATTATAATATCGATTATAAACAAAATATATGCTGAATTGCAGAATTGTTGAATTGAGGGCAATTCAACAATTCTGCAATTCGTTATTTGTAGTTCCAGAAAACTATTTTACAATAAGCTTGTGCATCTGGCTGCCAGCGATGCCATAGGCGTAGATGCCGGCAGGCAGGTTGCTGATGGCGGTGGTGCCATTGCCGCAGATGGTCTGCTGGCTGATGGTGCGGCCCTGAGCATCATAAACCACAAGGGTGGAAGGCTGCTCAACATTGTAGCGCACATTGACCTGGCCCTGGGAGGGGTTGGGATAAACACTGACCGAAGACCGAGCCACCACTTCGTTGATGCCGAGAGCAAAGTCCTGCATGCGCAGCACGAAATCGCAAACGACTTCGACGTTGTGGATGGAAATCTCGTACAGGCTCCAAGAATGTTCGTCGTCGATCATAACGTCCATGTAGAAATCGGCGTAGTCGTCATTTGCGGGCACAGTAAACTTGGCGCTATTGTCGGACTGAACGCATTGCATACCGGTGCAGAGACCCCAAATGTCGATACCATGATTCTCAACGAGACGCTTGGTGAAAACGAGATTGGTCAAATCGTTGCTCGTGTTGTTGCGGATGATCAAGCCGTGGAATTGGCTTGCATCGGGCTCAACCACAGTCACCAGGGTGTCGCCAGGATTATAAACATTGCCATTGTAGACAATACTTAATTGGTTTTGTGCGTTGAGCACGGTCAAGCTGCAAAGAAGCAGCGCAAAGAATACAATTTTCTTCATTGTAGGTGTATTTTTAAATATTAATAATATACTCTTTTTAAAAGGAGACAACGCCTCACGTCCTATACATCGGCCAGAGCCATCAGCTCGTCTACCACTTTCTTGACGCCGGTGCCGGCTTTCTCCTGAACCACTTGGATGGAGCGCTGCACGGCCACAGCCTTGGGGTCGACCAGATAGCAGGGGGTCTGGCGGGGAACATAGTGTATCAATCCAGCGGCGGGATAGACATTCATCGAGGTGCCGACAACGATAAAAAAGTCGGCCTGCTCACACAGGGCAGCCGCGGGCTCGATATTGGGTACCGCCTCGCCAAACCATACGATATGGGGGCGCAGCTGAGCACCGTCGGAGGCCTTATCGCCCATAAGGATATCGCGGGTGCCAATCTCAATAATCAAATCGGGATTGCGCTCCGAGCGGGCTTTGGTAAGCTCGCCATGCAGGTGAAGCACATTGGAAGAACCTGCCCGTTCGTGCAGGTTATCCACATTCTGGGTGATGATATGCACATCGTATTTCTGTTCCAGTCGTACCAGTTGGCGGTGTCCCTCGTTGGGTTCTACGGTGGCTAGTTGACGGCGGCGCTGGTTGTAGAAATCCAGCACCAGTTCGGGATTGGCGCGATAGCCTTCGGGGGTGGCCACATCCTCCACGCGGTACTGTTCCCACAGCCCGTCGCTATCGCGAAAAGTGCTGATGCCGCTTTCGGCGCTGATGCCTGCTCCTGTAAGAATGACAACTTTTTTCATCTTCGAAAACGTTGAATTTTTAGATGTTACATTTATTATTTCCCCAAAATCGTAAACACCGTGCGGCGGTTTTGCTGGCGGCCTTCGGGGGTGCCGTTATCGGCCACGGGCTGGGTGTCGCCATAGCCCTTGAAACTCAGCCGATCAGAGGCAATGCCCTGCTTTACCAGATAGTCGTAAACCGACTTGGCTCGCTGTTCCGAAAGTTTCTGGTTGGCGGCAGCGTTGCCCACATTGTCGGTGTGGCCGCCTAGCTCTATTCGCATGGTGGGGTTGGCTTTCATCATCTCCACCACCTTGTCGAGCTCTACGATGCTCACTTCCAAGAGGGCATATTTGCCTGTTTGGAAAAACACATTGTTGAGGGTAACCACCTGTCCCACTTCCAGCGTGGGCACCACCTCGGTAATCTCCTCCTTATACTCCACCGGCTGCGGACGAACGGCCTCGGGCAGGGCAAAAGAATAGAGGTCCAGACCGCCTTGGCCGCCAAACTTGTCGCTGGAAAAAATGGCCGTGGTGCCGTCGGGACTAACGATGAGCGAGCTCTCGTCGCCCAAGGTGTTGATGGGGTAGCCCAAATTTTCGGGGGTGCTCCACCCGCCGTCGTCGTTGCGGGTGCACACGAAAAGGTCCAGGCCACCCATGCCGATATGACCATCGGAAGCGAAATAGAGCTTCTCATCGTCGAAAGAGACGAAGGGGCTCTTCTCGTCGCCTTGGGTGTTGATGGTCGGACCCAGATTTTCGGGGGCAGTCCAGCGGCCTTCTACCAGGCGGGTTTGGTAGATATCCATGCCGCCGTATCCGCCATCGCGGTTGCTGACAAAATAGAGCGTTTGGCCATCGATCGAAAGGCAAGGCTGCGACTCCCAAGCCTTGGAGTTGACGCCGGGGCCAAGGTTTTGCGGGGTGCTCCAGCCGCCATTCTTGCGGTAGGAGATATAGAGGTCGCAACGGCCCAGCCCGTCGGGGCGGTTGCAGGCGGTGAAATAGAGTATGCGGCCGTCCTGCGAGATGCATCCGGCGCCCTCATTCTCATCGCTGTTGAGCGGTTGGGCCATACGCACAGCCTTGCCCCACTGACTACCGGCAAGCCGGCTTTGATAAAAGTCTTCGGCCATATAGGGGCGGTTGTAGCGGGTAAATATGAGGGTTTTGCCGTCGGCCGTGAGGGTGGGCAGGTATTCGTCGTCGGGCGAATTCACTCCAGCGCCCATATTCTCGGGGGTAAAGGGCACGGGGTTGGCCATGGCCTCACGGCGGAAAGCAATACATTGCAGGTCGTATTCGGCGCCGGCAGCCCAGCGCTTGTGCTTGCCGTTGTCGAGGCGCAGGAAAGTGTTGAGGCACTGCTCGGCGCGGTCGAGGCTGTCGTGGTGGATATACCAGTCGGCCATAGTCAGGTGCACCTCAGGAAAATTGCTCTCATACTTCAGCGCCTTGGCAAAATGGTCGAAAGCGCGGTCGGGGTCGGAGCTCAGCAGCATCTGCCCTTTCTCGAATTCGGCTGCAGCCTTCTTGTTGCTGGTGCTATACTGCGCCTCAGCCGCAAAGGAAACCAGGCACAAAGCTGCCGCCAATATTATTGATTTATACTTATTCATGATAAGTATAACGGCGTTGTTTCAAAAATATTGTGTCAAGGTGGGTTCTATAAATTGCTTTCTGGTGATTTGGGTGAAAGATGACGAAAGGGGAATTGAAATCATAGGAAAAATGGGAATACATTTTTCACAAATAATTCACGGCTATTTTTGTTTAATAATATTGAATATTTAGAGGTTGCTATACCTCGTTGGATGAATTATTGTATCTATAATTTCTTTCAATAAATATAGCGTGTAATGATAGATAAAAATCAGGGCGGCAGCCATATATAGCTACCGCCCTGAAAAAGGGTTGATACTGGAGTTGATATTATTTGACCAGATTGTAGGTGTCGCTTGCGATGACGAATTCTTCGTCGGTGGTGACAACGACTACATCCATCTTGCTCTTCTCGGTGGAGAGGATGAGGTCTTCGCCCATCACATTGTCGCTCTTGCTCAGGTCTACGTCAATGCCGAGGCACTCCATGTTCTCGAGGATAGGACGACGCATGAACCAAGCGTTCTCGCCGATACCGCCGGTGAAGAGAAGGAGGTCGCAGCCGCCCATTTCGGCCATGTAGCCGCCGATGTAGCGTTTGACGCGCTGGGCAAACATGTTGAAAGCGTAAGTGCAGCGCTCGTCGCCAGCATCACGGCCGGCACGAATATCGCGCATATCCTGTTTGCCGCCGCTGATGCCTACAAGGCCGCTCTGCTTGTTGAGCATGGTGGTAACATCCTTCCAGCTCTTGCCGTTTTCGGTAATTTCTTTCTTGATGATGAACTCGATAACGCCGGGGTCGACATCGCCCGGACGGGAACCCATAATAAGGCCTTCGAGGGGGGTCATACCCATGGTGGTATCGTAGCTCTTGCCCTGCTTGATAGCAGCGATGGAGGCACCGCTACCCAGGTGGCAGCTGATGATATTGAGTTTGGTCCAGTCCTTGCCTACCATCTTGGCAGCCTTCTCGGCCACATAGCGATGGCTGGTGCCGTGGAAGCCGTAACGGCGCACGCCATACTTCTGATAGTACTCGTAGGGAAGGCCGTAGAGGTAACTCTGAGGAGGAATGGTGCTGTGGAAAGCGGTGTCGAAAACAGCCACCTGGGGAACGTTGGGCAGCACCTCGCGCATAGCGTAGATACCGGCCAGATTGCCGGGGGTGTGGAGGGGTGCAAGGTGGGTGAGGCCTTTGATGGTGTCGATTACCTGGTCGTCGATGATGACGCTCTTGTCGAAAGCCTCGCCGCCGTGAGCGATACGGTTGCCTACGGCGCCAATTTCGTTGAAACTCTTAATAACGCCCATCTTTTCGTCAATAAGGGCATTGAGAACAATCTTAATACCGGCGGTGTGGTCGGGAATAGGGAGCTGCTCGTAGTGTTTCTCGCCGTTATACTTGTGGGTGAACTCGCCCATTTCAAGTCCGATACGCTCCAAGAGGCCCTTGGCCATTACATGAGCGTTGTTGGCCATATCGATCAGCTGGTATTTGATCGAAGAACTGCCGCAATTCAGAACTAAAATCTTCATAGGTATATAG
>JAGHRY010000169.1 GCA_018066145.1 Candidatus Colimorpha merdihippi | reverse complement strand
CTTATGACGATCGTTTCTGCTACCAGCGTGGCATTAGGGCAAAACAGCAATCCTTTGTTGCAAGAATGGAATACCCCACGACAAACGCCTCCATTCAGTCAAATCAAAAATGAGCACTATATTCCGGCAGTTCGTGCAGCCATCAAAGAAGCAGAAAAGAATATCCAGAATATTCTGCGGCAGCGTTCCATGCCCACCTTTGAAAACACCATTGAGGCCCTCCAGTCGGCCAGCCTCCAGCTCGACCGCATCAGCGGAGTCTTATTCAACCTGAACGAATGCAATACCAATGCCGAGCTACAGCAAATCGTCATGACCCTATCGCCCGAACTCACCCGATTCGAGAACAGCATTTCCATGAATGAGAAACTATTCGAGCGAGTGAAAACGGTATACGACATGCGCGACAAGCTTAACCTCACCACTGAACAGCAAACACTTCTCGAAGACACCTATAAGGGTTTTGTTCGCAATGGCGTAAACCTCTCTGGCAAAGACAAAAAGACCTTTGCAAAAAATAGCGAACGTCTGGCCGAGCTGTCGCAAATGATGAACCAAAACGTGCTCGCCGATAATAATGACTACATCCTTCATGTCACTAATAGCGAAGATTTAAGCGGACTGCCCGAGAATGTGATTGCCGCTGCTCGCGAAGAAGCCAAAGAGCGCAATCTTGAAGGGTGGGTGTTCACACTGGCATATCCCTCCTTTGGTCCTTTTTTAACTTATGCAGATAGCCGCGACCTTCGCGAACAAATATGGCGCGCATACAACAGCCGTGGTAACCGTGGCAACAAAAACGACAACAACGAGGTAATTCGAGAAATAACCCACCTCCGATTCCAGCAAGCCCAACTGCTCGGCTACCCCAATTATAGCGAATATGTTCTAAGCAACCGCATGTGCCAGAGCACAATCGAGCTCAACCAATTCTTTGGCGAGCTACTAAATGCATCCATTCCATTTGCCAAGAAAGACTTATTCGACGTCAGCCAATTCGCCCTCAACCACGGGGCTGTTCTTCCCCTCCAACGCTGGGATTTTTCTTATTGGAGCGAAAAACTGAAACAGGAAAAATACCAATTTGACGAGGAATTACTCCGCCCCTATTTTCAACTCGAAAAAGTCCGCCAAGGCATTTTCGAGCTGTATGGCCGCCTGTACGGCATCAGTTTCCAACCGGCCGATAATATCGAAGTATATCATCCTGATGTCAAAGTCTATGAGGTATTCGACGGTGCCCGTTTTATGGGTGTCTTATATCTGGACATGCACCCCCGTTCAAGCAAACGCAGTGGCGCCTGGATGACCGAATTCCGAGGCCAAAGCAACATGAATGGCAACCAAATACGGCCCTTGATCCAGGTAGTATGCAACTTCTCCAAACCGGTAGGCGACAAACCCGCACTCCTCAGTTTCGATGAAGTAGAAACATTCATGCACGAATTCGGCCATGCCATGCACGGCATGCTCACTGACTGCACTTATCCCGCCACCAGCGGAACCAATGTCAAGCGTGATTTTGTCGAACTGCCTTCTCAGGTAATGGAAAACTGGTGCTACGAACCCCAATTCCTCAATACCTTCGCAAAACATTACATCACTGGCGACACCATTCCGGCCGACTATATCAAAAAAATCAAAGATTCCGAAAAATACCTGGCTGGCTGGCTCTGCCTCCGCCAGTTGAGCTTAGGCCTGGTCGATTTCGCATTTCACACAATCAACGAACCCATTGATGGTCCGATTGAAAACTTCGAACGCACCTATATGCGCGAACTCCTGCCTCCTGTCCTGGGAGCAAATACCAGCACCGCCTTCACCCACATCTTTGCCGGCGGTTACGCTAGCGGTTACTATGGCTACAAATGGGCCGAAGTGCTGGATGCTGATGTATTTTCCAAATTCAAGCAGAACGGCATTTTCGACCGCGCTACAGCCGAAGCCTTCCGCCGGGAAATCTTATCCAAAGGCGGCACAGAGCATCCTTCGGTACTCTTCCGCAATTTCATGGGAAGAAATCCCGATATCACCCCCCTCATGTATCGCTGCGGATTTATCGAGGAAATCAAAACTGCCTTTGAATAGATTCCCACTGCCGTTTTGCCATCAATCCCTATTGATTCGATGGCAAAACGATTAATATCGATCACTTCCCACAACACACAATCCTTAACTTTAATAACACTTCCCTATGAACGAAATATACGCAAAACAGATTCTCAAAATCTTTGCAAACAACCCTTTTGATTCTTTCAACCACAAACAGATTGAATCGCGAATTGGCGCCCACGACAAAGGCAGCCGACAGCTAGTCACGGCAACGATATTGGAACTTGCCGAGGCAAAAATACTTGTTGGAGACGAGAATGCCCGAGGCAAATACAAAATCAATCCCAAGAATATCAACGACGATCTGCTTCCAAAGAACTACCTTGTTGGAACCATCGATATGAAGAAAGGGGGCAAGGCTTATGTCATACCGCAAGAAGAAGGACGAGAGGATGTCCTCATTTCGCCCAACAACACCCGGCATGCCCTCCATGGCGATACCGTAAAGGTGCTCATGTTCCCTCAGCGGAAAATGCACAAGCCCGAAGGACAAGTAGTAGAAATCCTTCAACGGGCCCGCACCCGGTTCGTCGGCGTCATCCAAAAGTCGGACCGCTTTGCTTTTATGGTATCCGACAACAACACTATGCTGGTCGACATCTTTATCCCGCTGAATGAATTGGCTGGGGCCGAAGATGGCGACAAGGTTCTGGTGGAAATGACCGACTGGCCCGATCGCATGAACAACCCCGTTGGTCGTGTGCTCAACCGCTTAGGACGTCCGGGCGACAATAATGTAGAGATGCAGTCAATTCTTGCCGAATACGACTTCCCCCTAGCCTTCCCCACCGAGGTCGAGAACGAGGCCGAAAAAATCGGCCAACCTAACGATAAAGATTTCGAAGGCCGAAAAGATTTTCGCAACACCTGCACCTTCACTATTGACCCTGCCGACGCCAAGGACTTCGACGATGCCATCTCTTTTCGCAAGATGCGCAATGGCAATTACGAAGTAGGCGTTCACATCGCCGATGTCTCACATTATGTCAAGGTGGGCACCAGCCTCGACCAGGAAGCATACAGCCGCGGCACGAGTGTCTACCTCGTCGACCGTACCATTCCCATGCTGCCCGAAAAACTGTGCAATGGCGTTTGTTCGCTTCGTCCCAACGAAGACAAGCTCTGCTTCAGCGTGGTGATGGAGATGAACAATAAAGCCGAGGTACTCAATTCATGGTTCGGCAAAACGGTAATCAACAGCGACACCCGCTACTGCTACGAGGAGGCGCAAGCCATCATCGACTCCCAATCAGTTACCACACCAGGTTCCGCCACCGATGAAGCCATATTAGAACTGCACAAACTGGCTTCCGTACTTCGTGCCGACAGATACAAAGAGGGTGCCATTAACTTTGAAAGCCAGGAAGTCAAGTTCCAGCTCGACGAGAATGCCAAGCCCATCGGCGTATACATCAAAGAGTCGAAAGAGGCCAACTGGCTCATTGAGGAATTTATGCTCTTGGCAAACAAGAAGGTGGCCGAACGGGTGGGAAAAACCGAAAAAAATCCCGAAAGCAAACGAGCTCCCAAAGCCAAGACTTTCGTATATCGTGTCCACGACGAACCCAATCCCGAAAAGCTCAACACCTTTGTAGAATTCGTTTCCAAACTGGGTTTCTCTATGAAGCTGGGGTCACGAAAAGCATTGGCACACAGCTACAATAGCCTTTTTGAATCGATTGCTGGCCGCGGCGAAGAGTATATGATCGACAATATCGCCATCCGCACCATGGCCAAAGCATACTATAGCACTCAAAATATTGGTCACTACGGACTAGGATTTCCTTTCTACACCCATTTCACATCGCCAATCCGACGCTACCCCGACCTGATGGTTCACCGATTGCTGGAGCATTATCTGAATGGTGGCGATTCGGCTAACGCAGAGGTTTTCGAGGATTATTGCAAGCATTGTTCCCTTATGGAGAAACGTGCTGCCGATGCCGAACGTGCCAGCATTAAATACAAGCAGGCCGAGTTCCTCAGCGACCGTGTCGGCCAAGAATTCCCAGCGCTCATTTCCGGCGTCAGCAAATGGGGACTCTATGCCGAAATCGAGGGCAACAAGTGCGAGGGCATGATTCCCATTGGCAGCCTCAAGGGCGACTACTACATGCTCGACGAGGACAATTACCAAGTAATTGGCCGCCGCTATGGGAAATGCTACAAACTCGGCGACCCCGTCACCATCCGGGTGAAGAATGTTGATATGATGAAGAAGCTCATCGACTTCGAACTGGTTGATGATGGCGACTTAGAAATCCGCATGTTTGACGACCGCCGTGGTCGGCGCCATGCTGCTCCTCCCCGAAATGATGACCACCGGAAGGAACGTTCCGGCAGTCGCCGTTCACAAAAAACAGCAGACAAACCCTCTCGCAAAGGTGACAGGAAGAAAGCATCCACCAGCAAGCCGAAAGCCAAAAGCGACAAGGGTGCCAAACCCAAACGCACTCCTCACAAATCCGCCAAGAAAGAATAAATAATCCTCATCCCCTTATGGGTGACAATCATGTACTTATAATGCAACCTCATGATACAAAAAAGGTCCGCTACATGCGGACCTTTTTTCATCTTCAAAAAAACTACTCTTATCTTACAATAGAGATGCGTTTTGAAGCCTGGCCATTGTCGGTAACGACGTTGACAAAATACACACCGGCAGCAAGGTTCTGGGTATTGATGGCAACGTTGCTGGCATTGATGACGTTACGGCTCAGAACCACCTGACCCATTGCGTTAATCACGCTGTAGGAACGAATTTCGCCGTTTACGGTCACATTCACCTGGGTAGTGGCAGGATTGGGATACAGGGCTACATTGGTCTCAACCTCCTCGACAGATTCAGTAGAGCCACCCTCAGGCATTTCCATCACAAAAGCAGTCCATTCGCCGCTATTGCTGGAAGCATAACCCATAACATAGCTGCCATCAGCAGTAATAGAGCTCAAACTGGAAGCAATCATATTGGCAGCATATTCTTCCTCGGGATAGAGCGAAGCAATATAATAGCAAGTATCGCTATTAGCAAACCACACCATACCGTCGACAGGCTGGTCGCCGGTCATAGGATTGAAGTAACCAGACAAACGGCCTACACAGGTACCGTTATCGGCAATACCGAACACCTCGTTAGCCTCGTGTTCAAAATCAAGACGAAGAACCTCAAACTGGTTGGTTACGAGATTCAGTCGGGCAGCACGGGCGGTAGCGTCAGCATCCCAATCAGAGAGGTCGTAGGAATCAATAACCGTAAGGGCCAGCCATTCGCCATTGGCGCTAACAGCTGCAGGGCTGAATTCGTAGAAAGGATTATTGCCATTCTGCACCAAATTGCCTTCCTGGTCATAATAATAAGTTTGGAAGTATTCGTTCGACAATACGCGCACTACATACTCGCCATTCTGTCTAACCCAAGCCAGGGCCACCCATGCACCGGTGTTATCATCCTGGGCGTAGCCCAAAATGGTGTTGCCGTTATCAGAAATATGACGGGCACTAACATACTCCACGGGGAAATTCACCTGGTCTGCAGTAGGTCTGGGAAGGTCGGTGCGAACAGTACCATTCTCAGTCCAGATACAGCCATAGGTAGTCCAGTCTTCCGAGAAATAGAAACCCACGATCACTCCGTCATCAGAGATGCCGTAAGCCTCGCAACCGGCTTCGCCTTCGTTAGTAGCCAGTATGGTATACTCGCCATTGCCATCGCAGCGGGCCATGATGGGATGACTGACATAATCGGCAGTGGTAATGGAACCAACAGCAATGCCGCTGTTGTTCACACCATGGAAAGTACCGGTCATAGGAACGTAGCTCCAGCCCTCTTCTTCTGAGAATACCGAATCAACCTGCATGATTTCAATCAGTTCGTTGGTCTGGGTATTCCAAATCATAGGAACCTGCAAAGCCTGATCAGTACCCACTACATAATGGCGGTCCTGGGTCATAGCCTCGCCCAGCAGTTCGGTGCCTCTACCTTCAAAAGTAGTCGGCGCTACAGTAAAATGTTGTGCAAACAACGATGTTGCAAAAAAAGCAAACATCAAAGAAATTAGAACTTTTTTCATGGTAAATTGCATTAGTTATTAATTAGTTCAATTGATATAGTCAAGCGGGTAGAATTGTTACAGAAAAAAATGAAGGCTGCCATGGTCAGCAGCCTCCAGTATTTCAAAAAGCAAGCTTTTTATTATTCGGCAACAATTTCGATGTTGATTTGAGCCTTAATCTCTTTGTAGAGATTGATCTGAGCGGTAAAGGTACCGACCTCTTTGAGCTTGGAACCATCAACAACGATCTTTTTGCGATCGACGTCGTAGTTGTGCTGTTCTTTCAGAGCCTCAGCAATCTGTTCAGCAGTAACAGAACCGAAGAGGTGGCCATTCTCACCAACCTTGGCGATAATGCGGACGGTCTTCTCATTTACAGCTGCCTGCATGGTAGTGGCATCACTGCGGAGTTTCTCCTCTTTGCGAGCGCGCTGACGCATGTTTTCAGCATGGATTTTGCGGTTGGTAGCGGTGGCGATGATAGCCATGCCCTGGGGGAGAAGATAGTTGTTGGCGTATCCGTTCTTAACGTTGACGATCTCGTCTTTGTAACCGAGGTTGGCTACATCCTGTAAAAGTATAATTTCCATTTCTATTCTTTCTCCTATATTATTTTAAACAATCGGCTACATAGGGCATGAGGGCCAGGTGGCGGGCGCGCTTGATAGCCTTAGACACTTTCTTCTGATACTTGTTGGAAGTACCGGTGATGCGACGGGGCAGAATTTTACCCTGCTCGTTGACGAACTTCAGAAGGAAGTCGGCGTCTTTATAATCGATATATTTGATGCCAAGTTTTTTGAAACGGCAGTATTTCTTGCGCTGGGTTTCAACGGCAATCGGGGTGAGGTATTTGATTTCAGTTTCGTTAGCCATGATTCTAATTAATTAAGAATTAGGAATTGAGAATGATTAATTCTGAATTCGAACAATTTTTATTTTTCCTCTTCAGTAGCGGGAGTTTCAGCAGCAGCCTTCTTGGCGTTGCGTTTTTTCTCATTGTAAGCTACTGCATACTTGTCCAAGGATACGGTGAGGAAGCGGAGCAGACGCTCGTCGCGCTTGTAAGCGGTCTCGAGATCGGCGATAAGGCTACCTTCAGCCTCGAATTCGATGAGGTAGTAGAATCCAGTGGTTTTTTTGCGAATAGGATAAGCGAGCTTGCGCATACCCCAGTTGTTGGTGTAGACGATTTCTGCACCGTGATCTTTTAAGAAGTTGGTGTACTTCTCTACCGTTTCCTTCATCTGGTCTTCAGACAAAACGGGAGTTACAATGAAAACGGTTTCGTAACGGTTTACCATGTGTTTTAATTTATAAAATGATTAATTAGTTAAAAACGTTCAAAAATAAAAAAACGTTCGAGCCACTTTGCGGACTCGAACCGCAGACCTACGCATTACGAATGCGTTGCTCTACCAACTGAGCTAAAGTGGCAATGCGGTTGCGGTGTAAGTATTGTTAATTGGGAGCGGTTGCCCGCGCGGGAAGTATAGTGGTCGGGGTGAGAAGACTCGAACTTCCGGCCTCCACGTCCCGAACGTGGCGCGCTAGCCAACTGCGCTACACCCCGCAGTAGTGTCCTGGCAGGGACTCGAACCCTGGACCCATTGATTAAGAGTCAATTGCTCTACCAACTGAGCTACCAAGACATCTTATTGCTTTGAGCGACGGTTTAGAACCGTGCCTCTGGCTTTTTTGGAATATTATTTCAAATAACTCTCTGTTTGTACTCCGGGTGGGACTTGAACCCACACGCCCTTGCGGGCAAGGGATTTTAAGTCCCTCGTGTCTACCATTCCACCACCAGAGCAGCTAGTATCTAGTTCCTAGTTACTAGTTCCAAGTACTAGTTAGGTTTGGAGACCTTTGAGCGGAAAACGAGACTCGAACTCGCGACCCCGACCTTGGCAAGGTCGTGCTCTACCAACTGAGCTATTTCCGCAAAACGATTTTTCTCTTTGGAGCGGAAAACGAGACTCGAACTCGCGACCCCGACCTTGGCAAGGTCGTGCTCTACCAACTGAGCTATTTCCGCATCGTTTGTACTATTTCAAGTATCTCTTGCTTTCGTAATTTCGCTTGGCTTATCTCTCGAAAGCGGGTGCAAAAGTACAAACTTTTTTTGAATTACCAAAAAAAAATTTACTTTTTCTTGACAATATTTTTTATTTCGTTCAATTTAAGCAATGCTTGAATTGGCGTAAGTGAATCAATATCAATATCTAATATCTTGTCGCGAATCTCCAGCAATGTTGGGTCGTCCAACTGAATAAAACTGAGCTGATACCCCTCGTCGGGCTGTTTTTTTGCCGAATTTCTGTCATTTTTTTCCTTTTTTTGGCCATTTTGAGATATCTTTTCATTCTTCGACTCCAGCAATTCCAGCATAACATTCGCTCTATTAAGCACTTGCGAAGGCATACCAGCCATTCGTGCCACATGTATGCCAAAGCTGTGCTCGCTGCCTCCCATCTCCAGTTTCCTCATGAATATCACCTTGTTACCCACTTCTTTCACCGTTATATGGTAGTTCTGGATCCTTTCATATTGGTCGGCCATCTCTATCAATTCATGGTAGTGGGTTGCAAACATCACCTTGGGACGTGCTTTCTTGTGATTGTGCAAATATTCGGTGATGGCCCAGGCGATGCTGATGCCGTCATATGTCGACGTTCCGCGGCCGATTTCGTCCAAAAGGACGAGGCTACGGTCGGAGATATTATTCAGGATGCTGGCCGTTTCGTTCATCTCCACCATGAAGGTACTCTCGCCGCTGGATATGTTGTCCGAGGCCCCCACGCGAGTAAACACCTTGTCCACGATTCCTATCCGCGCCTCCCGAGCCGGGCAATAGCTGCCCATTTGAGCCATGAGCACAATCAGGGCCGTCTGGCGCAGCAGGGCCGACTTACCCGACATATTCGGGCCGGTAATGATGATTATCTGCTGGGTGTCCCTATCCAGGAATACATTATTTGTGATGTATTGTTCGCCCAACGGCAATTGCGTTTCGATAACCGGATGGCGCCCTTCCTTAATATCTATAGTAGTATCGTCCGACAATTCGGGCCGGCAATAGTTGTTGGCCAGAGCCACCTCGGCAAAGCACAACAGGCAGTCGAGCCGCGCCACAAGCTGGGCATCGTACTGGATGGGCTCTAGGTAAGCCATCAAAGCGGCCAGCAGCTGTTCATACAGCTGTGCCTCCAACTTCAGGATACGCTCTTCGGCACCCAAAATCTTCTCTTCATACTGTTTCAGCTCCGGGGTGATATATCGCTCGGCATTGGTTAGGGTTTGTTTGCGAATCCATTCTTCCGGAACCTTATCCTTGTGGGTGTTGGTCACCTCCAGATAGTATCCGAAAATATTGTTGAAGCCCACCTTCAATGAAGGAATCCCCGTACGCTCGCTTTCGCGCTGCTGCAGTCCCATCAGATAATCTTTTCCCGAGCCCGAAATCGACCGCAGCTCGTCCAGTTCGGCATCCACGCCGGCAGCTATCACGCCGCCCTTGTCCAGCTTCACGGGAGGGTCGGGCATCACCTCGCGATCGATGCGCTCGTAAATCCCGTGGCAAGGATTCAGCTGTTCCGACATTCGTTTCATGGCATCGTCGTCAACGCAACGGCACAATTGCTGTATCTGGGCCACAGCCGCCAGCGACCGTTTCAGCTGTACGAGTTCGCGCGGATTGATTCTGCCGACGGCCACCTTGGAGATAAGCCTCTCCAAATCGCCGATGGCACGTATATGGGGCATCAGCTGCACCGAGAGGTCGCGGTTGCGCACCAGCAGATCCACAATATGCAGACGTTCCTCGATGGCGGTTTTCTCTTTTAATGGCATCACCATCCACCTCCGCAGCAGTCGCGATCCCATGGGCGTGACCGTCTGGTCCATCACATCCAGCAGCGTGCGGGCATTCTCATTGGGCGAATGAACCAATTCGAGATTTCGGATGGTAAACCTGTCGAGCCACACATACCGATCTTCCTCTATTCTATTAATAGTACAAATATGTTGCGTACGGTCATGCTGCGTAGTCTGCAAATAGTAGAGGGCCGCTCCGGCAGCAATAATGCCTTCGGTGAGTTCCTCTACGCCGAAACCTTTCAACGACGAGGTGTCGAATTGCTTCATCAGCAAGTCGTTGGCGAAATCGCTAGTGAACACCCAATCGTCGAACGTATTGGTATAATATTTCTCGTTGAAATGATCCAGAAACCAATGCAATTTCTTGCGCTGCAGCACCACTTCTGCGGGATGGAAATTCTGCATCAGCTTGTCGATATAGGCCAAATCGCCCTGTGCCACATAGAATTCACCAGTAGACACATCCAGAAACGACACGCCGTGCACCTTATCGGCAAGATGCAGACCGCAAAGGAAATTGTTTTCCTTCACCTCCAGTACCATATCGTTATACGACACGCCCGGCGTCACCAACTCGGTAATACCGCGTTTCACGAGTCCTTTTACCGACTTGGGGTCTTCCAGTTGTTCGCATATTGCCACCCGCAAGCCTGCGCGCACCAACTTGGGAAGGTACTGGTCCACAGCATGGTGCGGGATGCCGGCCAAATCGGTATAGCTGCCACCTCCGCTAGCCTTTCGCGTAAGGGTAATGCCCAGTATCTGAGAAGCTTTGCGTGCGTCTTCGCCAAAGGTTTCGTAAAAGTCGCCCACACGAAACAGCAACATTGCATCGGGAAACTTTCGTTTCATCTCGGCATGCTGCTTCATCAGAGGCGATTCGTTCTCTGCATTCTTTGCCATATAATATACCTAATGTTTTCTTTCTTTTTCAGGGCATCGCACCCCCTAAGTTTATTATAACGCGTTCTTATCTATTTTTATTGCCTCCGCACAAAATTTTCAACGCCCCATAGATTCAACACAAAAAGTAGTCACTTTGCCAGAGAGCACCAAATTTCGGTGCTCTTTTTTTTCTACTTTAGTGTTGCACTTGTAACTGGAATTTAGGCAATTGATAAAAACACCCTTTTGTGAAGCCTTATTCGTGAGATACGAAATCGGTGAGGTAGTGGAATCTTTCGGTAAGTTTTCCTTTGTTGAATATTGTGGCACGGGTTAAAACTTTCAGGTCTTCTCCCTTTAGCAAAGGATTGAAAACGTGCTGAATGAGCATCTCACCGAAATATTCGCTGGTGTCCATGGGAAGGGCATTGGGACATGTGTCGACAGCCATTACCGTAATGTTATTCTCGTTAGAAAAAGGTGCTTCCTCTTTCTCGGTTGATGGGTTGTAGTCGTAATAAGGATCCATGTGGGTCGAGGAACGAATTGTCGACTTCACGCTGCCCATAATGTCGCAGGTAACGTCGCCAATCATTCGAATGCGGTTGCGGCTGTTGCGCAAAGAGGCTTGGTCGAGGTAAACAGGGGCATTGGCAGCCCAAAAATGGGCACAAATAAGAATATCGGTTGCTTCTGCCCAACGCATAAAGTCGCTCTTGTGATTTTCCGGATGTTTAACAAAATAAGACATGTCGAAGGCTTCAGCATCAGTTCGCACCACCAACTTGTCGACATCTGCCACGGCGTAGCTCAGCTTTTCGACCGAGTTTTGAGCGCAATATGCTGATTCTTCTAGCTTTATTGCCCCTATTTCGTTCAAAACGTATTGCGCACCTTGCGAAACCCTGCCGCCGCCGGTTACCAGCACTTTTGCTGCTGGCAGTTTTATACTTTTTAGATTGTCAATTAATTGGGTGAGGGTGAATTTGATGTCGGGTTTAGGCAGTTCGAAGGAGTGGCTGCGCAAGCCGTAGCCCCGCAAGGTGTAATACACGCCCACAGCACCGGCCCACCAGCCGAAAGCGCAAAGCCGTTGGTTGTTGTCGTCAACAAGATACTCGTAATCGGAAAAAGTGAGTTTTTTTTCAATCATGGCCAAAGCCAGCGGTCGGTTGTAGGCCTGCATTTTGGCCATGTGACCGAAAAAAATATAGTGTTTGTTTGGAATTAAAGTTTCGATTTTGGCTTCTTTGATGCCGAACAGAACATCGCAGTCGTCCACATTCGAAACCACCCGAACACCTTCGTTTCGATATTCTTCATCAGAAAATGCCCGTACAGCACTTTCTTGCACAACAATTTCATGTTCTGTGAATTGCTGATTCAATGCCGAGACTTGTTTGGGCGTTAATGCCACTCTGTTGTCTACCGGGATTTTTGTTTCTTTTATTATTCCAATCTTCATAGTATTTCCTGATAAAAAATGCTGAATTCAAGGTGCAAATACAACTTTGGGCCTAAAATTAATATTTGCAATATTGGGTGCAAAGATACGATATTTTTCTAAAATAGAAAAAGAAAGTTTGTTATTCCTTTCCAGATGAGTATCCTGAGACCCTCTTATTCAAGACAAAAATGCGTGATGTGGCAAGAGTGTAATTCCTGCCAACAATAATGACTTAATGTGCAAAAATGGAGGCAAACCGATTGCCCTCAACCGCTCACCTCAGTACCTCGTGCCGTCCCCGAAACGTCCCACCTGTTCCCATGTGGCTCCGGTGTAGCTCCGAGGTAGCTCCGACTGTTTGTCGGACCTATGTCGGAGCTACCTCGGAGCTACCTCGGAGCTACTTCGAAGCAACATTGGGGGTGGTTGAGGATTTGGGGTGAATTTTCGCAAGGGCGATTTCTGTTTTAAAAAAAAGATGTTTTTGCTGATTTTTATGCATATATGTAAAAAAAAATCGTATCTTTGCAGATTGATTCTAATAGGCCAGCTGCCCTCAAAAAAAACGTGTGGCTGACCGTGGCTTCGCCGTATAAATAGTTGAGAAGTAATAGTATAAACACATATATAGGTATGGGCGGGTGTATCATTATGGGCATCCGGATGAGCATTATAGGAGGATGATTTGTGACGAATGATGTGAGAAGCTGGTATGTTCTCCGGTGTAGGGGAGGTATTGAGACTACAGTACGAACGACCCTTGTGGACCGATTCGGATTGGAATGTTTCGTACCGATGGAAAAAATCCGCCAGCGCGACCGTATGGGGCGTTTTATTTGGATTCAGCGTTGCGCGTTGACGGGCTATGTTTTTGTCCGAGCCAACCACGACGAGTATGTAAGTGTTACGCAGACGATTCCGAATGTGCGCCCGATGGTGGCTCAGAAACAGGGATTGTGGACGTGGGTGGTGGTGCCCAATCGCGACATGGAGAGTTTCATCCGTGTGGCAGGAACCAAGGAAGAACAGATAGCCTACCTGGACCCGTTGAAGTTGGATTTACACAAGGGCGACAGGGTGCGGGTGATAGGCGGACCCTTTGCTGGTGTCGAAGGCCTGTTTATGCAGGTGGGCTGCAAACATGAGAAGCGCGTTATCATCCAGCTGGAGGGGCTGATAGCTGTGGCTACAGCTGCCATACCGGCTTCTCTTGTGGAAAAATTGTAATATTTTGTATTCCCGATGGAATTAGTTAGTGTAATAATGCCGGTGTATAATGCCGAACGGTTTGTGGCTAAAGCCATCCAGTCGGTATTGGGGCAGAGCTATCAGAACTTGGAGCTTGTGGTGGTGGATGATGGCAGCACCGATGGTTCATGGCAGATTGTGAACAGTTTCGCCGATCCTAGGATGCGGGTGTTTCGCCAGTTGAACCAAGGCGCCTGCGTGGCAAGAAACCGAGGCATAGCCGAGTCGAAAGGTAAGTATCTGAAATTTTTGGATGCCGATGACGTGCTTTATCCCGATGCAATAGCAATGCAGGTGGAACAGATGTCGCAGATGGCTGATGACGAAGTGGTTTTTGGCGATTTTGATTATTTGGATGCCGAGGATCATATTTTTGCGGAAAACCATATCGATGCTGAAGTATATGCAAATTACAATCAGGATGCGTGGTTTTTGGCCCATTGGTTCATGCTTACCGGAACACCGCTTCATCGGCGCGAGTGGATTGAGAAAGTAAAAGGATTCAATGTGCGGCTTCGCCGCGGCCAGGAATCGTTTCTTCATTTTTCGCTGTCTATGGCGGGGGTACGATTTGTGTATAAACCGGGTAAAATTTATCAGTATCGCTCGTATGAGTCCGAAACGCGAATTACAACCCATTATACTTCAACGATGCCGATGTTGTCCGACGTGGTTTATCGTTTGGACACATTTTGGAGTATGGTGAAGGAAAAGTATGGCACCGGTCCCAGTCGGTTAAGCACCATTCTTTCGCAAAAGTATTTTACTCAAGCCGACAAATATTTTGCCAATGGTATGGCTGCCGAAGGCAAGTATTGTTTGCGCCGAGCCCAAGAGATACCGCATACAGGACATAGCCCTCGATATCGCCACAGCCATAAGCTATATTGCTTGTATGTTTTGGTCGGACATCTGTTTGGTTATGTAAATGCCAGCCGTATAATAGGTTGGGTGGCATCGGCTATGGGAGTAAAAGAAGTTAAGAGTGCTCGCTTCGAACGAGTCAAGTATGGGAAAAAGTAGTTTGATAATCGTAAGTTAATATGAGTGCTTCAACCCGTCCTAGAGTGGACTATATCGACCTGGCCAAAGGATTCTGCATCTTGTTGGTCATAATATTCCATCTTACAGAGACTTACAAGTATCCTTGCGTTTTTAATAATGTCGGAAAGGTGTTTCGGATGCCATTGTATTTCTTTCTATCTGGACTCTTTTTCAAAACATATAGCGGCATTTGGGATTTCATCAAGCGAAAGATAAACAAACTGCTGATACCGTTTACGTTCTGGTATCTAGTAGGTGTGGGATTGAGCATAGTGATGTATTTCTTCTTCGGATGGAAGCTGTCGGGTTCGCATCGCTACGAACCTATTCCGGCACTTCTGCAGGTGTTTCACTATGATTCTGTACCGAATTTGCCAGTATGGTTTTTGATCAGTTTGTTCGAAAGTAATGTGATATTTTATGTGATTAGCTTGATAGCCAATAGATTTGGTCGCTATCGAATAGGGGCAATAGTTACGATGTCGTTGATGTGCGGGGCGATAGCTATTGTAGTGAAAGGCACGGATATCAGCCTACCTTTATTTTTGTACAATACATTGTATCATTTTCCAAGTTTCTGTTTGGGGTATCTGGCCTTTAGGAATACTAAAATACTGGAACCGAACAAGTATGATAAGTACAATTGGGTAATATCGATTACAGCCTTTGCCCTTATGACAGCAATCGCCCATTGGGGAATGGGGTTGACGGAGCCCGGCAGCAAAATCGAAAGCACAAGTCAAATCCTGATGTCTTATCCAGCTGCTTGGTTGGGCATTGCTGGAATATTGTTTTTGTCAAAATCTATCAAGCGGCTGCCGGTGGTGAGTCTGTATGGTCGTTACTCTATCATGCTGTTGGTGACCCACTTGCTAGTGGTTGCAATCATCTATTTTACGTTAAAACGATTGGGAATCCCAAAGATCTATAGTTTTATTATCAATTCCATGATAACTTTTACATATGGACTTGTGGCAATTCCTTTCATGCGCCGATTTATGCCCCATGTTACTGCGCAGAAAGATGTGATTAAAGTTGAATGAGTTAATTTGAAAAAATGACTTCGCAAACAGGCAGAATAGAGTATATAGACCTGGCCAAAGGCATTTGCATTCTATTGGTTGTAGTATTCCATTTAACAGAATATTACGGCTATCCTTGTGTGTTCAATAACTATGGACGGGTGTTTCGAATGCCATTGTACTATTTCCTATCAGGAGTGTTCTTTAAAACATACGGCGGCTTTGTTGAATTTGTCAAGCGTAAAACGAACAAGCTGCTGATTCCCTTTGTTTTTTGGTACATCTTTTCGGTGTCGCTCAGCATTATATTGTTTCTATCATTGGGGTGGAAAATACCTCGGGCGCATCGTTTTGATCCAATTCATGCAATGATGCAGATATTTGTGTATCATGAATATCCCAATCTGGCGATATGGTTTCTGCTCAGTTTGTTCGAAGTAAATATAATCTTTTATGTCGTTAGCATTATTGCCAATAAATGTGGTCGATATAAGTTATGGATACTTGCCGCCCTTTCCCTTATGTGTGGCGGGGTTGGATGTTATCTGATTTCAACTGGATTGGAATTGCCTTTGTTTATGCATAAGACATTGTATTACATGCCCCATTTTTGTTTGGGATATTTTGTCTTTAGGCATACGAATTTATTACATGCCAATATAAGCGACAAGTATGCGATAGTATATGCTATAATTGGTTTTGTTTGCTTTTGGGCTGTTGCCAGATTTGGGTTGTCGTTGAATGATCCGAATATGCGTATTTCCTCATTACGACAGTTGATAATAGCATATCCAGGAGCATGTTTGGGGATTTTTGGGATATTAATGATCTCAAAGGCTGTTAAGAAAGTTCCTGTATTGAGTATGTACGGGAGGTATTCGATAATGATATTAGTTACCCATGTACTGCTAATATGCATATTCATAATGCTGACGGACCAGTTTCACATACCTGAGAAAATCAGCTTTATCATGTGCACTATCGTGTTGATGACCTATGGGTTGGTGCTGATTCCATTCATGCGTCGTTTTATGCCCCATGTTACGGCACAGAAAGATGTGATTAAAGTGAAAAATGTTGGTTGATCGGTGGAATGTTCCAGTTTCCAGGTTGTCGGGGTATAGATTGAGTGGCTGTTGTGAGTATGAGTAATAGAATTGTATTTTTAGATTTGGCGCGAGTTATTGCATTGTTATTGGTTGTTTTCGGCCATTTGTACCCGTCTGGCTCTGACGTAAATTTATATATATACGCTTTCCACATGCCATTCTTTTTTTTGGTTAGCGGGTATCTGCATAGGAATGCAGAAACTGTTCCGCTGATATTGAAAATGGCTAAGAGAATGCTGGTGCCGTTCTGTTTTTTCATCGTGATAGGGTATTTGTATTTTGTGGTTAAAAATCATAGTCTGTCGCTTGATACGCTGTATAATACTGCTAGGAACATTGTGTATGGGAAATCAATTACCGCAAATGTGATTATTTGGTTTTTGCTTGCAATGTTCTTTGTTAGAATATTGGGCAATTTCTTTATTAAGCAACCGAAATACTGGTCGGTGCCAATAATTCTGCTATTCGTTCTGTTTGTTGTAGCGCGAAAGAATTATTTCTTTTTAGGCTCCGCTATGATGGCGATGCCATTCTATCTGGCTGGATATTACGGCAGGAGGATTATAGATGCGGCAGTAAATAACAGGTACGGCGTACTCATAGGATTGCTATGCTTGATAGCTACTATAGCTATATCAAGTATTAATGGCAAAGTGTCGATGATGGGGTTCCGATTTGGTAGGACTTCGTATGAATGGCTTAATATGGTGTTGTTTTATTCGAACGGAATCATCGGCTCGCTGATGCTATTATGTTTTTCGGGCCTTATAAAAAAGGAATCGAAGTTAGTAAAATTGGTGTCGAGGTGCTCGATTAGTATTGTCGGATTCCAGGCCATTCCAATAAGGTTATGGGGAAGCTATGCCGGACCTGATTCGGGATATGGTGTCTCGATATTGTTTTCGGTTTTTGTTGTTGCATGTTGTGTGGGATTCCACTTGATGGTTGAGAAAAAAGCGAATTGGCTTTTGGGAGGGCGATAGCTTATATCTGATAAAAATATTGAAATACATTTTTTGCAAGGACTGAAAGTAACACTTGAGTATATGCAATTCCACCTGATAATGAGGGTTTGCGAATACAGTTTTTTTATGGATTGATAAATAATATAG
>JAGHRY010000083.1 GCA_018066145.1 Candidatus Colimorpha merdihippi | reverse complement strand
CGACTGGTCCTTTGCAAAGTGGAGAATGGCTACGTGCTGAGCCATCGCAACCCCGACACCTCCGACTCCTTCACCCAGCTGGAGGAATTCCACAACACCAGCTACAACTATGGTGACGAAATTTTCTAACCTTTAAAAACCGATTGAACATGAAAAAACTCAGTATTCTCTGTGCCGCCCTGGCTGTGGCAGCCCTCAGTTTCACTTCCTGCCAGAAGGAAGAGTCCACCACCAACAACCAGAAGTTCATCGCCTCCTTCGAGCAGGCTGGCAACGATAAATTTTACGTTGATGCTGACCTACAGATGTATTGGCATATCTATGGCTGGAATGATATTGCCGTGTATGCGCTAGGATTTGCTGATATCAATGGCTATTCCTTTATAAACTATCACCCTTCATCAATATCTGCTAATGGCAAGACGGCTGTTCTTGAACAGAAGCATCAATATGGAATCCCTGACGTCCCCGCCGACCAACAAGGACCTTTCTATGCCATTTCCGATGCAATCAGCAGGGAAACAAGCCACATCAATTCTGATGGTTCGTTCCATGTTGGAGCACCGTATACTAACCTTTACTATATGCCCATGGTCGGACGTGCAGAAAACTTTGGTACAATGCAGTTCAAACACATCTTGGGTATACTGAAGGTCTATGTCAACCTGCCCGAAGGCTACACTGCATCCGATGTCAATATGAGAACTGTTAACCCGGCCTACAATCCAACCGTAATAAATTCTTGCGATGTCACTTGGGATGCCAATGGCGAAATCACATTGTCCAATATAGAGAAAGCCTATACGTCCTATAATTCCTTTTTTTTCAGAGGCAATGGCTACTTCTACAGACAGGTTTGCCCCGGCGACTGGACCAAGATTATATTCTATGTAGACGCTCAGGATGGTACCGGAAATAGAATATCCTTCTTTAATGCAATGAACGATAATGCCTCTATCCATATTGAGCGCGCCGGTATCACTACCATCACCCTTAACATAACCATGGACGACGTGGATTAACCATCCGACAATTTTATTAAACAGGGCAACGGCCAGCATGGCTGCCGCCCTGTTTTTTGCGTCGTTATGGGTGGTCTATGGCCCGATGGAATTAAGGCGGCTGGCATGCGTGCCTTTTTGCCGCGAGGGTCCTTGCCTCCCACGTAAGGCCCACGTATCGCCCACGTATCGCCCAAGAAGCGCCCATTCGCAATGGGGCGCGGTGAGGGGGCCGATGGCGGCGTTACCAATCTTTTTTTCCTTCATTCAAGAAATTTTTCGTATCTTTGCATTGGATATTGTGTGCGAGAACGTGTGGATATGTATAATAATTAATTAATTACACTATTATGTCCTTTCGTAAGACTATTTCTTGGATTCTGCTGCCTCTGACTATGTGGTATGCTGTAGGCGTTTGGTTTCGTAATCTGATGTTCAACCTGGGCTTGAAAAAACAAGTGGCCCCGCAAGTAACCACCATCGGCGTGGGCAACATTTGCGCAGGCGGCTCAGGCAAAACCCCGCATGTGGAATACCTGCTTCGCTTATTGTCCGACAATTACCGCACCGCCATGCTCAGTCGCGGCTATCGCCGCAAAAGCCATGGCTATGTTGTCGACGACGGCACCCACAACCCCGCCAAAATCGGCGACGAGCCTGCCATGATTGCTCGCAAATTTCCCAAGGTACAGGTGGCCGTGTGCGAAAAAAGGCTCAACGGCATCCAGAAACTGCTGGCACAGGAGCAGCCTCCCCAACTGGTGGTGTTGGACGATTCCTATCAGCACCGCTATGTAAAACCCACCATCAATATTCTGCTGACCGAATACGGAAAGCCTTTCTACAAAGACCACATCATGCCCTACGGCGATCTTCGCGAAGGACGCAGCGCCCGTTTCCGCGCCAACATCATCATCGTTACCAAATCGCCCGAAAAGCTCAATCCCGTCGACCGCCACAATATGGTGCAGATGATTGATGCCGAGCCTTACCAAAAGGTGTTCTTCAGCTACATCCACTACTGCGACCCCATCCCCCTCATGGGCGGTTCTCCCCTACCCCTCGACACCCTCGACGGGGCGCTAGCCCTCACCGGCATCGCCAATCCCGAACCCATGCTGGAGCACATGCGCAAGCTTTGCCCCACTACCCCCCTCAGGTTTGCCGACCACCACAACTACACCATTTCCGACATCAAACACATCCGCAAAACCTTCGACTCGCAGGTCAAGGGCGAGCGCAAAGCCATCATTACCACCGAAAAAGATGCTGCCCGCCTGCGGCAGATGGCCAGCACCGAAGCCCTTGCCGGTCTCCCCATCTACTACCTCCCCATCGAAGTTCGCATCCATAACAATAAAGAATACGACTTCGACCAAACCGTCCTCAATAGCGTGAAGGAAAACACCTTATTCCGCGACAAAATGAAGAATTCCCCATTAATCAATAAAACATGGTTATAGAAATCTGTTCCAATTCTCGCCAGTCGGCCATCAATGCCAAAGCCGGCGGGGCCAGCCGAATCGAATTATGCGACCGGCTGGAGGTGGGCGGCACCACCCCTGCTGCCGACGATATACGCTACTGCGTTCACCAGCTGGGCCTTCGCACGCATGTGCTGGTACGCCCTCGCGAAGGCAATTTCTGCTATTCGGACGACGAATTCGACCAAATCTGCCGCGAGGTAGAGATGTGCCGCCAAGCCGGCGCCCATGCCGTTGTGGTGGGGTTCCTCACACCCGAGGGCCGCATCGATACCGACAAAACCCGCCGCATCGTGGAGCTGGCCGCACCCATGGAGGTGACTTTCCACCGTGCTTTCGACGAAATGAGCCAAGACCCTCTGGATGCATTGGAAGCTGTGATAAGCTGCGGCTGCCACCGCATCCTCACCTCGGGTTGCCAGCCCAGCGCCGAAAAAGGCATCGTCACCCTCGGCAAGCTGGTGCAGCAGGCAGGCAACCGCATCACCATCCTGGCCGGAGCCGGCGTCACCCCAGCCAATGCTGCTATGATTGCCAGCCGAACCGGCGTTACCGAAATGCACGGCAGCTGCAAACACACCCTGCCCGACGGCACCATCGAAACCGATGCCGACACCGTGGCGGCTTTACTCCAATCACTCAACATGAAATCCTGAACCAATCACATTCGATATGACCAAAATAGTATACCGATTATTGGCCCTCGTGGCTTTGGTGGCACTTACCGCAAGCTGCTGCCGCAATCCCCATTTTATCACCGACAAAACCTACCGCAGCCAGGTTCACCAGGACTTCCTGGATCGTCAGCAATTGGCCGCAGGCCGCGCCGATGCACTCTTTGCCGGCATGGATACGCTCAGCAATATGGAACGCGAAGCATTGGAATTCCTCTATGCCTACATGCCTTATAGCGACATGGCCGATTACGACCAGCAGTTCTATCTCGACCAGATTCGTACTGCTTTTGCCGCCCGCAACACCTTCTCTTGGGGCAAATCCATCCCCGAGGATGTTTTTCGCCACTTTGTGCTGGTGTATCGTGTAAATAACGAAAATCTCGACTCTGCCCGCATGGTGATGTTCCGCGAACTGAAAGAACGCGTGAAAGATATGACCATGGAACAGGCCGCCCTTGAAGTCAACCACTGGTGCCATGAATACGTAGCCTACCGTGCCGCCGATGCCCGCACCTCTGCCCCCTTGGCCACCATGCGCACCTCGTTGGGCCGCTGTGGCGAGGAGAGCACCTTCACCGTTACGGCTATGCGTGCCGTAGGCATTCCCGCCCGCCAGTGCTACACCCCCCGCTGGGCACACTGCGACGACAACCACGCATGGGTTGAAGTATGGGTGGATGGCGAATGGAAGTTCCTCGGCGCTTGCGAACCCGATCCCCAGCTCAATATGGGTTGGTTTTCAGTGCCTAGCACCCGCTGCCTCATGGTTCACAGCAAGGCCTTTGGCCGCTACAATGGCGACGAAGAGGTGGTGAAAGAAACCGCACTCTATAGCGAGTTGAACCTCCTCAGCCACTATGCACCCACCAAGCATGTCACCGTCACCGTGGCCGACGCTCAGGGCAAGCCTGTGCAGGACGTGACCGTGAAGTTTAAGATGTATAACTATGCCGAGTACTACACTTTGGCAACCTATAAGACCAATGCCGAAGGCCAGGCTTCGCTCACCACCGGTCTTGGCGACCTTCTTGTTTGGGCCACTGACGGCACCCGCTTTGGCTATGCCAAACTTGATGTGCGCCAGCAGGATGCCGTCACCCTGCAACTCACTCATCAGCAGGGCGAAGAGTATGCCGTGGATATGGACATTGTTCCTCCTGCCGCTGGCGATGCCAAGGTGACCCCTACCGACGAGGAGACCAAGGCCAACGAGATAAGAAAACTCCAAGAAGACTCCATCCGCAATGCCTATATGGCCACCTTCCCCACTCAGGAGAATTACCTTCAGTTAGTTGACAAACACAACTGCGGCGCTGGCATCTTCACAGATGCACAGCTGTGGGAGATTATCCAGAAATCGGAAGGCAACTATGCCGAGGTGATTAAGTTTATCAATAATTATTTCTGTGGAACAAGGGCATTCGACCACATTTATGACTACTTGAAGTCATATTCTGATAAGGATTTGCGCGATGTACCCGCAGAGATGTTCGAAGCTCAGCTTACTGATTTTGACTTTGGTAGAACTACCCAGGCAGGTCGCATCATCGAAGTCTCGTATGATGTCTATAAGCAGGGCCTCATGCCTGCCCGCATCAGCAACGAGCTCATCCGAGACTGGCGTAAGCCCTTAGCCGAAAAACTTCAAGGCATCACCGATGTAGATGTGCTGAAACAGTGGACCATCCAAAATATTGCTGTGGACGATACCGGCAACTACTACAACTGCCCCATCTCGCCCATGGGTGTGTATCAGCTGCGCCATGCTGATGCCCACAGCCGCGACATCTTCTTCGTGGCTGCCTGCCGTGCATTGCTCTTCCCGGCATATCTCGACAATGCTACCAATACTATCTTTGTCTATCGCGACAATGCTTGGGAAAAGCTCACATTCTCCAACGATACACCCGTGCAGCCCACGGCCAAGCTCACCCTCACCTATAAGGGCAGCGACCCCAAAGTGCCGGTGTATTACCCCCACTTTACTATCCAAAAGTTTGAGGATGGCGACTTTGTGACTTACGATTTCGAGGACGACCCCCGCATGGCCACATTCCCCGCCACCATTGCTGTGGAGCCTGGCTACTACTGCCTCAGCACCGGCCGCCGTTTGGACGACTGCAGCGTGCTCTCGCACATGGAGTTCTTCAATGTGGCCGACAATGGCACTGTCACCCGCGAGATTGTGCTGCGTCAAGACACCATGCAGCATCGCGTATATGGCAACCTCGACCCCAAAATGGCCTTAGGCTCTACCACGCTGGCCGACTATGCTGGCGAAACAGGCATGATATTCTGCTTTATGGGCGACTACCGCGAGCCCAGCAAACACCTGGTAAAAGAGCTCCAGTCGCTCCAAAAGGAGTATCAGCAATGGGGCGGCAAGATTCACCTTGTGGCTCCCGCTAGCGCCAACGCTGCTAGTTGGAATCTTGCCAGCACCTACTGTGTAACCTCCGAGCCCGGCAGCGACATCGAAAAACAGGTAATCAAGGCCTTAGCCCTCGACCTCCGTGGCGACTACCCCTTGGTGGCACTCGTCAATAAAGCCGGCGAAATCATGTTCTTCAACCACGGCTACCGCATCGGCCTCGCCGAGATGATGCTCAAGAAAGCTAAGGAACAGAAATAATCTCTTTCCTCTTGATAATAAAAACAGCCCAGCGGCAATCGTTGGGCTGTTTCATTATTGCTATCGACTCACTTGCAGATTTACCGAAGCACCTCGATGGCTCCATTATGCATGGTGTGAATATTGATGCCATGGGCTTTGAAGATAAAGAAATAGGTGCCGGCGGGAGCATGTTGTGCCGAAGGATCCCACCAGTCGGATTCGCTGGTGATATTTCGCTTGTGATAAACCGCATTCCCTTCACGGTTGAAAATGGTGAGTTCGTTATACCTAAAACAATGGTTCTCCAGCAAGCCTCCAATAACGAAACGGTCGTTAATGCCATCGCCGTTAGGGGTCACCACATTAGGGTATGTGAGCGAAGTGTCGCAGTGGTCGCCTCCCCAAAAGATGTAGAGCGAATAATGAACCACACTGTCGCACCCTGCCTCATTATAAGTGCGGTAGAGGTAGTCCGAAACAGTGTCGGTAAAAACGGTGTCGAGAGCATACCAAGGCAGCTGGCTATCAACAATCGTGTCATAGATGTAGACTTCGGTGGACGGCACCACATGCAGGCTTACGACCACATTGCTGTCAACACCATTCATCCCTTCGTAAACGTAGCGAAGGGTGCCCTCGCCCCTAAGGGTATCGTCTTGATAAACAAAAGGAAGCTCGCCGTCGCAAATATAATAGCGTATGGTGTCATAGATATTGGGGTATGCAAAAAGGTGGTAGAGAACCACTGTGTCGCAGATATTGTCGTCTGTCGGCAGTGTAATGATGGTATCTACCGGGTGAGTGAAAGTATATCCAAAGTAGGTCCACGGGAACTGATTTTCGACAATAGTGTCGTAGCGAGACACGACATTAGCATCGTAAATAGTGATGTAAATCGAGTCATAAAAAGTGTCGATGGTGTTGTAACAGCCAGGGGCGGTTGTGCCACTGATGTAATACCACCCCGAGTAGCTGGTGTCGGTAGCAACGAAAGAAAGTGATTCGGAAGAAGAAAGATGGATGTTGTGGGGACCATGGATTTCGAACTGCTCGAGATTATGGTTGGCATGGTCGAATCTGACGACATTGTAACTGCAGAAATCGGTAGTATCCATCCGAAAGTAAGGATCGGCGGGGCTGGCGAATGCCGAAGGATAGGTGATAAATGTGCGATTTTCGGCCTGTTCGATATAGCATAATTGGAACGCGCAAGAGTCGTTGGTCATGATGGGTTCACCCGAGTTGCTATTATGAAAAATCGTCCAGGAATAGGCGCTGTTGCCCGGCACCGGGCGAAATGGATGGTCAAAATGGGCAGGATTGGTTGAGACGCGAAATTGGTTGATATAGTCGGTAGGCGCTACAATGTATAGTTCCGATGCAAAAGGATATCTCAACCTAGCCATCTGGGAGCCGCCACATCCCAAAGGATGAACAGTGGCACCATCATAGTCGCCGTTGCGGCAGATGGTATGAAAAACCGATATCGGGTGGTTGGCCTGCAGGAAATTGATGGTATCCGCCAGAAGCACAACCAAATGTTCTCCCCTGCTGAGGGTTGGTGAAAGCGGTTCGCCGTTGAGGGTAACAACCGTGTTGTCGCCAGTAGCATAAACAGCAGCGTAGTCGGCATTCATAACAGAATTGTCGCCATTGGTGACGATGGCATAGGATTTGCCTAGATTATCTTCGGGCAGGATTTGATCGTCAATAACCACTGGCGTCAAGGAGGTAGGGAAATCGGGGTTTACAATGTCGGTAGCGGTCACATGCACAACAATCGGGTAGTTGGAAATGATCGAAGATCCGCCCAACTGGCTGTCGCTCTCATCCGAGAGAGCCTGCGCCCAAAAAGTCTGACCACGACGAAGATGGATGGCGACAGTCTGTCCGGCAGCGGTGCCGTCGCTTAAGTCGGCAGTTGGAGTGAATAGCACAATGGTGCTGTCGTGGGTGGCAATAAGCTCGATATTCGATTGTATGCTGTGGGCTGGAAGGATGTCGGGAACGGGAATAAGGAATCGGGTGCCGAGGGCTTGCCTCCCTTTCAGCATACCAAAATCACCGAGTCTGAATCGCGTAGTGAAAAGTTCGGAAGAGTGGACATGAACACCTACGAGATAGTCATACTGATCCAAAGACCAAATTCCCAAATTGGTAGTGGCCCGATTATTAAAAAACAGAGGAGCAGCCAAAAAATCTGAATCCAGCTGATTGGTATTCGGATTGACGAAATAGGTTGTCTTCTCAATCGTTGCCGGTTCAAAAAAGGCATCATAATCCAGATGAATACGCCCTAATCGTCCGGAATATATGCCTCTGACACCCGGGGATGTGACATACCAAAAATCGTCATCTACCTGGGCTTTCAATTCTGCCATAGAAAGCAAACATGCAAGAACCAAAAATAGCTTTTTCATTGTCGTATCTTTTCTGAAAATGAATGTGCAAAGATAAACATTTTCTTCGACATAGAAAGTTTTCCCGCAAAAAAAATTTTGCACCCACATGAATGCCGACTGTCGGCCACCCTCGAAACAACCCACATGAATGCCGGCTGTCGGCCTCACCCCGAATCAATCCTGTCAATGCCGACACGCACTATCGGCTTACGCCTTTTCTGCCATCTGCTTCAGGCTCTCGCCTGCCAGTCGGTAGATGGTCCAGTCGTCCATGGGTTGGGCTCCCAAGGAACGATAGAAATCGATGCTGGGCTTATTCCAATCGAGGCATACCCACTCCATTCGGCCGCAGCCGCGTTCCACGGCAATCTGGGCCAGCCGGCGCAGCAGTCCCTTGCCATAGCCCATGCCGCGGTATTCGGGCATCACATAGAGGTCTTCAAGATAGAGGCCGGCACGTCCCACAAAGGTTGAAAAATTGTGGAAATAGAGAGCAAAACCGACTTCTTTGCCTTCGTGAAGTACAAATATCACCTCGGCGCTGTGTTTGTTGAAAATCCATTCCGTGAGGATTTCCTCTGTAGCCACCACCTCATCGAGCATTTTTTCATAAACGGCCAACTCTTTGATAAAATAAAGGATGAGTGGCACATCGTTGGGTGTGGCGGTACGAAATTGTGGCATAATATAAAATGAATTTAGATTTTGGGCTCCGTTATCGCAGCCTTTTTTTTATTTTGTCGAGATTAAAAAGGGCGGCAACCAATGCGGCTGCCGCCCCTATCTGATAACTGATCACAGCTCACTAATCACAGTTCACCAAATTAATATCCGAAGATTTCTTCGAGGGTGAGTTTCTTCACCTTGCCGAACTTGGCGAGCTCGTTGAAGTTCATGTCGGCTTCCTTACCGAGGCACATGTAGACTTTCTTCTGGCCCTTGATGTACTTGTGGTTGAAGTTGACAACATCCTTCATGGTGATGGCGGGATAGGCTTCAAAGAGAACCTGAGCACGAGTTTTCTTCATATCGTAGCCCATGCGCTCGTAGCCGAGGTAGGAGTTGATGATGCCCATCTTGGTGGTGCGAGCGGTGCGAATCTCGTTGATCATAGCGTCCTTGGCCAGCTGGAAGTTGGCTTCGGCCACAGGCATTTCGTCGAAAAGGAGATTGAAGGCGTTCATAGCGTCGATGAGCTTATCATTCTGGGTAGCGATGATAGCGTTGTTGGTGAAATAGCCATCCTTATCGCCAGGAGTGCTATAGAAGCTCTGTGCGCTGTAAGCGAGGGAGCGTTTCTCGCGCATTTCCTGGAAAACGATAGCATTCATGCTGCCGCCGAAGTACTCGTTGAATACATTCATAACGGGACTGTTCTTGGTGTTGAATTTCTCGCCACGGAAGTATTCGCGCATGTAGGTCTGGTTAGCGTTGTAGTCAACAAAGTAGATAACGTTTTCGTTAACGGCCTTGGGGGTGAATTTCTTATTCACGGGGTTCTTCTCGAACTTCTTGACCAGTTTGTGGTTGTTGTTGACAATGCTCTGGAGGTCTTTGAGGTTCTCGGTACCATAGTAGAGCACACGGTGCTTGTAGTTGAAGAGGTTGTGCATAGCATCGGTAAGCTGCTTGCAGGTGTAAGCCTTAAGCTGGTCGGCGCTGAGCTGGTCGGTAGTGGGGTTGTCGGCACCATAAATACCGTAGTTAGCCAAAGCGGAGAAACAGCGCTGCTGATTGCGCTTGCCGTTTTCGCGACCCTGGAGGATGCGGGCCACCATCATCTGGAGGGCCTCTTCGTTGGGCTGGCAGTCGGTGATGATTTCCTCTACCAGGGCCATGGCCTTGGTCATGTTCTCGCTGAGACCGCTGATGCTTACGTTGATATTTTCGGCACCAACGCTTACGCTGTAGTTACAAGCCAGCTTGTAGAACTCTTCCTGCAGCTGCTGAGCGGTGTGTTTGGTGGTGTTGAGGTAGTCGAGCACATCGGCAGCAAGGTCGATGGTCTTGTCGGCACGAGCACCAAAATCGAAACGATATACGAGGTTGAAGGTCTTATTCTCAACATTCTGAACGTAAAGAACCTCTGTACCATTGCTGAGCTTGCCTTTCTGGAGGTCTTTGGCAAAGTTTACGTATGCGGGCTGTATGGGGGTAACCTGGCGTGACTTGATGTCGCGGAGGAAAGCACTCTCGTTCTCGCGGCCCACCTCGATGGGGGTAATAGCGGGTTTGGAAACCTTGAGGATAGGATCGGGCTCGCCCTGGATCTTATTGATGATAACGTAATTGTTGTCCTTGAAGAGACGGTTGGCGAAATCTACAATATCCTGCTTGGTGATTTTCTGGAGCTCGTTGATTTCGTTGCACACATCGCCCCAATTGCGGTGTTCCACAAAAGCGTAAGCCATCTGGCTGGCGCGGCTGTTGTTGCTCTCGGCCTGCTTCATGATGGAAAGCTTCATGTTGTTGATGGCAGCTTCAAGCATCCAGTCTTCGAACTTGCCGAGCTTCACAAGCGACACCTGGTCGTCGAAGAGTGCCTGCACCTGCTCGAGGGTCTGGCCCTTGTTGGGTTGGCCGCCGAACATGAATGCGCCGTAGTCGTTGAGGATATAGGAACCGGCATAAGCGCCAAGGCATTTCTGCTCCTGGTTGATGTTCAGGTCGATGAGGCCGCACTTGCCGTTGTTCATCACGCTTTCGAGCAACTGAGCCAGCAAAGCTTCGCGGCTGCCGTTGCCGTTGTCGAGACGATAAGCGCGAATGGTGTTTTCGGCATCGAGGCCCTTCACGGTACGGGTGATGACGCTGGTGATGGGCTGTTCTTTCTCATAGGTGAAAGCGGGCACATTGCCGGGCTTCATATTGCCCCAGTACTTGTCGATAATCTTAATAGCCTCTTCGGGGTCGAAATCGCCGGCAAGGCTGATGCAGATATTGTTGGGCACATAGTACTGAGCCACGAAATTGCGGATATTGAGCATCGAAGGGTTCTTCAGGTGTTCCTGGCTGCCAAGGGTGGTTTGGTTGCCGTAGGGGTGGTGGGGGAAGAGGGCGTTGAACATGGCATCGTTGGCCTTGCGGTTGTCCTTGGTAAGGCTCATGTTCTTCTCCTCATAGATGGTCTCCAACTCGGTGTGGAACAGACGAAGCACGAGATTCTGGAAACGGTCGGCCTCAATCTCGCACCAGGTATCCAGCTGATTGTTGGGGATATTCTCCACATACATGGTGTAGTCGTTGCTGGTGAAAGCGTTGGTACCGGTGGAACCGATAGCGCTCATAGCCTTGTCGTACTCGTTGGCGATAGCAATTTTGGAAGCCTCATAGCTGAGGCTGTCGATAAGGTGGTAGATCTGAGCGCGGAGCTGCTCGTTCTCAACCTGGCGGTAGCCTTCGAAAAGGCCTTCGATTTTCTGAATGAGCACTTTCTCCTTCTCCCAATCGGTGGTACCCAGCTTCTGGGTGCCCTTGAACATCATGTGCTCAAGATAGTGGGCCAGACCGGTGGTCTCGTGGGGGTCGTTCTTCGAACCGGCACGCACAGCGATATAGGTTTGAATCTTGGGAGCATCCTTATAAACGCTCATAAACACTTTCAGACCATTGTCCAACGTATACTCTCTCACGCCGAGGGGGTCGTTGGGATAGGTCTTGTACTGGTAGGTTTTCTGAGCCCATACCGAACCCATAGATACGGCTGCCAGGGCTACGAAACATACGATAAGACGCAGTTTTTTCATTGTAAATAGTTGTTAATTAATATGTTTAATAG
>JAGHRY010000123.1 GCA_018066145.1 Candidatus Colimorpha merdihippi | reverse complement strand
GGTATATAGTAACTAATTAATTATTATAATTTTCAATAGTCGGAGTCTGCCGACTTCGATTTGCAAATATACGATTTTTTTCGATAATGACCATTTTTGGAGTGAAAAATGACACAGCACGCTCGGGCTTGCTTGAAAAATACTGCAATAAATAGCGGGAATATTCGTTATTAGGAAAAAAAAACATCATATACGGATTTTTTACTACAAAACTCAATACTGCCATTATATGAAAAAAAAGCTAATCGCCGCCATCCTGGGTCTGCTTATGCCCGCCATGATGATGGCACAGATACCGGGCAACTCATTGGCCGAAGGCTGCATCCACCTGACTGCCCAGAACAGCGAGATATTCATGGTATACGTTGACGGGCAACCCTACGGCGACTTGGCGCAGCAGGGGTCGCAGCGGCAATACATCCTCAGCAACATGGCGCAGGGGCTTCACGACATTACCGTGCGGCTGGTGCGACCCGTCGACCGGGTGGCCCACATCACCGTGGAATACATCTATGCCCAGCATCAAGACTATCTGGTAAGCTACTCCCCGCGCGAGGACCGCCTGCGCATAATGACTTCCGATGGCACCATCATTCCCACCCCCTACACCCCTGGCACCCAGGTAGGGCCCAGCCTGCCGGCACACAATGGGGGCCATTACGGCAACAACCACCACCACGAACAGAACGACGTGCACGATGCCAACAACCGACACTATAAAGGCCACCACCATGCCACCGACAGCGATGTGCGCGACATCATTGACAGGATGCGCAAGGTGAGCTTTGCCTCGGACAGAATGAACCTGGCCAAAACCTTTGTCAAGGGCAAAGCCATCCGCACCCAGCACGCCATACAGATGGCCCAAGAATTCAGTTTCGACAGCGATAAGCTGGAATTTCTGCTCTTTGCCTACCGCTATTGCGTCGACCCAGAAAACTACTATAAAACCACCGATGTGCTTTCCTTCTCGAGCAACAAAAAGCAGCTGCTGAAAGCCATCAAATAAAAAAACATTACATTTGCACTTTTTTTTGTATCTTTGCAAAATAAAATAATAGACAATACAATGAACATTTTACTCCTTGGATCTGGCGGACGCGAGCATGCAATTGCTTGTAAAATAGCCGAAAGCAAACAATGTAAACAACTCTTTGTAGCTCCCGGAAATGCCGGTACCGCCACCATCGCAAAGTGTACAAACGTGGATATCGACCCTACTAACTTCGAAGCCGTAAAGAATTTTGCTCTGGAGAAAAGCATCCGCATGCTTGTGGTAGGCCCCGAGGCTCCGCTGGTGGCTGGCATCACCAACTACTTTGCCTCCGACAACGAGCTTCGCAATATCATGGTTATCGGCCCCAGCAAACAGGGTGCCATGCTCGAAGGCAGCAAGGACTACGCCAAGGAGTTTATGACACGCCACCATATTCCCACCGCAGCCCATCGCACCATCACGGCCGACAACCTACAAGAGGGCATCGACTTCCTTCGCAAGCTTAAGGCCCCCTACGTGCTCAAGGCCGACGGCCTGGCAGCCGGCAAGGGAGTGCTGATTATCGACAATCTGGCCGAAGCCGAAAGGGAACTGGCCAGCATGCTCGACGGCAAATTCGGCCAAGCCTCGGCAAAAGTGGTGATAGAAGAATACCTTAGCGGCGTGGAACTGAGCGTATTTGTGCTCAGCGACGGCAAACATTACAAGATACTCCCCACCGCCAAAGACTATAAGCGCATCGGCGAAGGCGACACCGGCCTCAACACAGGCGGCATGGGCTCCATCAGCCCCGTGCATTTTGCCGACAAGGAGTTTATGCGCAAAGTGGAAGAGCGCATTGTGATTCCCACCGTCAAAGGCCTTCATCAAGAGGAGATACCCTATAAGGGATTCATCTTTATAGGACTGATGGCCGTGATGAACGAGAACGGCGAGCGCGACCCCTACGTAATTGAATACAACGTGCGCATGGGCGACCCCGAAACCGAAAGCGTCTTCCCCCGCATCAAGAGCGATGTGGTAAACCTGTTTATCCATACCTGGCATGGCAACCTCAATCAAACCCCGCTCGAAATCGACCCCCGTGCAGCAGCTTGTGTGATGATGGTGGCTGGCGGCTATCCCGAACACTATGAAAAAGGCCTCCCCATCAGCGGTCTGGACCAGGTAGAAGGTTCGATAGTATTCCATGCCGGCACCAAAATGGGCCCCGGCAACCAGGTGCTCACCAATGGCGGACGCGTGGTGTGCGTAACATCTATGGCTGAAAGTGTGCCCGTAGCCCTGCTGAAAAGCTATCAGGAACTAGCAAAAATCAACTGGAAAGATGCCTATTTCCGCCACGATATCGGCCAAGACCTCCTCAAAATGATGATTTGATTTCGTCGACTTTTCAAACTTTTGTTATACCTCCCCCCTTTCCTGCTTAAAGAAAGGGGGGTATTATTTTGTTCCAACTCGTTGGAAGAATTAATGTATGGTAGGTACCCCAAAAAAATGATTTCGCGCCTTGTTTTTGGGGGTTGATTCCCTTTTTGCCATCATTTGGAACAATCGTTCAACCTTTGGAAATATTCTGTAATCTATTGTGAATCAGTACAGATTTAGGAGTAGATCCGTAGATGGTCCGCTGTATGTCCGTTCTGGAACGGATAAACGACGGAGCCACTCCTGCGTTACCCCTGAGTTACTATGGCACTTGCTGATTGGGGCAAATTGGTTGGAGGTTTTTGGGTGGGGCTTATCTAGGAATTCTATGGGTGAGGTAATAAGTGAATCTGCCCGACCAGTTGAGAGGATTTCGTTCAGTCTAATGAGTGAGAGGCTTCTTCTTTTCATCCACCCAAATGAATCATTAATAATGGATGAAAGTGAAACCATAGCCTCCTGATACAGAATTGAGTGGGTTGAATCGCAGGGGCGGTATATCTGCTTAAGCCGAATATTATTTCCGCGTTGAATTATTTCAGCCAGCAAATTGTTCCATACACAATAATCATCAAGTTCGTCCATACCAAAGGCAACATAACTATCAACACATTGTGCCTGAAACAGCGAAAGCCACGCTTTGCGGCATGGCTTTCGGGGCATAGGACTAGGGAAAACGCAGCTAGTTGTAGGAATCCATGTAGTAGTCGTACTCCAAGGTTTGCACCTCATGGGTAGTGAGGTCCTGCACTTCGCCACCAAATTCATCACGCGGAGCCATTGCCAGGGGCTGGAGCTCTTCTTTTCGGTTCGACGGAAGGCGTTTGCTATTGCGTCCCTTACGCCTAATCCAACTCATTCGAGGGAGTTTTGTTTGCGGATTGTTGAAATTGTTTTTCATTGTTGGTCAATACTTAAGGTTGAGACTATAGGTTATTTTATTTGTGATAAATCACGCTGCAAAGATACATCCATTATTTCAATCAGCAGCATTTATTTTGCATACCCGAGTATTGATAAAATAAATAGCCAATCAAACCATTATTCAAAAAATAAAACGTATCTTTGCAATCGATAAAACAATAAAAATAATCCATAACATCAAATGCAAACAATATGACTTTACAGCAATTAGACTACGTTCTGGCCATAGACGAATACCACCAATTTGTCAAAGCCGCCGAATCGCGGGGCATCACACAAAGCACCCTTAGCTCGATGATTAAGAAATTGGAAGAGGAACTGGACCTGGTAATCTTCGACCGCAACAGCCATCCCGTTCGCCCTACCGAAGCCGGACAAGCTATTATCGACAAAGCACGTATCGTGCTTTATCATGCCAACCAACTTAAAGAAACCGTGTTGAGCGAACGCAAAAAAACAATGGGACGATTGAGCATCGGCATCACCCCCACTATAGCCCCCTGCATCATACCCAAGATGTTCGGGCACATGCGCCAACACACAGGTATCGACTTGCATGCCTACGAGATGAATCGCGACACCATTATCGAGAAGCTGAAGACCGCACAGCTGGACATGGGCATTATGTCCATAGCACATGAGATTGAAAGCCTGCTGGAGATACCGCTATACACCGAGGAGTTTGTAGCGTATGTGTCGCCTCACGACCCATTGATCCAACAGCAGAATGTCGACTGCAATTTCATGCCACTCGATCGTATTTGGGTACTGCAACACGAAATCAGTTTCCAGGAACAGGTAAACATTTTTGAGACCAAAGAGCCGGGCCGCCGCGCCATTTACGAGTCGGGCAACATCCCCACCTTGCTACACCTGATCAATGCCAACGATGGGTTCACCGTACTGCCCGAACTCCATGTGCCCCTGCTGCGCCAGGAAGACCAGCTCAATGTGCGCCCGCTCGTCAACCCTACCCCTACGCGCCGCGTATCGCTCTTTGTACGCCAAGACTATGTTCGCGAGGGCATGCTCAACATTGTGGCTGATGCTATCAAAACCATTATTCCAGACCACATGATCGACGAACACCTGGCCAAATACCCCATTCGGCTGTAAGGGCCATGCACCCTCTACTTTCGACTGTCTTGGTTGTTTTTTTCGAGTTGTATCCAATGGCGGTAACCCAATATGGCTATACCTACATATACGGCATATAGCACCAGGCTGGGCCACATGCCGCTTTGGGCAAACATAACCACATACAGTATGTCGGCCACAATCCAGCACAGCCACTGCTGCCTATAGCGTTTGGCAAGCATCCAAATGCCCACCACGCTTAAGCTGGCGGTAAGGCCGTCGAGGAGTGGAGCTTCGGTTTCGCCCATAAGCTTCAGCACCCAGGCCAATAAAGGCACCAACACCACGATAACCCCTATCAAAAGGGGCATCCAGCGGCGCGGAAAAGTAAGAATCTGAGTATCGCCCTGGGCAGCATCCTTATGCTGAAGCCACGAACGAACACCCCAGACCGAAACACCTATATTATAAATGCTCAACAACAAATTGGCATACATATTCTGACTAAAGAAAACCCACGAATACAGCACCGACATGGCAATGCTGAAAAGCCACATCCAAGCATTGGCGCGGTATTCGAGAAAGATGTAGATCAAGCCTAAAGCGGCTGCAACGATTTCAACCATATACAAAGCTAAAAAAAGAAAGTGGAAAGAGGGGCTGAGAAACTTCTTTCCACTTTCGGTTTATGAGAAATATTACTTAGAAGCGAACTGCCAGGCGGCCCATCATATTGATGCCGGGTTGCTGATACCAGCCACAAGAAGTGCCGTACCAACCGCTGTCGCTCCAGTCGCCAGCCCATGCACCAATGCGGTACTTATGGTCAAGGAGGTTGTTGACAACCAGCTGAGCCTCAATCTCGTTGTGGCTGCGCAAATGCCAGGTATAACCGGCCTTGAAGTTGAGTAGGAAATATGCGTCCTGTTTGTAGCAGTCGCGCGAGGTGTTGTCGAGATACTGGCTGCCGACATACTTTCCGATGAGCTGCAGCTTCAGGTTCTTGATAGGCTCGAAGGTGGCAATGCAAGCACCCACCACATTGGGCGAGTAAGCCAGGTCGGTGTTGGCAGTAACGTTTTGAGCAGTAGTATCGTCGATAATATCGGTATAGGTGTAGTCGATAATCTTGTTCATGCTGAGGGTGAGGTTAGCGTCGAAACGGAACCAGTCGCATACGCGGTAGCCGCCTACCAACTCGATACCGAGGCGGTAGCTCTTGTCCACATTCTCCATCAGCGCATAGCCGCTGGAGCTGAGGTCGCCGGAGGGAGTGAGCTGATTCTTGTAGAGCATAGCGTAGCCGTTGGCACCAAAGGCGAAACGGCCAGTGTTGATGTTGTAGCCCAGCTCGATGTCGAGCATCGTCTCAGCCTTAATCTTGAAGGGGTCACCGTACCAAACCATGTTACCAATAGCGTCTTTCACATCGGCGCGAGCAGGCTCGCGGTTGGCGATGCCGGCTACCAGGTAGAGGCGCTGGCCAGGCTTGAGGTTGTAGTTTACACCCACCTTGGGATTGAAGAACAAATAGTTGAGGACGGTGTCCATATCAAACAAATCGTCGCTCACACCATTGATAGCATAGTTAATAGCACGCAGCTGCAAGTCGGCATACATATTCAGCTTACTGCTGAACTGATAGTCGAACTTGGCATAAGTGGTTGCATCGGTCTTGTGGCCGGTGTTGCGATACCACTCAAAGTTATTCTCATCGAAACCAGCTGAGTCTTTGCACCACAACACATTGCCGAAATGGTTGCCATCGTAGTAGAGGAACATCTCGCCAAAGGAAGCCGACAGCTTGTCGCCATTGTAGTTGGCCGAAACATTGCCGGTGTAGGCGCTGTTGAGCATCTGCTTGCGGGTGATGAAATCGCTTTTGCCGCTCTTGTCGATTGCATACTTGCTATACTTCTTGTTATATTTGTACTGCTCGTAGTAGCCGTCGCCATGGGTGAAGTCGGCCACAGCTTTGAGGCTCCAGTTATCATTAAGCAGGTAGCTGTAGTAGAGCTGGTAGCGACGCTGGTTGTAGTAGTCGCACTCGTTGTCGTAGTAATACACATTGCCCAAGGCATCGTAATACTCGCCGGCGCTGTTGTAGCGGGGATTTTCGTCCAGCACCGAGGCATCTTCACCATTCCAGGTAATGCCGGTGTGCTGGTTGCCGATGATGGCCACAGCCTTCAGCAGCGAGCGCTCGCCATAATAGCTACCGCTGAGGAACAGGCTCTGCTGGTCGGCCCAACCGTTGCGCACAAAGCCGTCGGTGGTCTGTCCGTTGTAGGCCACATCGAAAGCAAAGCCGCTCTTAGTGATGCCGGTACCGGCGCTGATATCATACTGGCGGGTGTTCCACGATCCGTAGCTCATGCCGGCCTCGCCGTAGGGGCGGTTGCGAGCATTGAGGGTCTGCAGGTTGATGGCACCGCCAAAAGAGCTGCCACCATTGCTAGCACCCACGCCACGCTGGATCTGGATGCTCTGAGCCATGCCGCCAAGGTTGGGCACATTGTACCAGAACACACTCTGGCTCTCGGGGTCATTGAGCATAATACCATTGATGTTCACGTTGATACGAGTAGCATCAACACCACGTATGCGCATCGAGGTTTCGCCAAGTTTGCCGTTCTCACCGCTTACCACTACCGAAGGCTGAAGCTCCAGCATATAGGGTATGCTGATTTCGGTCTTGGTCTCGGCAATCTGTTTCTTGTCGAGATTAGACGTGGTGAAAGGCGATTTCTCGCCAACGCGTGAATCTTTAATTAAAACTTCGTTGAGCACCTTTACGGTGTCTTTTGTCTGGGCAGGCTGCTGGGCCATGGCCGAAGAGCAGACTGCGAGCTGCAAGCCCATGGCTGCAAGACTCAAAACTGTACTTTTTTTGTGTTTCATAATCATTTTCCTCCGCCGGCATTATCCGGATCAGGTCAAGGGTGTAATCTCAGCCACAACTAGTTGCAGCACCCCTAACGATTTCCATTCCGCTCGGAATCCAGATGCAAAGATACGATTTTTTTGAAAAATAGCACAAAAGTTTTATCCTTACCCATTATCACAAGTACCGCTTATGGATATACTTCTATCATCCACCACGACTTTTTTTCTTTGTAATGAAAAAAAAGTTGTATCTTTGCACTTTATAAATATTATAGTTATTATGCAACAATTATTGATTTACAATACACTTTCGCATCAGAAAGAGCTTTTCACCCCCGTCACTCCCGACCATGTGGGTATGTATGTTTGCGGTCCTACCGTTTATGGCGACGGCCATTTGGGCCATGCCCGGCCGGCCATCACTTTCGATGTGCTCTACCGCTATCTCCAGCATATCGGTTACAAGGTTCGCTACGTTCGCAACATCACTGATGTGGGACACCTCGAACACGATGCAGATGAAGGCGAGGATAAGATTGCTAAGAAGGCTCGCCTCGAGCAGCTCGAGCCCATGGAGGTGGCTCAATACTATACCAACCGCTACCATGCTGCCATGGACCGCCTCAATGTGCTCCGCCCCAGCATCGAGCCCCACGCCAGCGGCCATATCATGGAGCAAATCGAATTGGTTCAGAAAATTATCGATGCCGGCTTTGCTTATGTGAGTGAGGGCAGCGTGTATTTCGACGTGCGCAAGTATCACGACCATTTCAAATCCTATGGACGTCTCAGCGGCCGCGTCATCGACGAAATGCTCTCCACCACCCGCCAACTGGACGGCCAATCCGAGAAGCACGACACTGCCGATTTCGCCCTCTGGAAAAAAGCTGCTCCCGAACATATCATGCGTTGGAACTCCCCTTGGAGTGTAGGATTCCCTGGCTGGCACACCGAGTGCACCGCCATGGGCACCAAATACCTAGGCGAGATGTTCGACATCCACGGCGGCGGAATGGACCTCATGTTCCCCCACCACGAGAGCGAGCTCGCTCAGCAAACCTCTGTTTGCGGCCACGGCCCCTGCAAATATTGGATGCACAACAACATGATTACCATCAATGGGCAAAAAATGGGCAAATCCCTGGGCAATTTCATCACCCTCGATGAATTCTTCTCCGGCAGCCATCTCGACAAAGACGGCAATCAGATGCTGGCCCAGGCCTACTCCCCCATGACCATACGCTTCTTTATCCTCATGGCTCACTACCGCAGCACTGTTGACTTCAGCAACGAGGCTCTCATCGCTGCCGAAAAAGGCTACAACCGTCTCATGCAAGCCTATAAAAACCTCAACCGTCTGCAACCTTCCAAAAACAGCAGCGTAGACGTCAAGGAATATCGCCAAAAGTGCTACGATGCCATGAACGACGATATGAACACACCCATCGTCATCAGCCACTTATTCGACATGGCCAAAGTCATCAATACCGTCTACGACCACAAGGCCACCCTTACACAGGCCGATATCAACGAGCTGAAGGAGGTAATGGACATCTTCGTTTTCCAAGTGATGGGCCTGCGCGACGAGGCCAGCAGCGACAACACCGCTCTCATCGATGGTCTCATGCAGATGATTCTCGATATGCGCGCTACCGCCAAATCCAATAAGGATTGGGCCACTAGCGACAAAATCCGCGATGCTCTTGCCGCTTTGGGCGTAACCGTGAAGGACGGCAAGGACGGTGCCACTTACGAAATCTAATAACTTTCGTCTCTCGCTATCTGCAAGTAGCAAATGGACACCCACGCTTTGATTCAGCTATCGTGAACCCTTGGACCAACATACTTATGGTTTTTCTCGGCGGCGGATGTGGAAGCATCGGCCGCTGGGGACTATCCTTATGGCTAAAGCGCTTTGCTGCCGAATGGGGGGGATTCCCCATCCACACCCTGGCAGCTAACTTTACCGGATGCCTCATCATCGGCCTTTGCACCGCATGGTTGGCAAAACAGCCCAATGCCTCCCTAGCACTCCTTTTGGTTACCGGCTTCTGCGGAGGGTTTACAACTTTTAGCACTTTTTCGTTAGAATCGCTCTCCCTGCTGCGCTCGGGCAACCTCGCCATGGGGCTCCTCTATATGGCTGCGTCTTTGTGCCTATGCATCGCTGCCACTGCTTTGGGTCTGCTGATTATTAAAAATTGATATTCCTCATGTACACCTACAAATATCCTCGTCCTGCCGTTACAGCCGATTGCGTTATCTTCGGCATCAATCCCGACGGCTCCCGACGCTTGCTCCTTATCAAACGGGGAAACGACCCCTTTGCCGGCATGTGGGCTTTCCCTGGGGGGTTCCTCGAAATGGACGAAACCCTAGAACAATGCGCTCGCCGCGAACTGATGGAAGAAACCGGTTTGGCCACGCCCTCCCGTTTCGAGGAGCTTAAGAGTTTTAGCGCTGTCAACCGCGACCCCCGCGGCCGCACCATCACGGTGGCTTTCCTCGCCGAGGTGCCTATGGCTCAAGTGGCAGGTGCCGACGATGCCAGCGAGGCACGCTGGTTTTCGCTCGACCAAATCCCTCCCCTAGCTTTCGACCACAACGAGATTCTCCAACTGGCCTTCCAACGACTCGGTATCGAACATAAACAATAATTATTCCTAAGTTACGTTATCTTGTCGATTATGTCTAATAGAAAAACCACTTATTCACTCGGTGTAGTTCTGCTAGCCCTGGTCGTCGGCCTGCTGGTAGGCGTGTTGTTCACTCCACGCCTCAACAAGCAGCAAGTGCTCAGCTCCCAAATGGGCAACCGCATCAACGGCCTTTTGCAGATGATCGACCACTATTATGTCGACCCTATCGACTACGATTCGCTTACCGACCAGATGATGAATGCCATGCTTTCTACTCTGGACCCACACAGCTGCTACCTATCCCCTAAGAATTTCGCCCAGGAAAACGAAATCGTACAAGGACAATTCGAGGGCATCGGCGTCACTCTATTCTATTTGGGCGATACCGTGTATGCATCTACCATCATTCCCGGCAGTCCGGCTTCCCGCGCAGGCATCCACCCCGGCGACCGCATTATGTATGTCGACTCCACCCTAGTCTCTGGCGCCGGCATGACCAAGGACCCCTCTTCCATCGTTGGCCTTATCCGCGGCCCTCGCAACAGCTCCGTCACCCTCGGCATCCAGCGCAAAGGCTCTTCTAATCTCGTTTACCGCAAGGTCCAGCGCAATGTTATCCACCATGCTTCCATCCCTGCTTGCGTGATGATTAACAATGAAACTGGCTACATCCTTGTCACCCGTTTCTCCGAAACCACTGCCAGCGAGTTCCACAATGCGCTCCTCCAACTCAACCAGCAAGGTATGAAACATCTGGTACTGGACCTCCGCAACAATGGAGGCGGCGTGCTTAGCTCAGCTATCGAAATGGCCGATGAGCTCCTGCCTAAAGGCGACCTGATTGTCTACACCCAAGGTGCCCATGAGCGCCGCCGCAATATCTATGCCACCAAGGGCGGCCTCTTCGAGGAGGGCCGTCTGTCCATTCTCATCAACGAGCAATCCGCAAGTGCCAGCGAGGTGGTTAGCGGTGCTATTCAGGACAACGACCGCGGCGCTATCTTCGGCCACCGCAGCTTTGGCAAAGGCCTCGTCCAGCACCAATTCAGCCTTCCTGATGGCGCCGGCCTTCTCTTGACTATCGCCCGCTACTATTCCCCTTCCGGCCGTTGCATCCAACGCCCTTACGACAAAGGTAGCGACGAATACTATTCCGACTACCTCCAGCGGGTGCTTAGCGACTACAATGCCGCCGACTCTATCCTCTCCGTTGCCGACACTTCTCAAGCCTTCCTTACCAAAAACGGCCGCAAGGTTTATGGCGGCGGCGGCATCCAACCCGATGTCACTCTCCCCTATCTCCGCGACACTAGTTTGGTATACTTCAATAAGCTTGTCTCTAAACAGGTCTTCGAATCGGTCATCTACCCTCTGCTCTTCAACCACTACGACGATTTGATCCAGAAATATCCTTCCAACGATATTTTCATGCGCGACTTCAAGGTCGACGACGCTACTTGGCAAGCCGTTCTGCTCACCGCCGATAAGAAGGGCATTAAGCGCCATCCTGCCTGCATCAGCAAATATGGCAGCGAAATGCGTAACCGATTCAAGGCACTCCTCGCACTCTCGCTCTATGGCGATAACGCCTATTATTCCGTTGCCATGCCTTTCGACAACGAATTGCAGCAAGCTATCAAAAAGAATGTCAAACTCGGAAAATAACTCTTATTAATTTAAGGAATAATTTATAATAACATATTTTTTTATGAGACGCATTTCTTATCTACTCAGCCTCATCCTCCTCTTTTCGGCTTGCAACCTCTCTGCCCAAAAGAGTTCTCTCTCCGGCACCCTTATCGGCCTGCCCGAGGGTTCGTATGCCGTTATCAGCCAAATAGTGGCCGACAAGCTCCAGGTTGTTGATACCCTCAATATCGACAAAAAGGGGGCTTTCAAGCTCTCCCTCGAGCCTACCGAACCCACTTTGTATATCCTTCATGTCGGCAATTCTCAAGGCAATATGTGCCACCTCCTCGTTGGTCCTAAGGAAAAAATCACCCTCGATATCCTATATCTTGCCGACCGCCAGTCGTTCAAAATCAACTCTTGCAAGGGTTCCAGCAATATCGATCTATACCGCCAGTTCAACGACATCCTCCTCGATGCCATCAACCCCACGGCCCAAACCCTGGTCCCCGGCTTGGTCGAGGATCTTCTGCTTCGCAACAAGCAGGTTCTCATGAGTGCTTTCCTCTGCACGTTCTTCGAGAACGATTTCGAAAACCACGCCAGCCTCTATCTCCAGGTTCGCGATGCCCTCCAGCCCACTTACCCCAAAGATCCTTTTGTTCAACATCTCGCCGACCGTCTCAAGGGTGTCCTCCTGCCTGGCATGGATGCCCCCGAAATCGAGATGAAAGATCCCTACGGCCAAACCCGCAAGCTCTCCGATCTTCGCGGCAATATCGTCATGATTGATTTCTGGGCTTCTTGGTGCGGCCCCTGCCGTCGCGAGAATCCCAATGTGGTCAAACTCTACCACAAATACCACGACCAAGGTTTCGAAATCTACAGCGTCTCTCTCGATAAGACCCGCGATGCCTGGCTGAAAGCCATCAACGACGATGGCCTCGTATGGCCCAACCATGTCAGCGACCTCAACGGCTGGACTTCCTCCGGCGGCAAAACCTACGGCATTATGTCTGTCCCTTCCACCGTCCTTATCGATAAAGACGGCAAGATTATCGCCCGCAATCTCCGCGGATCCGACCTCGAACGCAAGCTAGAAGAAATCTTTAAATAATTCATCCCTCCGATATGATTACATCCACTATGATAGAAATGGCCCTGAGCCATGTCAACGACCCCGATTTGGGCCGCAGCCTTATCGAATTAGGCATGATCGAGAACATTGCCATCGATGGCAAAAAAGTAGCTTTCGATCTCGTTCTTACTACTCCTGCCTGCCCTATGAAACAACGCATGAGCGACGACTGTGTCAACGCTATCCACGAATATGTCGACCACGAGGCCGAGGTTACCGTCAACCTCACTTCCCGTCAGGTCCAACAGCCCGACCCTCACGATCTTGTGCCTGGCGTTAAAAATGTCATCCTCGTCGCCTCTGGCAAGGGTGGTGTCGGCAAAAGCACCGTGGCTGCCAATCTGGCCATCTCCCTCGCCAAAACTGGCGCTTCCGTCGGCCTCATCGATGCCGATATCTATGGCCCCTCTATCCCCATCATGTTCAATGTCTCTCAAGAAGATGTGTACGGCGAACGCCATGGCGACAAAACCTACATGACTCCCATCGAACGCTACGGCATCAAACTCATGTCTATCGGTTTCCTCGTCGAACCCGACAAGGCTCTCGCTTGGCGCGGCCCCATGGCATCCAACTCTCTCAATCAGCTTATCTCCGAAACTTGGTGGGGCGAAATCGACTACCTCGTTGTCGATATGCCTCCCGGAACCGGCGACATCCAGCTCACTCTTGCCCACTCCCTTCCTGTCACAGGAGCAATCATCGTCAGCACTCCTCAACAGGTGGCTTTAGCCGATGTAGTGCGCGGTGTCGAATTATTCCGCAATCCCAATGTCCAAATCCCTGTCCTCGGTTTCGTTGAGAACATGGCTTACTTCACCCCCGCCGAATTGCCCGACCACAAGTACTATATCTTCGGCAAGGAGGGCTGCAAAAAGCTCGCCGCTCAAATGCAGATTCCTCTCCTTGGCGAAATACCACTCGTCCAAAGCATTGCCGAAAGCGGTGACAACGGCCACCCAGTAGCCCTCATGTCTGACGACAATCGCCCCGAAAGCAAGGCTTTCTTCGCTTTGGCTCAAAACACCATTCGAGAGGTTTGCAAACTTAATGCTCAATAGTATCTTTTGTTTTTTAAATACATTATCTTATGACCGACCAAGAAAAATCTGCCATTGAAGTTCGCGTCAAAAACGCCCTCCAACAAATCCGCCCTTACCTACAGCAGGACGGTGGCGATGTTGAATATGTCGATATGACCAACGAAGGGGTCGTTATGGTACGCCTCCAAGGCCATTGCGGCTCCTGCCCTCACGCCATGCAAACGCTCAAACAAGGCATCGAATCCGCCATCAAACGAGTCATCCCCGAAGTCAAATCTGTCGAACGCGTTTAATCTATGGCTCTTTACACTAAAACTGGCGACAAGGGTACCACTTCTCTCGTGGGTGGTACCCGAGTCCTCAAATGCCACATCCGTGTCGAAGCTTACGGCACTGTCGACGAGCTCAATTCTCATGTCGGCCTCCTAGCCGAAATGATTCGGTCCTACGACGACCCCCAGTTCCAGTTCCTTAAAAAGGTTCAATTCAATCTTTTCATCATCCAAACTCTCCTGGCTACCGAAAAAGAGGTGCCCTATAGCCTGCCTCAGCTCCCCGCCGATGCTGTCGAAACTATGGAACGCTCCATCGACGCCCTCCAGGCCAAGGTCCCCCAGCTCCGCTATTTCGTTATCCCTGGCGGCAATTTGGCTTCCGCTCAATGCCACGTCGCTCGCACCGTGTGCCGCCGTGCCGAACGTTGCATCGTATCCCTCGCTCAGCAGGCTCCTGTGGACGACGATATCTGCCGCTACGTCAACCGCCTCTCCGATTTCCTCTTTGTCCTCTCCCGCCACTTGGTTATCTCTCAAGGCAACGAGGAGTCTTTGTACATCAATTGATTTCAAAAAAAGTACAAAAGGTTTTGCTTTTCTCGGAAAATTATGTACTTTTGCAAATCATTTCAATGCCGGCAAACACTATTATTAATTACATTTCATGCTGTATAGCAATCACTTATCGCTAGACAAGCAAATTATAAAACATATCAAAAAAACTGTTATCACATGTATTGGACACTCGAATTGGCAACAAAGTTAGAGGATGCTCCCTGGCCCGCAACTAAAGACGAACTGATTGATTATGCTCAACGCACAGGAGCTCCAATGGAGGTAATAGAAAACTTAATGGAAATTGAAGACGAGGGTGATCCCTACGACAGCATCGAGGATCTCTGGCCCGACTATCCCACTAAAGAGGATTTCTTTTTCCAAGAGGACGAATATTAATCACCTGCATCTTAAAGTTACCTTAAGAGTTATCGGATTCCGATAACTCTTTGATTTTTAGCTTTCATTATCATGCGCATCACCCTTATCGGTTCCGGCAACGTGGCCACTCACCTTGCCCTCGCTTTATACAATAGAGGACATGCCATCTCCCAGGTATGGTCCCGCGATTTCAGCCACGCACAGCTCCTCGCCGGTCGCGTCGAGGCCCAGCCTATCAATGACATCAATCGCCTCAACCACATTGCCAATGTCTATATCATGGCTGTCTCCGACGACGCTATCTTCGAACTCGTCCCACAACTCCATCTCAACAATGCTTTGGTACTCCACACTTCCGGCGCCACATCTATGCAGGTCCTCAAGTCTGTCAGCAGCCGCTATGGCGTCCTCTGGTCCCCGCAAACTTTCGTGCGCGATGTCGCCATGGACTATAGCGAGCTCCCTTGCTGCATCGAGGGCTGCGATGCCAAGACCGAGGACGAAATTGCCGACCTCATCGGCATGGTCTCCAACAGCATCTACCGCACTACACAGCAACAACGCCTCTACCTCCACCTTGCTTCTGTTTTCGTCAACAATTTCACCAACGGCCTTTATGCCGTCGCTCAGGATATCTGCAAACAGCAGAACATCCCTTTCGACGTTCTCTATACGCTCATTTCTACCACTTCTCAACATGTTCGCTGGGGCGATGTCCGCTATCAGATGACCGGCCCCGCCGTCCGCCACGATACCAAAACAATCGACTCCCATCGCCGTCTCCTGGCCGACAACCCCAACACCCTCGCTATATACGACGCCCTCACCAAACTTATCCAGGACGAAACAAAAAACTGGCAGCCATGATCGATACCCATTGCCATCTATACGACCAGGCTTTCAACCCCGACCGCCATCAGGCTGTCCTCAACGCCCTCCAGGCCGGGGTCAACCTTATGATCCTCCCTGCCATCGACAGCCAGAGCCATGCCGATCAAGAGGCTCTCGCCAGCCAATATCCACAGTATTTCCGCCAGATGATGGGCCTCCACCCTACTTCTGTCAACGACAATTTTCAGTCCGAACTCGACATCGTCAAGCAAAAACTCTTCCTCCACCCCCAATCCTATGTTGCTGTCGGCGAAATTGGTCTCGACCTCTATTGGGATAAATCTTTCTTCCACCAGCAGTGCCAGGCTCTTACCACTCAAATGCAATGGGCCCAACAGCTCAACCTTCCCGTCTGTCTCCATGTACGCAAAGCCTACAACGAACTATTCCACATCCTCCGAAACATCAATCAGCCACAATATCGCGGCGTTTTGCACTGTTTCGGCGGCAGCGTTCAAGAGGCTCTCCATGCCGTTGACCTCGGTTTCCATATCGGCATCGGCGGTGTCGTCACCTTTAAAAACGCCACCCTCGCCGAAGTCGCCAAAGCCGTACCTCTAGACCGCATCCTCCTCGAAACTGATGCCCCCTACCTTGCCCCAGTTCCCCACCGCGGCCACCGAAACGAAAGCGCCTACATCCCCCTCATTGCCGACAAAATAGCCCAACTCCGCGGCATCTCCCCAACAGAAGTAGCCGAAGTCACCACCCTTTCCGCCAAAAAACTATTCTTGAGCGATGAGCAATGAATGATGTCGATTTGAGGGCAGTAGCCAATATCAAATCAACAATCCGATTACAATTCACCGATTATTAATTACTACTCCCAATAAAAAAACACTGTTTGCCAATAATGGCAAACAGTGCACACGAAATTGGAAAAGAATTATTTGGGTGTTTTAACTGCTATAGGTACATATCACTCTTATCAACCGACATGATGATTTCGAGTGTACGGCCATCCTTCATCTTTCCAGACAGCTGGTATGAGAATTTGTCGTTCTTCATTGATACCGTCAAAGTGCCCTCGGTGAACAGACTGCCAGACTCATCCGATACAGTGGTATAGTGAGTAAGGCTGTATTGCGAGTTCGTTTGGCCGAAACAAAAGTCGGAGGAACTGCCGGGATCCATATAGAAATAGTAGGTCGAGGAAACATCGTGTTTGGAGATATCGATGGTTTTATCCAAAGCATCATTGCCCACCATGCCGCTCAAACTATGGCCATCAACATAAGCCGAGAAAACGTATATATCGTTCTTATAAGTAATCTGGGGGTTGATGTCATATTTAGTACCGTTGAGGATTACCACGTTCATATTATCTTCTTTCTTGCAGCTGCACATAAGAACCACAGTGGCCAACAAGGCAAATAAGATTTTACTTTTCATGTTTGTAATTATTAGTTAGTGAATTGTAAATATCTCTATTGAATGAGTAATGATCAACAATATGCTATAAATTGAATATATTGTTATTGTCGCGAACACAAGTCAAGGGCATTCCCATAGGGCCTTCGGCGAAAATAAGGTGCCCGCCATCGAAGGTGAAGCTGATGCTGAAATGAGCTTCTTCGGGATTTTGAGCAATCCACTCGGCCATAGTAGCGCAGCCATACATATCTTGCAGATGTCCGTTGGGGTGATCGTGAAAAGCAGGACCAACAAACTCATTCGTTTTACACTCGATGTTATCGATGTCGATGGTGATGGTGTTATCGTTTACTGAGTAGGTGCCAGTGCGCGACTCCCACCAGGCAGGCATGTACATCATAAACGTGTTATCGCTTCCAAAACGGAGGTATATATAGCAGTCGTTGTGGGTGACGCTATCGAGGTTAGTGTATCCTTCTTCAACATTCATCGTGTTGCAGCCGATCCAGCTTCCAACAATAGAGTTATTCTCCTCTGCAGGTTTGTTGTCATCCTTGCAACCAATCATAGCCATTGTGGCTAACATCAAAAAATAGAAAAGAATTTTTTTCATAAGTGGAGTCATTAATAAATATTCTAATGCAAAGATAACGATTTCTTCAAAAAAAACGCTTTCAAATCGTACAAACTTGCTCCAAATCGTACAAAATGTTTTTTACAAACACCGTAACATACACAAAAATATACATTTACTTAATCCTTATCATTTCTTCCAAATTTCATTATTTTCAACCCAAAATCCTGCTCGAAAGCAAAAAAATCAAGTGAATCGGGGATGAATTTCAGCTAAAAAGCCAAACAGCAACCTGTGCGGGAATTGTAAAATCGGGATTTGCGACAGTTTACCTCATGCAGCATCAAGATGCTCCCCAATTAGTTCGAAGTTGCCACGGGAATGATGTGGTGATGTTACGGCATTGTTACGGGGTACACGGCGCAATGACCCCGCAAGAACCCCGTAGAAACCCCGCAAGAAGGACGATGCGAGGACAATGCAAGGATGGGTTATATCGGGCTGTGGTGATGGTTTGAGTCGAAATATGGGGCATATTCGACTAGGAACAAAATATTTTGTTAAATACAATCGATTGTTAAGAGGGATTAGATAGTAGTAGACGATTTCAATATCGTGGTTATGAATATGTTGTATATGCTGGAATAAGGATGGGATAACAGCGTGGTAGCAAGGCTGCAGGGTCGAATGGGAGTCGAATGAGTCGACTCCCATTCGACTCTCATTCGACTGGATATAGCGAGTTTATAAAGCCGTTGCTAAACCGATTATTTTCGTTATCAGGAAACATTTCTTACTGATATACAGCGAATAAGAATGCATTATCCATATTCAATATTGTAGATAAAGGAAAGAGTCATGAGCGATTGATTTGTACGACTGAGGCGGCTGTCGAATGAGTCGAATGAAAAAATAATGATGAAGCGTTTGACCGCAGTTTTGGGTGGGACTCGGCACATCCCTTAAAAGTTTAGGTCGGGTGCGACAAGTTTTGCAGAGGAATGCTTTAGTGCAACCTCTAAAAATTCAAAGGAAAATATGTCAATGATAATAAGATTTCTCACATGAATCATTCAGGAATTGTGATAAGAATAATTTATTGGATAATAA
>JAGHRY010000316.1 GCA_018066145.1 Candidatus Colimorpha merdihippi | reverse complement strand
CCCCATAAAATATAACAAAAAAGCGAAATAATTGTGTCTAAATAAGAAAAAGATTGTATCTTTGCATTTCTAATTTAGGTGCGAAGCGGCTAAACCAGGCTAGCTCCACTCCGGTCGCAATAATATTGTTAGCTCCACTCCGGTCGCAATAATATTGTTAGCTCCACTCCGGTCGCTGACCACAGTTCTCCGCTGAACACCTACGAACAAAAAGTTGAATTTTTAGAGCCTACCTAATAATTAACACATATGAAAAAAATAACATTATTCACATTCCTTGTCATGCTGTTGTGCCTTGCCTCGTGCGAGAAGGAACAGCAGAAGTTTGCCGAAATACGGTATGAGACCAACATCGGCATCAGCGTCAACAACACCGACCCCGATTGCGCTCAGGCGTTTGTCGGCGTGGTGCGCAACTCCCACAGCGGTGAGGTCACCGAGTACACCTACCAGATACAAGGCGACAAACCTTCGACCGCCACGCTGTTCTTCCAGTCGCCCGTTTCGACCGCGACCCATTTCGAGGGCTCCGACATCCGATACTTCTACATCAACAGCATCTTCCCGAACTTCGAGAGTCTCAAATACCTCGACGGCGAAGTGAACCTGCTGCACAGCGGCGAAGACTATCTCGAAGGCACCTTCTCGGGCAAATTCTTCTGGGGAAAGCCAATGCCCGGGGAAGTGCCCGACGACATCGTGGACACAATCACCGTCACCAACGGCTACTTCAAAGTCTCCGTGGCCACCACCACCCAGGCAAGCTAAGCACCAGCGGACAGCATGATGTTCACCCGTCCCATCAATGCCGATGGGACGGGTGTTATTCACTATCAGATTCCCGATGACATAGCCCAGTATCCGGGTGTGACCTTTAGCGAGTACAACACGTTTGACTATCATGCCGACGAGCAGACTATCTCGCTCCACATAGATGGTAGCACCTACATTTATCACAAACAATAGTATTAACAAACCTGTTGGCTGAATTAAACTCCCGCAAGGGATGATTGATTGTAAATTGTAGAATGTAGATTGTAGAGTTACGGGGCGGGGTTGTGGTTTGCAACGTGGCGCGTCAGCCACGGCAAAACATTATCAATAACTTTAACGTAAACAGGCTGTCGCGCTCGGCCACAGCACTGGTTAAAGTCAAAGTTGACATCAACACCGCCTTTCATTCTGTAACATATTGACAAATACATGATAATAAAAATTTTATCTTTTATCCTTTTTGAGGATCTAGTTTTAGAATCAATTGCGTCAACGAGTTCAAATGTAACATATTGATAATCACCCCCCCAGGGAAAAATTGACAATAAAATGTAAACAATAGTATCTAAATAAGAAAAGGTTTGTATCTTTGCATTTCGAATTTAGGTGCGAAGCGGTTAAACCAGGCTAGCTCCACTCCGGTCGCTGACCACAGTTCTCCGTTAAACACCTATAAACAAAAAGTTGACTTTTTAGAACCTACTTTACTGAAAAGCACCAAAACAACGCTGTTTTGGTGCTTTAATAGGTTTCTTTCGGCATTAGATTGCGAGTGGTGATAAACTCCGTTATCAGTAGGAATCTAAACCAAACCCATTACTGCCAAGGGTGTGTATTACTTATTTTTTTAGGAGGTTTCTATTTAGAGGAATCAAAAATCCTAGGAGGATAAAAGGTTTATTATGAAACATATTATATTAATTCTTAGCACTTTGGTTGCCATAATCGGGAACGCAGGTGCGCAAAATGATAATAAAATGAAAACACTTGTAACCTATTTTTCGGCTTCGGGAATAACCGAGGCTGTGGCAAAACAGCTGTCCCAGGCTGCCAACGCAAATCTTTTCGAAATCGAGCCCCAGCAACCCTATAGCGCCGCCGACCTCGACTGGACCAACAAAAAAAGCCGTAGTTCGGTGGAGATGAACGACCCCAACTCGCGTCCCGCTATCAAGAATACTTGCGATATGTCGCAGTATGAGGTTGTGTATATCGGTTTCCCCATTTGGTGGTATACCGCTCCCACAATCATCAACACCTTCATCGAGCAGAACAACCTGAAGGGAAAAACAATCCGTTTGTTTGCCACTTCGGGCGGAAGCAATATCAGCAAGTCGGTCAGCGATTTGCAGGCACGTTATCCCGAACTGAACATCCAGGATGGCCGCCTGCTCAACAATCCCAGCAAATCGGAAATTGAAGATTTTGTAAAGTAAAGATTGTGATAGCATGATAGCAAAAAAGCCGCCCAACAATGGACGGCTTTTTTGCTATAGGGATTGCTTAGGCGCATTCAAATGGCGGTTAGAGTGAACGCAGCCATTGGATTTCTTGCGCCCAGATAGAAGGATCGGGAGTTTCGAGGATGATGGGCATGTTGTCGAACCGGGAGTCGTGCATGAAACGGGTGAAGAATTCTTTGCCGATGAATCCGTTGCCTAGGGTTTCGTGGCGGTCGACGCGTGTGCCGCACTCTTTTTTGCAGTCGTTGAGGTGGATGGCACGCAGGTATTGGAAACCGATTTCCTGTTCGAACTCGTCGAAGGTGAAATTGTAGCCCATTTCGTTGCTGATATCATATCCTGCAGCAAAAGTGTGGCAGGTGTCGATACACACCCCTACGCGACTTTTGTCGTTGATGCCACTGATGATGCGGGCTATCTGGCTGAATTTATAGCCCAGGTTGGTGCCTTGGCCAGCGGTATTCTCGATAACGGCAACCACATTTTGGGTTTGGTCGAGGGCACGATTGATTTCTTGCGCAATCTGGTCGAGGCAGGCTTCCTCGCTGATGAGTTTGAGGTGGCTGCCGGGGTGGAAATTGAGCAGCCTAAGCCCTAGCTGCTGGCAGCGGGTCATCTCGTCGAGGAAGGCATTGCGCGACTTGAGGAGGTTCTCTTCGTTGGGGTTGCCCAGGTTGATAAGGTAGCTGTCGTGGGGCAGCACATAGGCGGGGTCGAAACCTCGGTCGTTGAGCAAGAGCTGGAATGTGTGAATCTCGTCAACGGTTAGGGGTTTGCTGGTCCAGGTCTTCTGGTTGCGGGTGAAAAGGGCAAAGGCATTGGCACCTATCGCCTCGGCGTTGAGGATTGCGTTGCCAATGCCACCACTTGCACTTACATGAGCGCCAATGTATTTCATTTATTGATCGATTTCGGTATTGTTGGTTTCTTCTTCGGTGGGATTGCCCATGCCTTTGGGATTATCGCCATATTTGTTAGGGCCATATTGGGAGTCGGTGAACATCCAAACAAGGTACCAAATGGCTAGGGCAAACATGGGGAAAAGTAAGATTGCCACCACGATAGGATTGTTGGTGAAGATCTGCATGATGATGGAAATGATCCATGAAACAACATAGTAGCCTAACAGCCAGAATCCGGAGCGGCCGATGTCGTGGAGGCGGCGGACAGAAACTGCCAATGTGGGGATAAATACGGCCAAAGAATACAGCATCAGGATGATGAGGAAGGGATTGGTGAACAATGCGAGCATTACTGCCATGGTGTCATTGGGATTGAGGGATTCTTGGTATGCCAGGGCTACAACCTTACCGAAAAATCCAATGGCTAGCACCAATGAGATAATACTGTTGAAGAGAGTGTAGAACCAAAACTCGCTACGGCGGGCACGACCGCTGAAATCAGCATAATGTTTTAAGCAATAGATAAAGTATTTCATAAATTAGTATTTTTTATGGGTTAGTATACAAGTGACCAGCCACGATATGCTGCAGCTGGTCACTCAATGGTTGTTGGCTAATTATTTCATCAAGAAATTTATGTCGTCTTCGAGGGCGTACTCCTTGGTGTTGGCCAAGGTCTTGTAGAAAACCTTCATCTTGTTGGGCTTGCCGATGAGCTTCAGCTGGCCGTTCTCAATGCTGAGTGCGGTAGCTTCGCGAATGGCAGCAACCACGGCGGTGGGGTTGACCATGATGTACTCTTTCAAACGATCATCGCGGGTTTCGCCACCATGCTTGGGATCGAAGAAGTCGGTATAGTGGGGGTTGATTTGGAAAGGAACAAGTCCCATGCACTCGAAGCTGAGCGGCTCAACAATAGGCATGTCGTTGGTGGTGCAGAGGGTGGGGCCTGCCACATTGCTGCCGGCGCTCCAGCCCATATAAGGCATACCGGCCATGGCACGGCGGCTGATGGCTTGCATAACGCCCAAGCGCTGCATTTCGCGAACCAGATGGAAAGTGTTGCCACCGCCTACGGCTACGCATTCGGCCTCATATACTGCCTTCACGGGGTCGGCAGCATGGTGGATGCTGGTCAGCTTCACACCAAACTCGGCATAAACAGCCTTTACTTTTGCCTCATAGGCATTGTAGCTGGCTTTCAAGCCGCCTTCGGCCAGACTAACGCCGGCGTAGGGGACGAAGAGCACTTTTTTTACATTGTGGCGTTTGCAGAAGTCTGCCACCATATCCTTGCACCAGCCGAGGTAAGCCTCGCCTCGCATGGTGGAATTGCTGATTAAGAGTAAGTTTCTTTTCATATTGTTTAATTTATTAATTCATTTATAGATTATTTGACCCATTCAATCCGGTAGAAATATTATTTCAGATATTCGCCACGATGCTCGGTTTGTATAAATTTTAGTAGAGCATAAATGGCGTAACCCACAATAATAAGTAAAGCCACAATTACACCCCAGAGTGCAATAATGGCTTTATTTTGGTCTGAGAAAAAGGCAATCACAACTCCCGCTATTAAGGCTATTCCGCCAATAACAGCGCGTATTTTCTTCCACAAACTATCTTTTGTGATGCTCATCATGATTTTACTTTTAGTCAGTTTCCATTGTTTCCGGCTTTAAACAGTTGATATAAGGGAAAATCAAAATATCAACTATTCTTAATTATAAAGATGGGGCGGCAGTCAAAGGTGATGCCGCCCCATAGATTATTCTTACAAGTCTAACTGAGCGTAAGTAGCGTTGTTTTCGATAAACTCGCGGCGGGGAGGAACGTCGTCGCCCATAAGCATGCTGAAAGTGCGGTCGGCAGAGGCAGCATTCTCGATGGTAACCTGGCGCAGCTGGCGGTTGTCGGGGTCCATGGTGGTTTCCCACAGCTGCTCGGGGTTCATCTCACCCAAACCTTTGTAGCGTTGAACGTGAACGCCCTTGTCGCCTACGGACACCATGGCTTCCTCGCGTTCCTCTTCGGTCCAGCAGTAGAAGCTCTTGTTGCCTTTCTTGACCAGATAGAGTGGGGGAGTGGCCAGATAGACGTAGCCGTTTTCGATAAGTTCGGGCATATAGCGGAAGAAGAAGGTGAGCATCAGGGTGTCGATGTGGGCGCCATCGACATCGGCATCGGTCATAATGATGACTTTGTGGTAGCGCAGCTTGCTGAGGTTGAGGGCCTGGCTATCTTCGGGGGTGCCGATGGTGACACCAAGTGCGGTATAAATGTTCTTGATTTCTTCGCTTTCGAAAGCGCGATGGCGCATGGCTTTCTCAACATTGAGGATTTTGCCTCGGAGGGGGAGGATGGCCTGATAGCGACGGTCGCGTCCCTGTTTTGCGGATCCACCTGCAGAGTCACCCTCGACGAAATAGATTTCGCACATGCTGGGGTCGCCATCCTGGCAGTCGGCCAGTTTGCCTGGGAGTCCGCCACCGCTGAAGACGTTGCTGCGCTGAACCATCTCGCGAGCTTTGCGAGCGGCTTGGCGTGCACGAGCGGCAAGTATAACCTTGTCGACAATGGTGCGGGCTTCGTTGGGGTGTTCCTCAAGGTAGTTTTCGAGCATTTCGCTCACGGCAGAATCCACGGCGCCGCGAACCTCGTTATTTCCCAGTTTGGTCTTTGTTTGACCCTCGAACTGGGGTTCGGCCACCTTGACGCTGATGATGGCGGTAAGACCCTCGCGGAAGTCGTCGCCGGAGATGTCTACCTTGGCTTTGGCAAGCATGCCGCTCTTGTCGGCATAGTTTTTCAAGGTGCGTGTCAAACCGCTGCGGAAGCCAGCCAGGTGGGTGCCGCCTTCGTGGGTGTTGATATTGTTGACGTACGAGTGCAGATTCTCGTTATAGGTGCTGTTGTACTGCATGGCAATCTCGATGGGGATGCCGTTGCGTTCGCCTTCGATATAGATGGCCTCGGGCATGAGCTTCTCGCGAGTTTCGTCGAGATAGGCGATGAAGTCGCGCAAGCCGTTTTCGCTAAAGAAGTGGTTGCTTTGAGGGTTGCCCTGCTCGTCGAGGTTGCGTTTATCTTCGATAGTAATGTCGATGCCTTTATTGAGATAAGCGAGCTCGCGCATGCGGTCGAGGAGGGTATTGTAGTCGTAGACGGTGGTGGTGAAGATGGTGCCGTCAGGATGGAAGGTGATGCGTGTGCCGGTTTTGTCGGCAGGACCAATTTCTTTTACAGCATAGAGAGGCTTGCCTTTGGAATATTCTTGCTGGTAAGTCTTTCCGTCGCGATAGACATTGACAATCATGGCATCGCTAAGAGCGTTGACGCAGCTGACACCCACACCGTGCAAACCGCCAGATACCTTGTAGCTACCTTTATCGAATTTACCGCCGGCATGCAGCACAGTCATTACAACCTCGAGGGCCGAACGGTGTTCTTTTTCGTGCATGTCCACAGGGATACCGCGACCGTTATCCTCTACGGTGATGCTGTTATCTTCGTTGATGCTGACGTAAATCTTGTTGCAATAGCCAGCCAGGGCTTCATCGATGGAGTTGTCTACAACCTCGTAAACCAGGTGGTGGAGGCCGCGGAAGTTGACGTCGCCGATGTACATAGCGGGGCGCACGCGCACAGCTTCCAAGCCTTCCAGCACGGTGATGTTGCTGGCGCTGTAGTTGGCTTGAGTCTTTTGTTCTTCGCTCATATAT
>JAGHRY010000150.1 GCA_018066145.1 Candidatus Colimorpha merdihippi | reverse complement strand
ACTAAAAAGTTCCGAAGTATTGACATAAAAAAATGATAAAAAAGTTATTATTTTTCGCAACTTTGGCGCTGCTGATTACTACTTTTTCAGCACAAGCCGCACCTGTTGACGCATCCAAAGCGGCGCGTGTAGCCGCCAACTACGCTAAAGCAACAGGAATGAAAATTAACATGGCACAAGGACACCTGTCAGACATCTCGGCATCTGTCCCTTTTTCTGAGTTTTATGTTTTCATCGGCACCGACGGCAACGGTTTCGTTTTGGTGAGCGCCGACGACTGCGTGGTGCCTATCCTGGCATCTTCCGATCAATCGGTCTTCAATAGCGAAGCCATGCCCGACAACATTATGGAATGGCTGTTAGGCTACGAACAGCAGATCAGCTATTGCCGCGACAACGGCATCGCCCCCACCCCACAGATTGCACGCCAGTGGGTCACCCTCACCTCTGACAGTCCTGACCCGAGTCTGCTCACCACCACCACCACCTCGGTTTCGCCCCTGCTTACCACCACTTGGAACCAATCGCCTTATTACAACAACCTCTGCCCAGGTCCCAGCAGCAATAAGGCCGTCACCGGATGCGCTGCCACAGCTGCCGCTCAGGTAATGAAATATTGGAACCACCCATCCGAAGGCTATGGCAGCCACAGCTATGTGAGCGATAACTATGGCCTACTCTCTGCCGACTTTGAAAACACCACCTACGACTGGGACAATATGCCCGATGCCCTAACCTCTTCCAGCACCACTACCCAGGTAACTGCAGTAGCCACCCTGATGTACCATCTGGGCGTGGCAATGGACATGGATTATAGTTCTGGCGGCAGCGGAGCATATGTCAGCAAAACCAAGGCCGCTTTCAGCACTTATTTCAAATATATGAATACCATTAGAACAGTATCTGAAAACAACTATACCAACGCCGATTGGAAAGCCCTTTTGCGCAACGAGCTTGATGCTACCCCCGCCCGTCCCATTCTCTATACCGGACAAGGTGACGGCGGCGGCCATGCATTTGTTTTCGACGGATACAACACCACCGACCACTTCCATGTCAACTGGGGCTGGGGTGGCTATTGCGACGGCTATTATGCCATTGGTGCCTTGAATCCTAGTACCGGCGGCATCGGTGGCAATTCCAATGGTCAATATAACAGTAGCTGTCAAGCCATCATCGGCATCGAACCCGACACCAATTTCAACGTTGGCGAATCCACCATTGTCAACGTATTTCCCGACGACACCCTTCATGGCGTAGTTGGCGGAGGCGGCACTTATGCCAACTTCTCCTCAGTTACCGTCACAGCCACGGCAAATCCAGGATATCGTTTTGTGCGTTGGAACGACGGCCTTGTCACCAACCCCCGCACCTTCACCGTTACTGGTGGCGTGGTAAGCCTCACCGCCATCTACGAAAACCTCAGTGGCAACACAAAACACTACTCCAACCGCACCATGGCTCCAAATTTTTATTCTTATTATTTCTTGACCAATTGGGGAATGATCATCAACAAAGAAGATCTGCACGATGTCAAATACCTTCAATCCGTCACATTCTATCCCTACGAAGCCGGAGAGTATGAGCTGCGAATCTATCACGGCTCCTATGCAACCATTGCCGCCACAGGCAGATGCAACATTACTTCCAGTCAAACACGCACATGGCAAACCGTATACCTCGACACGCCACTTGAAGTAGACACCTCCAATTCCATGTATGTTTCTTTCTATACTGAAGACACAACTAAAGTTCTATATAATAGATATGCTTGGAGCGGCAATACCGACGGGCAAGTCGAAATTACACAATACGAGTTCTTTGGTCTTTCCTTTTACTCCCGTACCAATTTTTCATCAAAAGGCGATTTCTATATCGAAGCAAACTTCGTAAATGAATACATAGCTCCCGTCAGCAACCTGCAAGTTTCCAATGTCACCAGCACTAGTGCCACCCTCAACTGGGACATCTCTGCTGATGCCACTCCCGTAAACTACACCGTGTTCTACGGCACCACCGACAATCTAGCCTCCATGGATTCCATCGTTGTCGCCACCACAACTGCCCAGCTTTCTTCCCTCACTCATTTCTCCGACTATTACGCTTACGTTCGCGCCAACTATGCCTCGGGGCTCTCTGGGTTTACCAGTGCCACCTTCCGTACCCCAATCCAGCCCTCTACCGACGATTCCATCACCCTGGTTGTCAACGTCAGCGGAAACCAAGGCGGCATCGCCCTTGGCAGTGGCACCTACCTCAACGGCACCCTTGTCGACCTCATTGCCATTCCCGAACCCGGCTATCGTTTCGTTCGCTGGATTGATGGTTCCACCGACTCTGTTCACACTGTTTCTGCCATCGCCAACATTACCTATGTGGCTTATTTCGAGCGTCAATATTACGGCATCTACGTAACCTTCGAAGGCTGCAGTGGCACCCTCAACTATAGCGGAGGATCCTACAGCACCAATTCCGATGGCAAATACGGATGGGGCTCCACTCTGGCGCTTCACCCTACCCCCAAAAATGCCAACTACCATTTCAGCCATTGGGACGATGGTGTCACCACCAATCCCCGCTGGGTAACCGTGGTTAGCGACATCCATCTTACCGCCGTATTCGAACAAAATAGCGCCAAAACTAAATGCGATATTCTCTCCGATGACCGCGTCATCGTAGTCCGCACCACCGACCCCACCCCCATCAGCATCTACGATGCCATGGGCCGACTCTTCTACAGCACCGGAGCTACCACACAAACCGAAACCCGCGTTCCTGTTGCTCATGCTGGCGTCTACCTGGTAAGGGTCGACAACAATACCACGCAGAAAATCGTAGTACGCTAACCCATTAATATCGAATCCAACAATGAAAAAGCAATATATCGCACCCCGCATCAAGACAGTCCGGTTCCAGGTCGAACTGGGCTATAGCGCCACCGTCAGCAACAACAGCCTCCTCGACGGCGCCGTGTTTAATTTCCGCGACAACGACAACAATTCCACCAACCGCAACGGCAAGTATGGCGACTACTCCGCCAACCCCGACGGCACGTTTAACTTTTTTGGAGAATAGCATCATGACAAAAAATAGAATCTTATCCCTCTTCGCACTCTGCACAGCTTTGGCTGGCTCCGCCTTGATGGGCGGTTGCGAAAAAGAAAACGACTCCAGCAACACCCTCACCCTCACCATTGCTCCCTATGATGGTGCCAGCAAGGTGTATATCGACGACGACGGCTACAGTTGCTGGGACCATGCCGACCAGGTATACATCAACAGTCAAGCCTATTCGGTAACGATCGACAACCACACCTGCCGTATCAGCGGTGTCGCACCTAATGCCACAGGCGGCTACACCGCCGTGTTCCCTGCCAGCATCGTGGGCGAGGGATCCACCCTCAGCGGCACATCCATCACCAGCCTCACCCTACCCACCGTACAAGAATACCAGGTCGACGGCTTCGGCCACCAGAAAGTGCCTTCCTACATGGCAGCCTACCTGGCTAACAATTCCGGCACCATCGAGTTCAACCATGCCGGCATCGCCCTCCAACTCAATATCGCCAACAATTACAGCCGCGATATTGTCCTCTCTCAGGTCGTCGTCAGCGACAACCTGGCACCCTTAAGCGGCACCTTCGGCATCGACGGTCTCGCCAATGGCGTACCCCAACTGGTGGCAGCCACTGGCTCTACCGACACCTCAGTCACCCTCAATATCAACGATGGTATCGAACTAGCCTCCGGCGCTTCTACCAGCCTCACCCTTGTGCTGCCTCCCACCGATGCCTATACCGGCAACAAATTCACCATCCGCATATGCGGACTCGATAAGGAGCACCTACAAAGCGGCGTATCCACCCTCTACGAATTCACCCATCGCCAGAACGACAACGCCACCGGCTCCATCCCCCGCAACATCATAGCCCCCGTGCCCGTAGAGCTCAACAGTCCCCACACCCTGGTGCTAAAAGGACTCGGTACTGCCGCAAATCCCTATAAAATCTACACTCCCGACGACCTCCATTCTATGCAGCTACTCGTCAACGGAGGCTACCGCACCATAGGCTCCGCCACTTCCTACTCTGCTGCACAATACAAGCTCATGAACAACATTGACATGACTGGTCATACCCTCGCCCCCATCGGCATTGCCACACACAATTTCAGCGGCAAATTTTATGGCTGCGGCCACACCATCAGCAATATCAACGTTGAAGGCTACGAGTGCGCCGGGCTCTTCGGCTATAGCCGAGGCACTATCGACCACCTCGACATCAACAATGCCACCCTTACCATCTCCGCTCCTAACAACTTTGTTTGCGGAGCCCTCTGTGGCAACAATGATTACTTGGGAAAAATCTACTACTGCCGCATAATGGGCACAGTAGTAGTAAACACTACCCAAGGTTCGGGCTACATAGGCGGTGTCATCGGTATGCAAGAAGCAACAGCTAACAATATCAAATTCGGTGGTATCCTCGACTGCCACAACGCCACCAATAGGCAGTATGTAGGCGGCATTGTCGGCCACAATTCATCAATTACTGAAAATATATATGTTGTCAACCCAACCACCAACAACAATATCCTTGCAGGCAACGCCACAGCCGGCGGCATTGCAGGATGCTGCAACCACGGCATATTGGTATGCGGTTATTTCGGAGCCAACAATACAGTTTCAGGGTGGGTGGGCCACACTGCCGACATCTGCGGCTACACCTATTATTCGGCCGTCCGTTATTTTGCCTACCCCAACCACCCCCTCAACCACAGTGCCGACGACCCTGGCTGGATTAGCCACAACTACCCCTACACTCCCAATGGCAGCAACATTTACCGCTACAACAACTACTACAGGGTGGTAAACCTGCTCAACAACGGAGCCAACTCCTATCAAATAGGTGCCAATTGGAGCGCCTCAGATGACGCAACTCCTCCCGAACTCGACTTCACCTACACCGAATAGCATCCAACGGCTATTCATACCCATTACCCAAACAAAAGAGGGAACCGCGTGTACGGTTCTCTCTTTTTTCGAGTCCGAATAATTAGGAGTCGAGGAATGGGAAAATGTGACTCCCGCCCCTCTACTCACTATTCGCTCTATCTCCTTTCCATACGGGCGGCAAATTCGCTGTCGCTTTCACACAGCCAAATGATGCCCTCTACCAGACCCACGATGGCGGGGATGCCGGTCCAAGAGAAAACGATGTCAATCACACCGCGTGCTATCTGGCCAGTATAGAAATGCTGCACGCCGATGCTGCCCAGCAGAATGGCAAGAATCCGTCCCTGGGGATGTTCCGCCCCTAGGGATGTTCTGACCGCTATGCGTTGTGTCGGATTTGCAATCCGACACTATTTACTATAAGGATTTGCAATCCGCATTAATCATACAACAATATCGCGTGAGACTGAAATATTAATCTGCGGATTGTAAATCCTAATAATAGGAAGCATCGGATTGCAAATCCGATGCGACGGGTTGCGAGGAACTCCCGTCCCTACGGATGTTCTACCATTGCCGTTGTGTCGGATTTTCCAATCCGACTCGATTTATTATTAGGATTTTCAATCCGCATTAATCATACAACAATATCGCGTGAGACTGAATTGTTAATCTGCGGATTGTAAATCCTAATAATCGGAATCATCGGATTGCAAATCCGATGCGACGGGTAAAAAATGTTGATTACTGATGCCGAATACCGCTGGCGATTCGAACAGATCCACCCCTTCCAAGATGGCAATGGCCGAGTCGGCCGACTAATCCTTTTCAACCCCGAACTGCTGACCGACCTGGCCATCGACTAAAAAACTCTCCACACTGTTGAGACAAATTAGTTGGTCGCACAACAGAACTATTATGAGTCGATGTAAAACACTGGAAGAAATAGTATTTGCGTCAAATTTGGCACCTGCCTCTGCGGATGTTCTACCGACTATCGATGTGTCGGATTTCGATCTGATGCTATTTTTTATTAGGATAAACTGCGCTGGCATTGTTGTGGCTTGGCATAACTTGAGCAATCTCAGCCCCTCAGCCAAGAAGTACAATACTTTTGCCCTTTCAGGGCGTTTGCCCCATTGCCCCACATGGTCCAAGGCGTTGCCTTGGGCTATGGACATATTGCCCTTTCAGGGCGTCAAACAACTAAGCCAATAAAGGCTATGGACACATTGCCCCTACAATCAAGAAAGTTGCGAAAAGGGCGAGGCAGATACGGGCTGAAAGCCCAACATTACATAGCCCAGGGCTGCACCCTGGGTGACATGGATCAATATGAATGCGCCCTGAATGGGCAATACAACTGCCCGCCGCCAAGTAATGTTCAAGTGCTCACAATCGTTGGTGAATGGTGAATTGCAAATGGTTTTGAGTTTTTTTGCATCTTTGTATTTGCCATGAAGAACGTGATTTCTAGACACTGGGATGTTCGACACCTGTCGTTAAGTCGGATTTGGCAATCTCGTCTTAATCCAGGAGCCAATCAAGAACGAAACGTCGCTGAATTCCGCCATAGTCGACTGGGTTATCATAATCGAGGGTTAGCAGCAGTTTGGGATAAGAGTCTTTGATAGATTGAAGCGGGCGCAACTCTCGTTCAAGGGTGTTAGGGGCTGTTACAGTTTCGGACACTTGATAGTATCGTAGTCCTTCTTGCGTCTCAACAACAAAGTCGACTTCGAGCTGGCCGTATTTACCCACATACACTTTGCCATAGCGACGTAGCAATTCGAAATACACAACATTTTCAAGCATACGTCCTCGATCATAAGAACGGTCGCCCAACAGCATCTGACGCATTCCTGTATCTACAGCGTAATACTTGCAGAGCGACTTCAGCAGATGTTTCCCTTTGATATCGAAGCGTGGGGCTTGATAAAAAAAATAACTCTCTTGCACCGATTGTATGTAGCGCTCCACAGTCTTCACATCAATCTTCCTCCCGTTTGAGGTCATGGTGTCAGCTATGCTTTTGGTGGACAACATATTGCCAATATTATCGTAGACGAAGCGCACCACACTCTCAAGCATCATGGCATTGGCAAAAGAATTGCGCCGCAACACATCTTTCAGGAGAATCGTATTGTACAGACTCTCAAGATAATCGTTGATGAGAGCTTTGTTTTTGTCTAAAGCTAAGACATACGGGAACGAGCCAAATCTAACGTAGTCGTTGTATTGGCCTATAATATCTGAGCCTTTTCCATGATAAGTATGGAATTCCTTGAAAGAAAGGGGGAGAATTCTTATTTCCACATATCTGCCAGATAGAAGTGTGGCAATCTCACTTGACAGCATCTTGGCATTGCTGCCTGTGAGGTATATATCCACATCTCCCTTAGCAAAAAAACTGTCAACAACTCGTTGGAACTGATTGACCTGTTGAATTTCATCGAGAAGGAGATATATCATCTTACCCGGTTGCATTCGCGCCTTGATATAATCGTGTAGATTCTTGGGGTTGCACAGCTCAATATTGTCAAAGTCTTCAAAATTGAGTTCTACAATTCGATTCTCTTCGATGCCTATTGATCGAAGATGTTGGGCAAACAATTTCAACAAGGTGGATTTACCAGAACGGCGAACTCCTGTCACTATTTTGATCACTTGCTTGTCCTGAAAATCAATCAATCTTTGAAGATATATCTGTCTTTCAACTATTTGCATAATATATTGCATTAATAATACTTCGGCAAAGATACTAAAAGTTTTTGGAATCAAATCCAAAAACTTTCAAAAACCGAACACTTTTTGGAATCAAATCCAAAAACTTCCAGCCACTGTTGTTACTCTGCCGACTGCCATTTTGCCGGATTTTTCAATCCGCATTCATCATCCAACTACCTAATTGACTATTGGTTGGAGCAATCGTGTGGCTAAAGTTTATGGTATAGGACAATATGAATGCTTTTTTCTTGAACTGGCACAATAATTTGATAGGCGCTACGTTCTTGTGAAAAAAATTACAAAACCTTCCCCCATTGGAGTAGCTATGATACCTAGAATCAAGATAGTTGAAGCACGTGAGGATTTCAAACTTTTTGTCAGGTTTGATGATGGGCGTGAGGTTCTGTATGACGTCAAGGAGGATAATGCTGTTATTCCTGACTTCAAACCCCTGGAAACCACTTTCGGACTTTGGCAGCTGGTACAGCTGGATAGCAGTCGCTCTTGTGTCTTTTGGAACGATAGGATTGATTTGCCCAGTGATACCATCTATGAGTTTGGGGAACATTTGAATGATGTATCTGTAGCTGCTGAGCTGAGCGTAGTGTATTCTGCAGTGCATGATGCCTAACGAGGCAAAGCCCAGCCGCTGCTGCCGCCGTGTCGGATTGAAAAATGTTGAATGAATTTTGTTGATTTGAAGGGTGGTGGCCGATAGTAAATCAACAAAACCTCAAATCAACAGCTCAACATGTATTTAGAACCTCCTTCGCCCCAGCAAAACAAAAAATAATTTGGGATATGAAAAAAAATCTGTATCTTTGCAGCACAAAAAGTGTAACACAAAAAGTGCTATATAATTAATTATCACATTATGAACAATGTAAACAACCCATTTCTGCTATACGGATATGTCAGTCCCGACTATTTTTGCGACCGAGAAGAGGAAACAAAAGAGATTATTTCGGCACTAAAAAACGGTAGGAACATCACGCTGATGAGCCCTCGCCGCATGGGAAAGACTGGGTTGATTCACCATGTGTTTCACCAGATAAAGAGCACCGAGAAAGATGCGGCATGCTTCTACCTCGACATCTTCTCCACACGCAGCCTTCAAGATTTCGTAGAGCTGTTTGGCCGCTGCGTTATTGGCAAGCTGGACACCCCGGCACAGCGTGCCGCAGGATTTGTATCACAACTATTTAAGAACACTAAATTAATCTTCTCAACAGATTTGCTGACCAACCAACCCCAAGTAACCCTCGACTTCCGCCCAGAAGACACCAAAAGCACTCTTGAAGAGATATTCGCATATCTAAAGCAGTCCGACCGAAAGTGCTTCATAGCTATCGACGAGTTTCAGCAGATTCTTGAATACGGCGACAACGGTGTTGAGGCCCTGCTGAGAAGCCACACGCAGTTTTGCCCCAACGTGCATTTCATTTTCTCGGGAAGCAAGCAACACCTCATGGCAGACATCTTTTCCTCAGCCAAGCGACCCTTCTACCAAAGCACCGAAAAAATGGCCCTTGCCCCCATCAACGAAGACAATTATTACTCTTTTGCCCAGAAGCACCTCGCAGCCAAGAGCATCCACCTGCCCCGCGAAACCTTCAGCCACATCTACCAGATGTTCGAAGGACACACCTGGTATATTCAATATGTCTTAAACTGCCTATATGCTAACGAAAAACCTAACGTAAGCATCGATGACGCAACAGATGCAATAATGCACATCGTAAAACAAGAGGAAAGTGCCTTTGCCTCAGAACTTGACAAACTGACCGAAAACCAATACCGACTGCTTGTGGCCATTGGCAGAGAAGGAGTTGTGGGGTCCATCAATGGCAGTGCCTTCATCAAAGCGCACAAACTCAAAGGCTCCAGCAGCATCAACAAAGCCCTGCAATATTTGCTGAACAAAGAGCTGGTGTACAAATCAATCAACGGCTACATCATTTACAACCGATTCCTAGGCATCTGGCTAAAAACGAGGTAAACCGGCCTGCACAACCAAAAAACAGTGCAAATTTGCAGTAAATTTCGGATGAAAAATTGTTATTTCAAAAGACACGTTGACGATTCAGGCATTACATACATAGGCCTACTTGATTTCTTGCTCAATCCGATTTTATGAAAACCTCCAATTATTGCCATTGCACCAGATTTGCATTCGCATGGAATAGCGCTATAAAAACAGATTCTAGATTCTAGATTTTTCCATAATACACTATAAATCAGAAACAAATATATAGAACAGGTACTAGAATTATAGAATCAGTACAAGTCGGTTCGAAGTGGCTGGGCAGATGATACGGGGATTCTACGGGGTTGTTACGGGGTTATAGACGAAGAAACCCCGTAAGATCCCCGTAGAATCCCCGTAAGATGAACGAAGGAAGGGCGAAGCTAGAGGGGGAGATGTGGCTATGATAGGGTGGCAGAGTCGGGAAATGGGGGATATTCGACCGGGTGCATAATATTTTGTTAATTCCAGCGGTAGAAATAGGTTTACCGGAAGGGGATGAACAGTTGCAATAACATGGGGATGAATTGGTTGAACGCATAATAATACTGGAGACGAGGGAGTGAGATAGCGGGGGCGCGGGAGTCGATTGGAGTCGATTGGGAGTCGATTGAGTAGAATGAAAAGATATTGTTGAAGCGGGGAGCGGCAAGCTGTGACGTTGAATTTTTAGATGTTACCTTACACAATAAAGCGGGGAAATGGTCGTTATAGGGTATTATGACAGATGCAAGACAACAACTGATAGAGCAGGCGTGGGAGAAGCGCGAGATGCTCGATAGCAACGAGGTACGCGAGGCCATCCGCTCGCTGGTAGGCCAACTGGACCGCGGAGAAATGCGCATTGCCGAAAAAATCGACGGCCAATGGCGTGTGAACGAATGGCTGAAGAAGGCCGTAATCCTGTATTTCCCGATCAACAGCATGGAGACCATCGAATGCGGCCCCTTTGAGTTTCACGACAAGGTGCCCCTAAAACACCATTATGCCGAACAGCAGGTGCGCGTGGTGCCTCATGCCATTGCCCGGCATGGAGCCTACCTGGCCCCCGGGGTGGTGATGATGCCTTCGTATGTGAACATTGGCGCCTACGTGGATAGCGGCACCATGGTGGACACCTGGGCTACCGTGGGCAGCTGCGCTCAGATTGGCAAAGGGGTGCACCTGAGCGGCGGCGTGGGCATTGGCGGCGTGCTGGAGCCCGTGCAGGCAGCCCCCGTGATTATCGAGGACAACTGTTTTATCGGCAGTCGCAGCATTATTGTGGAGGGGGCTCTGGTGGAGGAAGAGGCCGTGATAGGTGCCAACACCGTGATTACCGCCAGCACCCATATCATCGACGTAACGCACGACGAACCGGTCACTTACAAAGGTCGCGTGCCTGCACGCAGCATTGTGATTCCGGGCAGCTACACCCGCCATTATCCTGCCGGCGACTACCAGGTGAGCTGCGCCCTGATTATCGGTCGCAGAAGCGAAAGCACCGATAAGAAAACCTCGCTCAACAACGCTTTGCGCGATTTCGGCGTGAGTGTGTAATTCTTTTTCCCAACAAAAAAAAAAAAAAACGACACCATGAAAAGCCACCTTATCATACTGGGCATAGCGCTGCTGGCTTTGGCCACAGGATGCAAAGACAACCCCGACGCATTTGCGTTCAAAGGGGTGGTGGTAGACTATGTGAACTGCACTTCGGCAATGGCCAGCATAAGCGATGTGGACTTCGGCTATGTGGTGAGCCTGGCCACCCCCGACTCGGTGGGCAAAGCGTACATAGCCTCCAACGGCAACACATTCGATAACTGCGTGGTGATATACCGCACCCGCACCCGCTTCAGAGACAGCGACTCCATCAGCGGCACCATGTATCTGGACGAGAACTATTCGCGCGCCTACTGCAGTTTCCACTACGACTTGAACATTCCCGAAGGGGTTTGCTATACAATAGATTAGACTAGCGGCAAACACATGTTAAATCTACAT
>JAGHRY010000237.1 GCA_018066145.1 Candidatus Colimorpha merdihippi | reverse complement strand
ATAATATATTTTAATATTTCGCTAATATTCCAATGAATAGGCTATCTGCCGTTATTATTACACACAACGAGGAACGTAATATCGCAAGATGTATCGAATCTCTACAGGGAATTGCCGATGAAATTGTGGTGGTAGACTCGGGTTCGACCGACCAAACCGAAGCCATCTGCCAGCATTATGGCGTTCGTTTTGCGTATCATGCCTGGGAGGACTATTCGGCCCAAAAAAACTATGCCGAAACTCTCGTCAGCTTCCCCTGGATCCTTTCCATCGATGCCGACGAAGCCCTCGACGACTCCCTGCGCCATTCCATCAATAGCTTCTTCGGTTCCAACCCCTCGACAAATACCGTGTGCCGGGTTCGCCGACTCAACAATTTTGGCGGGCGGTGGATAAAACACGGCGGATGGTATCCCGATGAAAAAATACGCCTATGGCACCACGGCATCTGCCGCTGGGACGGCTTGGTGCACGAAGAGTTGAGCTTCGCACAGCCCGTAGTGGTGAAACAACTGGACGGATACCTGCTGCACTATACCTATAACGACATCACCGAGCTGGCCCAGCGCAACCTCAAATATGCTTTCCTGGCGGCCGAGAAAGCCTTCCAGCTTGGGAAACATGCTGGCACAGGCAACCTGTGGTTCCGGCCAAAATGGACTTTCTTTCGCAATTACATCTTAAAAGGAGGATTTCTCGACGGTCGCCCAGGCTATGAAATCTGCCGTGTTTCGGCCCTGTATACCTTCTTAAAGTATGCGCGGCTGAAAGAATTGCAAGCCGGCAAGCTCCCGAAGGGAACACGCGTATAACTACATTCAAAACTATTTCAACGAAACAAATAAAATCCATCTATTATGCCCGAAATAAAAGATAGCAACCGAAATCTGTTTGCAAAATACACCTTGGAGCAGAAAAAACGCCTCTACGAGGCAGCTTCCGAATTGTACAGCGATAACAAACGCCAGCTTTTCGACCGGCTTGTCCAAAACCGCACCCGGCACATCTGCGTGGTCCTCGAGGATATTTTCCAGTCCCACAATGCGGCTGCTGTCCTTCGCAGCTGCGACTGTTTTGGGGTTCAGGATGTTCATGTGATTGAAGACCACAACAAGTATGCCCCCAATAGCGATGTGTCCATGGGTAGCGACAAATGGGTCGACTATTACAAGCACTCCAATATCCTTCAAACCTACGACGAGCTCCACCAGAAAGGCTACAAGATTATCGCCACCCTGCCTCACGAAAACGACACTATGATCACCGACCTCGATATCTCCCAGCCCACAGCCCTGGTTTTCGGCACCGAACTCACCGGTCTGTCGCAAGAGGCCATCGACCATGCCGACGGGTATGTGAAAGTGCCCATGTACGGCTTTACCGAAAGTTTCAATATCTCGGTATGCGCCGCTTTATCGCTTTTCTACCTTACCGAGAAAATGCGGGCCGACAAAAATATCCATTGGCAGCTCAGCGAGGAAGAGCAGGCCACGCTGAAACTCTATTGGAGCATCCAAGTGCTTCACGACGGCCGCCGGGTAATGGAACAGGTCGAGAAACGCCTATTCGAATAACACAAAAGAATCTGATTTTTTCATAGTACCGAATTACTCCGAAAAAGAGAAATTCGGTATTTCTTTTTGCGACAGCGAATCCATGTCGCTGAGTATCTTATGACGTGATGCCGAAATGCCCCCTGTGGTAATTTCGGGTATAGCGTACAGCTGCACCTCGCCGGTGTCCAACGAGGACCTAACGTCTATCAGCCGCTGGTTGCTGCTTCCGCGAAACCGAAGCGATATATCGCGAAGCGACTGCACGAAAGGCCCATCTACAAGCACATCCACTTGCTCCAACAGGGGTCTGCGCCGCGGGTCATTCACCAAGGCTTCGAATCTGTAGCCCGTATAGCACCAGATAGTCAACGCTGCTTGCTGGCGCAACTTGCGTGCCAGCATGGCAAAAGCCTCAGGCTGGAACATCGGATCGCCGCCCGAGAAGGTTACGTTCATCTCTTCGCGCAGAAGGTCCGCTGCCAGCTGGTCTATCGACATAGATGTTCCCCCATCAGGATCCCACGACTGCGGATTATGGCAGCCTGGGCAATGATGGGTGCATCCGGCTCCATAGACCGATGCCCGCAAGCCCGGCCCGTCTACCGATGTGCCATACACAACGTCGAGAATGCGGATACTATTTGTGCACAATTCTGTCATTGAGTTCGGCAAGTTTAGCTCGGTTCCAACGGTCGGTGGTGCCCACAAGGTAGCCGGTGATTCGCTGCAAGCGGTCGATATGGGTGCTTCCGCAGTGGGGGCACACCTCCAGGCCAGTCTGTGCATCCTCGTAGCCGCAATCCATGCAGCGGTTGCGATTGTGATTGACCGAGCAGTAACCAATGTTGTTCTTATCCATCAAATCCACAATGTCCATAATGGCCTGCGGGTTGTGGGTAGCGTCGCCATCGATCTCAACATAGAAAATATGTCCGCCGCGGGTAAGTTCATGGTACGGTCCTTCAATCTCGGCCTTTTTGCGGGGCGAGCAATGGTAGTATACCGGAACGTGGTTGGAATTGGTGTAGTAAATCTTGTCGGTAATGCCGGCAATTTCGCCAAAATCCTTGCGGTCTCTATTGGTAAAGCGTCCCGAGAGTCCTTCGGCAGGAGTAGCCAGGATGCTGAAATTGTGCTCGTACTGCTCAGAGAACTGCTGGGCTCTGTCGCGCATGTATCCCACAATGCGGAGTCCGAGTTGCTGGGCTTCGTCGCTCTCGCCGTGGTGGTGGCCCACCAGGGCTATCAAGCATTCTGCCAGTCCGATGAAGCCGATACCTAGGGTGCCCTGGTTGATCACCGACTCGATCGACTGTTCGGGCGAAAGGTCATCGCAGCCCACCCACAATTTCGACATCAGCAGTGGGAACTGTTTGGCCAAGGCCGTCTTTTGGAAATTATATCGCTCTATCAGCTGATTGGCAGTAATTTCAAGGATTTCGTTGAGTTTCACAAAGAAAGTCTCAATACGGCTTTTCTTGTCTTCAATCTCGCGGCATTCGAGTGCCAGACGCACGATGTTGATTGTCGAGAATGAGAGATTGCCGCGTCCGATGGAGGTTTTTTCGCCATAGCGGTTCTCGAAAACGCGGGTGCGGCAACCCATGGTAGCCACCTCGTACTGATAGCGCTGCGGATCGTCCATGCGCCATTTGGCATGCTGGTTGAAGGTGGCGTCAAGGTTCACGAAATTGGGGAAGAACCGGCGGGCTGCCACCTTGCAGGCATAGCAGTAAAGGTCGTAGTTGGGATCCTCGGGCAGATAGCTTACGCCGCGTTTCTTCTTCCAAATCTGAATGGGGAAGATAGCCGTAGCGCCCGACCCCACGCCCTCGTCGGTACTTTTGAGCAGTTCGCGAATCACGCAACGGCCTTCAGCCGAAATGTCGGTACCGTAGTTGATCGACGAAAACACCACCTGGTTGCCGCCGCGGCTATGGATGGTGTTCATATTGTGGATAAAGGCCTCCATGGCCTGATGGGTGCGGCGCACGGTCATATTGATGGCATGCTGGCAGAAACGCTTGTCGCCGTCCAGCAAATCCAGCGAACGCTCTATATAATCGTCAAACTGGGCATTGTACAGGTGTTTCAAATCAAAACCCGTCACCTCTTCGATATGCTTCACCTCTTCGATGTAGCTTTGGCGGATAAAGGGGGCAAGATAGAAATCGAACGCCGGGATGGCTTGGCCGCCATGCATCTCGTTCTGTACCGTTTCGAGTGAAATACACGCTATCACGCTGGCCGTTTCGATACGTTTGGCCGGACGCGACTCGCTGTGGCCGGCAGCGAATCCGTAATTCAGCACCTTGTCGAGCGGGTGCTGCACGCATGTCAGCGACTTGGTGGGATAGTAGTCCTTGTCGTGGATATGCAGATAGTTGTTCTTCACAGCCCATTTGGACCGTTCCGACAGCAGATAGTCGTCAACAAAAGGCTTGGTGGTCTCGCTGGCAAACTTCATCATCATGCCCGCCGGGGTATCGGTGTTCATGTTGGCATTCTCGCGCGTGACGTCGTTGTTCTTGGCTTCCACAATTTCAAGAAACACCTCGCGGGTCTTGGCCTTGCGGGCAATCGAACGCTTGTCGCGGTAAGCAATGAATTTTTTTGCCACCTCCTTGCGAGAAGACTGCATCAGCTGCAGCTCAACCATATCCTGGATTTCTTCTACCGACGACTGTTCCGGGCCCTTCAGCTCAATCCGGTCAACAATCTGGTAAATAAGCGATTCGTCCTCACCCTTTTCTGTAGTGAGCATCGCTTTGCGAATAGCTGCAGCCACCTTTTCGCGGTTGAAACCTACTATGCGGCCATCTCGTTTGACAACTGTTTGTATCATATTAACGTGTATTTTTTTTCACTCATAAATCGGAAGCTTGTTGAAAAGGATGCTGCTCATCTGCCAGAAACGATAAGGCACAACACAGGCCTAATCATGTTCGCAGACAGCTCTTATTCCCGAAAGCCAGTTGCGACACTTTGTGTCGGAGGCAGGTCTTCTGACTAACCGTCGTCCCTCCACGGCCGCCTTCCCATCTTTCATCGACAGTGGCACCAATCGCCCTGGATTTGCAAAAATCGACGTTACAGCTACGGGCATAGTTCAGGATTTTCACCTGATTCCCTTTTCATTTGAGGCATTCGTCTCAAACACCTTCCGCTTGCAAAAATACACAAAAAAATCCAACCGAAATCATAATCTTTTCACCAAGGCTTCATAGTTATCAACATTGACTATTATAACTACCATGCAAACAAGATATTTCCGTTGTTGAAAAAAGGATTTCCCCCGTCTCATTCCCCACCGCCCAAATCCAACCGCATGCAAACCGATAAAAACAATACTGCCAAGTCGTCGATTGATAACAACGTAATACAAAAATATAGCGCATGTGAATTTGTGAATTTGTGAATTTTGTGAACATCTAAAACCACCAATTATTCATTTGGGTTGAAACATGAATTGCCACAAATTGCCCGCGAATTATTCATAAATAATTATTTGTCAATAAATTAATTCACAAAAACTTTTCGATAATTCACAGTCTTTCACGTATTAAAATCTCATTACCGCCAAATTTTGGGAGAGCTCCCGGGCTGCTGTTCCCAAGTCTCGCCAGCGAAACTACTCTTTTCGCGCTTTTCGCGGTGGATTGATTGATGTTGATTTGATGGCGCTTCTGCCGCCAATCAATGAATCGCTAATTTTTGGGTTTGCTGCAAAAAAAACACTTCCTTCGAATGCACCTGCAACAGCACCTCCGACTGTTGCGGCAAAAATTTCGGATCCTGATTTACCTTCTACAGCAGCGCTTATGCCATTTACAACTGCACCTAAGATTGCGCCACCAACAGGGTTCTCTCCGTCCGGGTCCACCAGCTTCACAGGATTGCCTGCACAGTAGATGTAGGGCGACATCGACGTATATTTATCCGCCATCGGGTCCACGCTTAGCCAACCCGTCAGTGCCTCGCTGTCATAGTACCTCGCACCGAAGTAGTGGAAGCCGCTTTCGGAATCCTTCTCTTTCCCGGTGAAAGAAGAATGCAAAATTGAGCATTCCACAAAGCGCTCTCACTGGGCTTTGCTGTCGGAAAAGCCACTGGCGTTTTCTTCATCCGAAGAGGGATTTCCTGGAATTGGGCAGTTATGAAGTCGTATTTGTGTGATTGACATAATGGGAATGAAATAGGTTAAAATGCAGCAATATTCATTATTTGCTAACCGTAGAATAACAATTCTTTGATATATAGAAAGCAGAAGCAACTTCCTACTCAACGAAGCGACTTCTTACGGTATAAGACACTATCCATATCATATCCATATTTTTTAAAATCAAATTCGTCAGGAATACTATCTGGTTCGGTAAAGAGCAAAGGTGTTTCCCATTGCCCCTTTCGTAATATGATAGTCTCTTTGTTTTTTATTGTGATTTTGTAGTTAGTGTTATTAAAATAAGGATTACCAAGAACGCCATAAGAATAATTCGTCTTGATTTTTTTTAATTTAAAAGAGTTACGTCCAACTCGCTGCAAATACCCGGAACAAATGGTGTATAAGCCCCCTGTGTTGTAGCTAACTTCTTTTAATTCAAAAGTATTTGAAGAGTCTATTGTGAGCAAATAGTGACCTTTTCGCCACCCATCAGAATTGCTCTGTTCCACAATATATTCTCCTTGAGAATAGTAATTGCCACTTACAAGGCTGTACGGTAGTGAGCATGATTGAAAGAGTATTCCCGAAAAAAGGAATGCAATTAACGCCATTTTGATAAACTTACAATTTGACATATTTCAGTTGTATTAATGCTTGATGATTTTTAATAATCGCGCGATTTTGTCTCATCAGTACTTTTTGTTAATATAAGATTACCAAATGTGGTTCGTGGATAATCAGGAAGATTTGCCGCTCGTTGATAGAAAATGGACGACTTAATCGGAATTATTATCGTATCACCAAACTGGATTAACGAACCTGGGAGAATTGAAAATCCTTCTTCGTTTACTATCAATCCACCATCTTTGTGTTCAGGTTCCCAATATAGATATGGAGAACCTAACAAACTATCGTAATGGTGGATTGCAAGACATGAAGAGTCTTTTTGTAATTTGACAATTAAGTGTTGCCCAGCCATCGTTGTACTATTTAGAGAAGATAGATATTTGTTTTGAGACCTGTCGTACCAATGCCACCATTCAGTAAAAGCCTCTTTAACAACTAGCCTGATTTCGGTTATACTATCTTTATAGTAAAACGTCTGTGCTTCATATCCATTGACAAATACTTCTTTTTGTTTTGCTTCCATTGCATTGGTACTTATATCCCAACGTGCAGGTCCTTTTGGGGTAATTGTACAGCATTGAAATAATGTCATGCTACATAATATAGCAATGAATTTTGCTGATTTAAAAAAACACGTAAATTCCATATTCAATACTTCGGAACTTTTTAGTTCAACAATTTGATTATTAA
>JAGHRY010000320.1 GCA_018066145.1 Candidatus Colimorpha merdihippi | reverse complement strand
ACCTCAACGGCATCTTCTTCCGCGACCTCAAACTCGCAGACCCCGACGTCTATATGGAAGCCGTAGGCGAAGACCTCGGAGCCACAATGGGCAACATCATCGACAAGAGCTACAAACTCATGGTCGAGCTCAAGCCCGATGCCGTCCTCGTCCTGGGCGACACCGACAGCTGCCTCAGCGTCATCGGAGCCAAACGCCACCACATCCCCATCTTCCACATGGAAGCCGGCAACCGCTGCAAAGACGAATGCCTCCCCGAAGAGACCAACCACCGCATCGTAGACATCATCTCCGACGTCAACATGGCCTACTCCGAGCACGCCCGCCGCTACCTTGCCGAATGCGGCCTCCCGCGCGAACGCACCTACGTCACCGGCTCTCCGATGGCCGAAGTCCTGCACCAGAACCTCGCCCAGATAGAGGCTTCCGACGTGCACCAGCGCCTCGGCTTGCAGAAGGGCCGCTACATTCTTTTGAGTGCCCACCGCGAGGAGAACATCGACACTGAGAAGAATTTCCTCAGCCTTTTCAACGCCATCAACGCAATGGCGCAGAAATACGATATGCCTATCCTCTACAGCTGCCACCCCCGCAGCCGCAAGAGGCTCGAAGCAAGCGGATTCCAGCTTGACCCCCGCGTCATCCAGCACGAACCCCTCGGCTTCCACGACTACAACTGCCTCCAGATGAACGCTTTTGCAGTAGTCTCCGACAGCGGCACCCTCCCCGAAGAGAGCAGCTTCTTCACCTCCATCGGCCACCCGTTCCCTGCAGTCTGCATCCGCACCAGCACCGAACGCCCCGAAGCCCTCGACAAAGGCTGCTTCTTCATCAGCGGCATCGACGAGAAGGGCCTCCTTCAGGCCGTTGACACAGCCGTAGAGATGAACGCCAACGGCGACCACGGCATCCCCGTGCCCAACTACACCGACGAAAACGTCAGCACCAAGGTCGTGAAGATAATCCAGAGCTATGTGGGGATAGTGAATAAGATGGTGTGGAGGAAGGAACAATAAAGAGAAAATGGAAATAATAAAAACCAACATAGAAGGCGTGCTCATCATCGAACCGAAGGTCTTCGGGGACTCCCGGGGATACTTCTTCGAGAGCTTCAATGCCAAGGAATTCCGCGAGAAGACCAGACTGGACATCAACTTCGTGCAGGACAACGAATCGATGTCCACCTACGGAGTGATGCGCGGGCTCCACTTCCAGAGGCCGCCCTACACCCAGAGCAAACTCGTCAGGTGCGTCAAGGGCAAGGTGCTCGATGTGGCAGTCGATATACGCAAGGGCAGCCCCACCTACGGCCGGCACGTTGCAGTCGAACTCACCGAAGACAACCACCGTCAGTTCTTCGTACCCAAAGGCTTCGCCCACGGCTTTGCGGTACTCAGCGAAACAGCAGTCTTCCAGTACAAGTGCGACAACTTCTACGCCCCACAGGCCGATGGCGGCATCAGCATTCTGGACAGCAACCTCGGCATAGACTGGAAGATACCTACGGACAAGGCCCTCCTGAGCGACAAGGATACCAAACACACGCTGCTCAAAGACTTCGAAACACCATTCACGTACTAACGTATGAATATCCTTGTAACAGGCGCAAACGGCCAGCTTGGCAATGAGATGCAAATCGTCTCACGCGAAACGTCAGACACATACTTCTTCACCGATGTATGCGAAGGCTATGAGCATCTTGACATCACCGACCTTGCAGCCGTAAGAGAATACATAAGGAAGAACAACATAGAGGCCATTGTAAACTGTGCCGCCTGGACCAATGTCGATGGAGCGGAAGATCCGGCAAAATATGAGCTGGTTGAGGCATTGAATGCCACGGCCCCCGAGAACCTTGCTATAGCAATGAAGGAAGTCGGAGGTCTGCTGGTGCATATCTCCACTGACTATGTCTTCGGCAAGGAACCATACAATACCCCTTGTAAGGAAGACCAGACGGGAACCCCCACCGGAGTCTATGGCCTGACCAAACTCCACGGAGAACAGAAGATAGCCGCCACTGGATGTAATTATGTGATAATCCGTACCGCATGGCTTTATAGCGAATTTGGCAAAAACTTCTGCAAAACTATGCTCAATCTTATCGCCACAAAGCCCGAGCTTAAAGTGGTGTTCGATCAGGTGGGTACGCCCACCTACGCCCTCGACCTTGCAAAGGCAATTAGAACAATTTTGAAGAAATACTCTGCCGTAGGTTCTGCGATTAGTAGTGGCATCTACCACTTCTCCAACGAAGGCGTCTGCTCTTGGTATGACTTCACCAAGATGATACAGCACTTCAGCGGCCAGACCGCCTGCAACGTTCTCCCTTGCCACTCATCAGAGTTTCCGAGTCCTGTGACTCGTCCGGCATATTCGGTGCTGGATAAGAGCAAGATTAAGGCTACCTTTGGGGTAGAGGTGCCGTATTGGGTGGAGAGTTTGAGGGAGTGTATAGAGATAATAAGGAAAGGTTAAATATCGAAACAACAATATGAAATTTAGTTGGTTTAGAGTCAAGGGAATCCTGTTTTCTGTATTGTGCATAATTGCGATACTGTCGTTCTGTGCAATGTTTTTCTGCGTATGGAAATATAGTTCAATACAGTGCCATAAATTGTATGGTATTCCGGAACTATTATACTACAGCACTCAAATTATCGGTGTTTTTGCAACGGTAGCGGCAGTGATTGTTGCTTTGTTTGGACGAGAAATCAGAAGATATATTTTTAGAGAAAAAGTCAAAATTCATCTCTATGATGGAGGTTTTAGAGAGATGTTGGGTGATACTATTAATACTCCAACCCCATCTGCTCAATCATACGACTGTTCTTTAGTAATTGAAAATGCTTGTTCCAAAGAATTAGAGGGAATTCAAATTATTCTTAATGAAGTTTCATATCAGCCAGATTTAAACTCAAAATTAAGGAAGATTAAAACTCATTATAGCAAGGCTCTTTACTGGAGAACCGTAGAAAACACCTCAACAGATATTGGTGTAGAAGATTCAAAAAGAATTCCATTATTCAAGATTTATCCAGCGGAAAGTTGCCAAACGCCAGATAATAGCCAGAGTTCATCTTTATCAATGAGAATAATTGGAGTTCAGTTGACAGATAAAAATAATAAGAAAGGAGTGTGGAAAACCCAGTACCAAATTCGTACTAAATCAAAAATATTGAAAACGTTTGAAGCTACAGTTCAATGGAATGGAGAATGGTGTTCGCGTTACACAGAAATGTCTGAGAATGTCAGTATTAACATAAAAGAGTTATAATTATGAAC
>JAGHRY010000003.1 GCA_018066145.1 Candidatus Colimorpha merdihippi | reverse complement strand
CTCTGCTGGCAATCAAACCAAATTGCTTGTGGCCAAGTTCGACTCTGTCGGCACATTGTTGTGGAGTAGAGTGGTACAGAACTCTTATAAGGCCACACGTTCCGTGATTATTCAACTGACTGATTCCTGCCTCATTGTTGTAGGTGAAACTAGGCTGGAAGACCGTACTTCAACAAGACAAAACACATGGTTGTATTTTTTCGACACATTGATCCGCAGTCAGGATGTTGAAGAAACTCCCCTGGCACAACGCCATCCGCCTTTTGCTTTTGGTCGGTGGACATTTGTTACCACACTGGATCTGGATGGCAATGTACAGTCGTCAGTCTTTCTTGAAGAACGGAAGCGCCCCTATTATACTCTATCTGGGAATTACGTGCGAAAGGAAGAACCCGTCCTGTGGGGAGAAGGGGGATTCCATAGAGACAGTGAGGGAAATAATGTCATTCTTTGTCAGACTCAGTCAGCTGGCCAAGAGGAGGATCCACTCTGGATACTGGTTCACAAACAGGATACGATTACAAATTCTTATGTGACGGACACTTTCGACATCTTTCTTCCAGGTAGTACCGAGAAATCCGAAGGTATCGCATACCTTACATTCTTCAAATTCTCGCCATCATGGGAGTTGCTTACATTCCGCAATTTAGTTCAAGGGTTAGATGGTTTTGCCGCATCGTATGAATATTTCTTAGACAGTATTAATCCTTATGTTAAGTATGGCATAACCGATTTCGACTTAGATGACGATGGAAATTATTATATAGTAGGGTATTTCGGTATCGGTCCTTCAGAAGACAATCATGGAGAGCTCAACAACTATCCTTGCCATATCTATTTCGACAGTTCTATATATTTTACTGTGAGTCATATAAAAGAAACAATTTATCCTTCGTTTGTACTAAAACTCAGCCCCGACGGAGTGCCTTTATGGTGCAACCAGGTCCATCAATCTATGAATGAAGGTGGGTTCAGTATGAAGCCATTCCAGGGAATAGATGTCAGTGGTGATTATGTCTATATACCAATTGTGGATTGCATGAGAAGAATGATTGTTCCGGATTTAGGTGAATTTGATTTAATTAGAGATAAGGTTGGTTGGCTGAAATGTGATAAGGAAACTGGCATTTGGCAGCATTTTGCAGTATCAGACACGTTGATAAATATACATGGAAGAAAAATTAATAATTTTGTCCATGAAGACCATGTGTTCATTACAGCCCACACAGTAGACTCTCACTATTCTGTTAGCGATTTTATCGAGCATTGGACAACTGATGGCACGTTGGTGGAAACGATGAGAATCTCTGGAAACCATGCAGGGAATTTCAATTGGGCCACCATTGACAACCGAGGCAACCTTCGTTTGAGCAGGACCGTCACTACGCCACAGGACTTCGGCAACCTTCATCTCGACTACGGCACAAATCACAGCATGGCCGTCATCGCCCTCTATCACAACGACGCCTTCGCCGTGCCCTACCACCGCGAAGAGCAGTCCATCATCTGGGAGCAAGATCTCAACTTCACCCTTGCCGACAGCCCCGTCACCCTCACCGCCACCGCCACCAGCGGCCTCCCCGTGTCCTACTCCAGCTCCGACACCTCCATAGCACGCATCGACGGCTCCACACTCCACCTCCTCGCGGGCGGCTCCTGCACCATCCTCGCCACCTGCCCCGACAACGACTACTACCAGGCTGCCGCCCCCCTCTCCAAGACCCTCACAGTAGGCCAGTCCGGCATCGCCGACCACGTGGCCAGCCCCCTGCTCATCTACCCCAACCCCAGCCACGGCTACATGAACCTCTACGGCCCCACCGACCAGATCAGGTCCATCACCCTCTACGACATGGCCGGCCGCGAGGTCTATCACCACACCCGAACCATCTTCCTCAACGCCACCCCCGCCGACCAAGGCCCCTGCTACAGTCTCGACATCAGCCACCTGCCCCAAGGCAGCTACATCGTCAAGGTCAGCACCGCCGACGGCCACACCCAGCACATGAAACTCATCAAAAAATAACCCAACAAGCGAGAATCACAGGGGCGCACAACAACGCGCCCCTACCTACTCACCCTAGCGACCCCCACGACGGCCAAAAACACACAGTAAGACTACTCAAGCAAATCGATGTCTTCGGGAGATAAAAAAGATCAAAAAGAAAAACAGTTGATACTCGATGAAAAAGACAATACTTTGTGTGGTTGTGCGTTATCTGTATAAGTATCAAGTAGAGTATTATGAACGATATTGAAAAGTTGAAACAAATCCCCGAGAGTGGCAATATAGCGCTCGACATTCGGGCAATATTGCAAGAGTCGCGCGCGCTTGTGGCCCGCACCGTGAATACCGCCATGGTGGCTGCCTATTGGATGATTGGCAGAAGAATAGTGGTAGAAGAACAGCGTGGCGAGGACCGTGCAGCCTACGGCGAAAAGCTGCTCAAAAACCTCTCAAGAGACCTAACGGCTGAGTTTGGCAACGGGTTCTCGTATGCCAACCTTAGGATGATGCGTCAATTCTATCGCACGTACCCTGATTTCGAGATTTGCTACACACTGTGTATCAAATTGCCTTGGAGCCACAACAGGCTGATAATGCGCGTGTCAGACCCCAATGCGAGAGAATGGTATCTCAAAACAGCCGCAAGCGAGCAATGGAGCGTCCGCCAACTGGAACGCAATATCAACTCGTTCTGCTATCAGCGGCAGTTGGATAGTGGCGACATCTGTTCTGATACAAAGGATACGGATGCAGCCTCCATAGATGTGAAGCAGTTTGTGAAAGACCCTTATGTGATAGAGTTTGTAGGGCTTCCGCCCTATCCTCACCACAAGGAGAAGGCATTGGAAGAACGGCTGATTGCCAACATGCAGGATTTCCTACTCGAGCTGGGACGCGGATTCTCGTTCGTCAAAAGACAATATCGCATCAGTACCGAGACCAGCCATTTCTACATCGACCTGGTGTTCTATAACTACATCTTGAAATGCTTTGTGTTAGTGGACCTCAAGGCCGACAAACTCAGCCATCAGGATGTAGGACAGATGGACATGTATATCCGCATGTTTGACGATCTGAAACGTGGAGAAGGCGACAATCCCACCATAGGCATATTGATGTGCGCCGAACGCGACGAAACGGTGGTGAAGTATTCTATCATAAACGACTCGCAACAAATCTTTGCCAGCAAATATCTGCCCTACCTTCCCACAGAAGAGGAATTGCGCAAAGAATTGGAAAACAGAGGTCACCTTCTGGAGCAAAGTGATGATGGCGACTAAGAATGCATCACCAGCCCCGTCGGTGACCACTCGGTGATCCTTCGGTGACCTCTCTATGAAACAAAGACGAAAAGATAAAAAAACATATCATCATGAAACAAATCTTGTCACAACAAAACATCATGAAGAAGTATATTTCATTATTCATCTTCTTCGCCCTCAGCCTGTCTGCCTTCTCGCAGACGGCTGGCGGCGAATGGAAGTGGGCCCGCGCATTCGGTGGGACAGACGGCAGCAAACCTGGCAACTCTATCAAACAGGTAGAATACGATGCTGATGGCAACACCTACATCGTTGGCGTATATGGCCAGTTTGGCTGTTGGGATGATGGACAGCCCATTGTAAACAATTCTACGGTTTCTGCCGGCAATCAAACCAAATTGCTTGTGGCCAAGTTTGACTCTGTCGGCACATTGTTGTGGAGCAAAGTTGTCCAAAATTCGTATAAACCTACGCGATTCTCGGAAATTCAGCTGACAGATTCGAGCCTCATTGTTGTGGGTTCTACCGAGTTTGCTGATCCACAGGAAACAACACCGTCTCCTAAATGGCTGTATTTTTTCGACACGCTGATCCGAAGTCAGGATGTCGCAGCCACCCCTGTGGCACAGCGCCACCCGCCTTTTGCTTTTGGCTGGTGGACCTTTGTCACCACGCTGGATTTGGATGGCAACGTACAATCGTCAGTCTTTCTTGAAGAACGGAAGCGACCCCAATATACTCCATCTGGGCTTTGTTTTCGACAAGCAGAACCCGTTGTGTGGGGACAAG
>JAGHRY010000252.1 GCA_018066145.1 Candidatus Colimorpha merdihippi | reverse complement strand
TCCGCAGGGGCAAATCCAGAACAACGCAGGCTTAGCTCAGTGGTAGAGCACATCCTTCACACGGATGGGGTCACAAGTTCGAATCTTGTAGCCTGTACTCGAAAAAGCCCGCCATTGGCGGGCTTTTTTGCACCCGGTGTACCCAATGTGGCCTCGCCACCACCCGCGGCAAAGCCGCCGAATTCTCCAAATTGCTCGTCACGGAGTCCTGTCTCGGCGTAGACGTTAGCCGTAGACGGGCCTGCCTCAACACCGCCGACGGTCCCGAGCAGGGCGTGCGCGCTGCGCACGGTAAGGGCGATTGGACTGTACCGAAGTGTACAGCCCCCGCAGGGGGTGAGGAGCCGTGGGGCGGCTCCGAATCAAGGCGCGACGGGGCGCGCCCGAATCAACCTCATCGGCCTCGCCATCGATGCCGGCACCGGCAATCTCCACAACATCGAGCCGGAACACATCCAGGCAAACCTCACCAAAGCCAAATAAGCCGTAGCCCCGAAGTTTCGAAGGGGCGAAGCCTCGGCGAAGCGAGACATGTTTACCAAGTCCCGCGAAGACGGGCAAGCCCAACTACCCACCGCCCAAGCCCGCCCGGCACCTGCCGCGCGGGCTTTTTGCTGCCCCTTTGCAGTATTACAACCTAACGAGAATCCCTTTTTCCTTGCATAAAGCAGCCCATCTGCTAGAATGTTTGCCTATGGCAGAAGCAGAAGGACAACCACACCCTGTGGAAGAACCCCGACCAGAGGAACATCCCTGCCCCATAAACAATAAGGGAGAGGATGAACGCGACTACATATACGAGCTTTGGAAATGGGGGCGAATAGTCCTTGCCATATGGCTTCTATATATCGTCTTTCTCTTCTGGGCGGATGATATCTGCGCCATTATACAATGGACACCACATCTTCCGCACAAAGATACAGCCGGCGTCTTCGGAGACTACTTCGGCGCTCTTAACGCCCTCTTTGCCGGCCTAGCCTTCGCGGGGCTTATCGTGACTATTCGCCAGCAAAGTGCAGACCTGCAAGCCACCAAAAAGGAAATGGAAGACCAAACGAAACAATTTGAGGCTCAGACTGGCCTTCTGCAAAAGCAAATTGAACAAGCTAAACACAAAAATGAAATCGATTTGTATTCAACGCTTCTATTGGATTTAGACAAAGACTTTTTTGATTACGACAAAAGGCATATTGGAGGCAAATTTATGCAAGAGGTTGAACATCTATTCCTTGCATACTTGTATAAGCAACGCTCAAAGAAGAGCAGCCCCAATAGGGAAAAGGTTTGGGACGAATACGTCAACACATACCATGAGACCCAGAGTCTATTTAATAAATCATTGGGCCGAATAATTTCTGTTTCGGCAAAGAAAACATTTAACACAGAGGAAGCGAAAATATTGCGTGACATGATTAATTGCATGGGTTCTGGCGAAACAAAAATGGCTTTTGCATATTTCATGTACACTAGCAATTTAGTTAAATATTACCCACAAGTCAACTTTACCCTATTTTGTCAGTTGCTTCAAATTCCATCCATAAAGGAAGTCGATACCATCTTTCATGATAAATATGAAACTGACAATCCCACCGCATCACTAGAAGAAAAGGAGCGTCACATAAAGCGCTTCATAATGCACATGCACAACAACGATTTGAAAGAGAACTTGTAGAAATCTACAAGCGACATTTATCGATAGCCCCGCCAGCAGCACAGGATTATTTCCCTCGAATTTCGCACAGCGGTGTGTTAGAGTACGCCATCATTTGAGAGCGCGCCTGAATCTACATCCTCACCAACCCGGCTTTCCCGCAGTACGTCAAAATCGGCTGCACCAGCGATGTGGAGAAAGGGCGACGTTCGCTCAGCAACAAAACCTGCCTGACTATCTATTTTCTCTAGAATCAGTCATGCTCATGATGTTTCCCCTCTAAGGGGACAACCAGGACTGCACAGAGCTCTGACTTCGCATCTAATTTATCTTCAACTGGTAGCGAGGCGGGTTTTGAGACCATCGAGTCGGTTGAACAGTTTTATTCTTTATTTACTTGGACATACGGCAAGCCGAAGGTATAGCATCATCTGCCAGCCAGAGGCGATTGCCTCGCCCCAGAAAACACCCCACGCAGAAAAAAATGTTCAACTCTCTTTTTCCCCTTGACGTGCTGACGCAACTGAGCTATCCTTGCATAAGCTCTCTCCAAGACATGCCCACCAATAGAAGACAACCGCATAGATCCACCCGCAATAGTGTTCCCGCAATCCCAAGCCCCTCGGAGGACGAAGTGCGCGTCGCAGCACGAAAGACCCTGGGGTTTGAAAAATCAGAAACGGCAATTTCTGGAACAGGTCAGACAACGACCTTTAGAATGCTTGGCTTCACAGGTTCTAATTCCAATCTGAAACCAGATGGATGGTATCTGCCCAAATCTCCAATTTTTCCGGCAATCGTGCTGGAAACCAAAGCCGGTGACACTACCTTAACGAGTAGGGATATTAACCAGACCCTCAAATATGGCAAAGTCCTCGAACAAAAATACAAGAACTGGATAGGCATTCTCTATAATGGTGAGGATATTCAAGTGTACAAAAACGGAGAATTGCTAGAGGATGAAAAGGTGTTGCACAATAAAGAGCATTATCTCGGCTTGTTCGAAGAGAACAGAATCGATTCACAACGCATCTACAATATTACCAAGCGCATCAATAATCTCCTTCACTTTGAGTTTGGTGTAAAGAACTTAAAGCACAGAATGATTTTCACGGCCTGCGCCCTTGTGGCCAAACGATATGGGGCAGTATTCCATCCGGATATGTCGTTCAATGTATTCACGGCCTCGATTATCGACACACTTAAAAAGTCCTATGAAAATGAACTGCGCCAAAATACAAAACTCGGTCTTCTGCTCGAAACATACAACAGTATTCAGGTGAACACTAAGGAAAACCAGAAGGCGATTGCGAACTTCGCCGCGCTGATTTCCGAGATAGCGGACGACCTCAATTCGCGCTACTGGCGCGGCGAAGACGTAATGGCCATTTTCTTCAACGAATTTAACAGCCATAAGATTAAAGGAGAGCAAGGAGAAGGGCAAGTCTTCACCCCCGATCACATTACATCACTGATGTATCGAATCTTGGAAGTAAACCAAGAGGACAAAGTGCTTGATGCCGCGTGTGGTTCTGGTTCATTTCTGGTCAAGGCAATGTGCAACATGATTAAGGAAGCTGGAGGCCCCGACACCGATAAGGCAACTGAGATTAAGCAAAACCAATTATACGGCGTTGAATGGGACCCAGAAATCTATGCTTTAGCCTGTGCCAACATGCTCATTCACAAGGATGGGAAAACGAACCTCTACCAAGGAGACAGTCGCAGCCCCGAGGTTAGCAAATGGATCCGGGAGAAAGGCATCACCAAGGTATTGATGAATCCGCCTTTCGAAACCAGAGCAGGCTGTGTAGACATTGTTCTGAATGTTTTGAATAGCGTTCCAAAGGGTGCCATGTGTGGCTTCATCCTTCCAGACAAGAAGCTCGAAAAGAAAGTCAAAACGAAAGTGGAACGCATGTTGCGACGGCATACACTACAAAAGATTATTAAGCTTCCAGAAGAGACCTTCCCGCAGAATGTTTCAACTTCCATCTTTATTTTCAAGGCAGGGTTCCCCCAAAACGATGCAAACGTATTTGCATGCCGTATAGAAAAGGATGGATTGGTGACGGTTAAAAATCAAGGGAGACAAGATCTCCACAACAAATGGCATGACATCGAAGAGCATTGGGTAGACGTTATTCGCAGACAATCAAGCGACAGAGCCAGCGATGGCATCAAATGGATTAAACCATCACCAGAATGCATAAGTTATCCCATCGATGAGAAACAGGTTGTCCTGCGCGAATCAGATTTTGCCAAGACAGTGCTAGACTATTTGATGTTTGAGGAAGGGGTGGACGCAGATGAATTGGGCAAAGAATTTCTTGAACGCGTAATGTACTCAGGGGTGGTCGACAATTCGGATGCTGGAATAATCATTAAGCCAGAAAACAATGAACACGCTTGAAAAAAATAATTGGCTGCCTTTTCAGTTAGGGGGTGAAAAGGGAATTTTCATAATTTCAAAAGGCAATCGCCTGACGAAATCAAACATGGAGCTAGGAGACAAGCCTTTCATAGGCGCGTCTGCAAAGAACAACGGCATTACTGCATGGGTGGGGAACGAAATCGGGGAAGTTTCTGGCGGCAAGATTTCTGTTGCATACAACGGATCTGTTGGTTCTTCTTTTTGGCAACCCCGGAACTTTTTGGCATCAGATGACGTTAACTATTGTGCTCCTAACGTCGCAGCGTTTCCAAATTTTATACTATCAGAAAACGTAGCTCTATTTCTTTGCACAATCATCAGGAAAATTGGCGAAAACTTCAGCTATGAAGACAAGTGGACAAAGGAAGACATGGAAAAAGCGACCATCTACCTTCCGGCAGACACAAACGGCATTCCCGATTGGAAGAAAATGAGTGATTATATCGCTACATTAAGAACAAGATGTCGCTCATTGCTGCCAGCAATGAGAGCAGTACCAACATCCGCGACATTACAAACCACGGAATGGAAAGTTTTCCCCATTGTGGAGCTTTTCAACATCATACTTGCGTGTGGTGACAATCAAGAAAAAAATCTTCCAGAAGGCGACATGCCTCTAGTTTCTGCGGGCAAGACCGCCAATGGCATTGTGAAGCTGATAGAATACGGCGCGGAGGGTACCGAAATTTATCCTGGCGGCTCACTAACCGTGGACATGTTCGGCTACGCTTTTTATCAACCGCAGCCGTTTTATGCCGTATCTCACGGTAGGGTCATGATTCTCACACCGAAGGAACCAGATATATTATCACCGGCAGTAGCTCTATTCCTCGCGACAGTACTGACCCGGACATTCGCGCCGAAATCAAGCTATGATAGTCTCTGCACTAAAAAAATACTGGAAGATAGTTCCATAATTCTCCCCGTAGATAAACATGGCACACCAAATTGGAACTATATGCAAGAGTACATGGAGCAAATAAGCAAAAAGCAAGCTCAAAAGCTGGAAGCAATGCAAGCTGCCACTGGCGCTTAAAATATCTTCCGTCAAGGACAGCAATAAAAGCGTAAGTACTCTCCGCGCGCCGTAGGGGAAGCACGGATTTGCCGACTGAAGCAGGCAATCTCTAATCCAATCATATATTCCCAATCTTTCAATCAAGCAATCCTCGCAGAACGTCCGAGCTTGAATTGGCGTCAAGCCATATCTGAACATGAGGGAGATCTTCGGAAGCGATGAAATCATTGGGTACAACAATTGCGGCACTATTGCATACTCTAGTTACGGCTATATAAAGCATACACAAAGTTGCCTTTGATTTTATATCCTTTTCCACTCGGCGCATCAATCATACATAGAATTGGAAAACGCAGGATTAGTTTAAACAAACGTGGCAGCATTAATGTACGCCCCGTATATGAGGATGAAACAATTCGTCCGACCTCTTCAAAGAATCATCAAAACTTGAAGCTATATCACGCAACAGCTCAGCGGTTACGGGGGACTCGCACTCTATTTGAGCTGCATCTAATAATGACTTATCGCGCATGTCTTTTTCGAAAATTTCAGCCTCTGCATGTGGTCTAAGGCGTAAGTTCAAGAAATTGAATCGGCCAATAACTAGACCCGAAAAAAAACTTTTGGAGTCCATCTTTTCAATGAATTTTCGCACACTCGAACATGGCCAAATTTGATTTGTTGTATAGGTTGAACGAGCCAGTACTTCGCCAAAGATATAAATAAAATAATCATAATCGGGTTTATCCGACAAGGCCGCAGATACTGTACTAAACCACGATGCTAATTGATGATAATCAATAGTATTGTCTTGAATATCATCGCCAGGGGCTTTTTTCCAGTAATATAGTATTCTTGTTACAGCTGCTAGTATGCCTTCAAGGCGTTTTCTTTCAGTAATCGTTAATGTGTCATGCGAAAGCTGCTCTGAAACTTCACATCGCATATTCCAAAACCAAATGAAAAACTCAGGCGACGTGGCCAAACGGTGCTCTATGCAACGGGATCCATGAGGTGTATCTTGTAGCCAGGGCTGAAAATAAAACTCGTAACGTGATAACTGGTCTAAAGTTATGTTGCCGTCCTGTTCTAATTTGTCAAATATTTCGGATAGATCATGAGAGATTTGATGAATATTTGCTGGCGTATCACATTGTTCTGAATTAATGATGCCTTCAATTATTGTTACCCATTGATTTGTTGTTAACTCAAAAGAGAATCTGATTGCATCGAGAAACACTGTCCAATAGCGTCCCGCTTGAATCATGCATCTGTAATACAAGGGAAGAGCTGTTTGGTCTATGTAAAAATTTGGAAGATTGTATTCAGCCCAAAATTGCTTGAGAATTTGCTTGTCGTTTTCTTGAATGAACTCCAAAAAATCTTTTCTTGGAGGAAATGTTAAATACAATGTAAGTCGCTTTTGTGGCGAGAGCTGTGACGAATATATCGATTTGCACAATTTTAAAAGATCGTCAACCGAAAGACATCCGGTCACGCCTAACAGAAAATCACAAAAATGTTTTTCTTGTTCAACTTTAGACTGTATAATTAAAATATCATTTAACTCTAGTCTTAGCGCATTTGACAATATTAACGTTGAACCCACTAATATGGAATCTGAAGCTATATCCAATAGATGAATTATGCCATCTATGCCTTTTTCCTCCATGATTAAATTCATAACCTTGCTCCTTGCCTTGTTACAATAATCAATATTATGAATATAGTTCCCTTTTGCATCTCGGAAATAGTGCGAAGCCCACAAGTTGTCAAATAAATATCTATTCTTGACAACGAGATCAAGAGGTTCTGCTATCTTACAAATATTGAGGAGTTGAGCTTTAGTAACATGCCTCGCCTTCCTCCATTTTGAGTAACGCGGTGTAGTATACTCGTGAATTTCTAGCATTACTTCAAGTTTCTTCTCATCTTCTTGGCACTCAACCCATGAAACAAACGATTTCCAAATTTCTTTATTCAATGTAATTTCGAAACACGGCAAGATTTTGAAGAACTTGCGCCAAAAAATGATATCTTTATTTTCATAAGATAGAAGCCGGTGGTATGCGTCCATCCAGCACACCCATGCATCGTGTCCAGTAACGCTGACATTAAGATTTTGCTCAAATCGCCTCCAGCGTGGTTTTGAGTGTGGGAAATACACCCCATATTCTGTGGGAAATTGGTAAAAACAGACTTTTACCGCTATATCTTGCGAAATTCCCTCTATTATTTTCATCAATTGAACTCTGTCTTCTGGACTTGCTGTAGTTTGAGGAAGTTCAGGGAAAAAGATGCCATTCAGCGTATCAAGGAAAATATTCGAATCATCAGGACGCTCTTTTGAATTTAGAATAGCAAGCTGAGTAAGCAGTTCTGTACATTTTTTAATGTACCGCGGAAACCAAGCTAGTTTCTGTAAAGCCCAGTTTACTTCATGCGTACCCGAAACGGAGAACAACGAATCTTTCTCGTTTGTATAAAAGCTTAGCAGAGAAACTTTATCCCCTTCACTGCTAATATCTGTTTCGAGTTTAGACAAGAAGTGGTCAGGTGCTGCTTCAGCTAAGTTTGGTAACAATTTTATATTGCCTCCTACTACTTGTTTATCAAAAGAGGGGAAGCAACTGTTAAAAATTTTGATGTTTTCTGACTTTGTATTAATCGGAATTTGCCAAGTTTTTATATTTTCATCAAGCAACACCAATGAATCGCATATGCTGTTCTTAAAAGCTTCAGAATATGGCTTCGGTTTAAAGGACTCCAATGATATTGGATTAATGTATCTTTCTGCTTTAAGAACTTCTATACTCAGCGCGTAGAATTTCTTCGCAATTTCTTGTGTTAAATGTTTCTTTGTGCAAGAAATTGCATCAAATTTCGATTTGACGCCAACACAGTCACCGAACTGCCATAGTGGTGAGTCATCGTGCTGCATCAAATTGCTGATCTCATCCCACATTTCCTCTTTGTTATCATAATTACAAAGTTCCCTCCATGCATCAACTTCCTTCTCGGCTGTTTTGTTACAGATGCCTAATAACGCAGCGGCTATGATTAGTCTTGCCGTTTTCCTTTCTCGTGCCCACCATGGCATTTTAATTTCTATATTTGAATTAGGGCACAACATTCTTCTTAGGCAGGTTAATGAGCCGCCTGATCGATAGTACAAAGCATCTCCATCCATTCCATCATATCCAATCTTTTCCAAGCCTTCTGTAAAGTGCTTGTGGTCGATGGTGGTTAGACGTATTGCTTCGCTACTAACCTCGGAATCATATCTAATGGAAATAAAGTGGTTCGCTTTCCCATGAGGAATCATTAGCTTTTCGCACTCATTATTGGAACTTACATATAGATAGTTCTGACCATCATCGATATAATTTCTCAGTGTATCTGGATGATTTATTACAAGAACTCTGTTCTTCCAGTCTTTGATTCCTTCAAAAGCGCAGTAAAGATATGCCAGAGCTTCATCAGCCGAATCTGCAGTAACATGGAGTATTTTTGGATTAGCGTTACTCAGCCAATCTCCTATTTTGGACTTGTGCGCTTCTACTTGTGGCGCATGCATGATAGGTTTCATTCTAGGGCTGAACGAGTTTTCCCAGCGATGCCAGCATTGCTCTAACGTAAATACCTCTCGCATAGGCTTGCCCATTTGCTCACTTAGCCATGCTTGGACATAAGGTGACCCTTCTGTCCATTGAACCAAGCGTGGCCCATCTATGACAATCACGTTCTCCCATTCTAGTTCCCTTCTTTTTTTCTCTTCCCATTTGCGCAGGCCTTCTTCATACCTGGGTGTCACAAACACGAAAGTTGTTTTCTTTCGTTCCTCCCTATTAAGAGAAAGCCTCGTTTTGTAGTCTTTATCAGCTTTCGCTTTAATATCATCGTTTGTGCCAGCTTCCCAGTGCGATCTCCCCATTGGAATAAAAGGAGTTGCTGACGTTGCAATCACGATTCCATCCTCCCCGTGTATCTGTGAATCATTCCCCCCAGGAAAATCACATGATTCGATTGTTGAGTTTGTGGTGATAATGAGTTTCCTTACAAATTCTGGGAACCGGCTCCTTCCTTCAACCGTGCAGAAAAATAGTTCCAGATCTTTCGATGAGAAGGTTTTCAACGGTCGCGCGAAACTTTGCACCGGCGTTGCGGCTCTGCCTGCCGACACTGCGGGTTCTTCTATTGCTCTCTGCAGTTTCATCAAGAACGTATCAGTGACGGAATTGAACGCCTTTGCAATCTTAGTCGCCATCGCCTGAGTAAGACGAGTTTTACCTTGAAGCATATTCGAGAAGTTGGGGCGGCTCACTTGGAGCAGCTCCGCGGCTTTCTTCACTGCCATTCCCGCCGGAAGCACCTCTTTCCGGATGTATTCACCTACATGTGTGTAGTTCTTTGCCAGCTCTGTCAATGCGTATTCTTCCATGTCGTGTGTAGCGTAACACGCTACACGGCTAAAGGCAATATCAAATTCGTGTCATACACACCTTGTGCATTGCTAATTTGGTGTTTGCGTGATAACGCACTGGGTGGTTAGCCGTTGCACTTAAGCAGGGATGAGTGAAAAATCCCCCTCGCCTGATGATTTTGTGTCGCGTTGAGTGGGCAGAGGTATGCGGAGGCGGGGTAGATACTCCGCCGCGCCGTGGCGCTTTTGCGTGCCCAGTCTTCGCTAAAGCTTCCGCCTTCGCTGAAGCTTCCATCTCCGCTGAAGCTACGTTGACTCGGGCGCGCCTCACGCGCCTTGATTCGGAGCCGCCCCACGGCTCCTCACCCCCTGCGGGGGCTGTACACTTCAGTACAGTCCAATCGCTCTTACCGCGCCGCAAGCGGAGCGCCCCTGAACGAGGGCCGTCGGGCGCTTTCACCCCTATCGGGGCCAACGTGCTTTGCAGTTGGTCCACCCCGCCTTACCGTGCGCAGCGCGCACGCCCTACTCGGGTCCGTCGGCGGTGTTGAGGCAGGCAATGGGCCCGTCTTCGCCCTTGCGGGCTGCGCCGAGGCTTCCGTCTTCGCCCTTGCGGGCTACGCCGAGACTAGTCGCCGAGGCAGGTAGGACGCCGAGACACGTTGGCGCGTGGGGAAGTTCGCCAAGGTATGTAAAAACCCTCCCAGCAGGGGCTGGGAGGGTTTTGAAGGGTGATGTATCCTGCGCGCGCGGTTTAGGAGCCGCTGGAGATTAGGAGGGGGAGCGTGCCGAGGATGATGGAGGCTAGGGCGCAGATGGCCAGGACGGCGGTGGTGATGCCGGGAACCTGGAGGGGATTGTCCTCCGGGAGGGGTTTCTCCCAATACATGGCGCGGATGATCTTGAAGTAGTAGTAGAAGCCGGCGGCGGCACAGATGATCATGATGACGAGCAGCCAGGAGAGGCCGTCGAGGACGGTCATGGTGTCGATGAGGGCGAGGAATGCCTTCAGTTTGGCGATAAAGCCGATGGTGAGGGGCACGCCTGCGAGGGA
>JAGHRY010000114.1 GCA_018066145.1 Candidatus Colimorpha merdihippi | reverse complement strand
ATTATAGGTATTCGTCAAGTATTTTTTAAGTATTATTGCATTATCAAAATCAATAAAATCACCATATCCTAAAATTCGCAACTTGTTTAGATTGCATTTTTTTGCAATATCCTGTGCATGCTGAATTCAAACAACAAGCGTAACAAAGTTGTCCAGTTTTACTGGATTTGTATTGTTTGCAAATGTCCAACATTTTTTGAAATAGGGTAAATATCCCAATTATTTTTCTCGTACTGCCGATGGTCAGATAAGTGTTTATTGGAGGTCCTCTAAAACCCATGCCATCAAAGAACGACCACTTTGGGAAGAACTACCGTGGCTGGTCATTCCAGTTCTTGTTGCATAATCGCAGAAATCCTGCGTAGGTTGTGCTATTTAATATTTTTTAACGCTCGTTAGAATTGCTGACTACTTCAACTCCGACACAACGATATTTGGGTTGCGGAGGTCGGCGAAGCTTTTTTCCATGCGGTCGCAGAGGCTGAGTCGCAGGTCTACCTCTAGGCTGCAGGCCATGTCGTATTGTTGGTTTTGTGGCACCATGGAATATTCTTTGAGGATCTTCATCACCGAGTTCATCGACAGGTAGTCGAACTCGATGCGGTAACGTCGGTCCACGGTGCATTCTTTCACCTGGGCTTGGCTCAGGGCGTCGCGGGTGGCCTCTTTGTAGGCTACTATCAGTCCCGATGTGCCCAGCAGTATGCCGCCAAAGTAGCGGACCACCACCACCAGTACGTTAGTGAGTCCGGCCGACATAATCTGTCCGTGTATGGGGCGTCCGGCCGTGCCCGAGGGTTCGCCGTCGTCGTTGGCACGGAAGGTCTCGCCATTGGGTCCTAGGGCATAGGCATAGCAGTGGTGGCGGGCGTCGAAGTATTCTTTTTTGATACGTTCCACATGCTCTTTTACCTCGGCCTCGTTGCTCACGGGAAAAGCAAAGGCTAGGAACTTGCTGCCCTTGTCTTTGTAGAGTCCCTCGGTGGGGCCACTGATGGTGCGGTATGTGTCGGACATGAGTAATAGGAATAAGAATTAAGAGTTGGTTGTTGCAGGGTGACTGTTTCCCAACTCTTAATTCTTAATAAAAGATTATCTATTAGAATTCAGCAGTCTTGGGAGTGCGGGGGAAGGGGATGACGTCGCGGATATTGGCCATGCCGGTGACGAAGAGCATGAGGCGTTCGAAGCCGAGGCCGAAGCCGGCATGGGGGCAGCTGCCGTAGCGGCGGGTGTCGAGGTACCACCACATGTCCTTCATGGGGATGTTGAGCTCGTTGATGCGTGTCATGAGCTTGTCGTAGCTTTCTTCGCGAACAGAGCCGCCGATGATTTCGCCAATCTTGGGGAAGAGAACGTCGGTGCCCTGTACGGTTTTGCCGTCGGCATTCTGCTTCATGTAGAAAGCCTTGATTTCCTTGGGGTAATCAATCATGATGACGGGTTTCTTGAAATGTTCCTCAACGAGGTAGCGCTCGTGTTCGCTGGCGAGGTCGGCACCCCAGAATACGGGGAATTCGAATTTGTGGCCATTCTTAACGGCTTCTTCGAGAATGCGAACGCCCTCGGTGTAGGGAAGGCGCACGAAATCGGTCTTGACAACGCTTTCGAGGCGCTCGATGAGGCCCTTGTCGATCATATTGTTAAGGAACTGGAGGTCGTCCTTGCAGTTGTCGAGGGCCCACTGTACGCAGTATTTGATAAACTCCTCTTCGAGGGCGGTGAGGTCGTCGATATCGTAGAAAGCGATTTCGGGTTCGATCATCCAAAACTCGGCAAGGTGGCGGGGTGTGTTGCTATTTTCGGCGCGGAAGGTGGGGCCGAAGGTGTAGATTTTGCCCAGCGAGGTGGCGCCGAGTTCGCCTTCGAGCTGGCCGCTGACGGTGAGGGAGGCCTGCTTGCCGAAGAAATCCTGATCGTAGTCGATGGAGCCGTCATCCTTGCGAGGAGGATTGCTCATATCGAGGGTGGTAACCTGGAACATTTCGCCAGCGCCCTCGCAGTCGGAGGCGGTGATGAGGGGCGTGTGGAAATAGAAGAAGCCGCGCTGGTGGAAGAAAGTGTGGATGGCGTAGGCCATATTGTGGCGGATGCGGCAAACGGCGCCAAAGGTGTTGGTGCGGGGGCGAAGGTGGCCGATTTCGCGGAGAAACTCCATGCTGTGGCCTTTCTTCTGGAGGGGGTATGTGTTGGGGTCGGCTTCGCCGTAGAGTTCGATGGCGGTGGCTTGGATTTCGACATTCTGGCCGGCACCTTGGGATTTGACGAGGGTGCCGTCGACGCTGATGCAAGCGCCGGTGGTGATGCGGCGGAGGAGGTCTTCGTCGAAGTTGGCGATGTCGACAACCACTTGGATGTTGTTGATGGTAGAACCGTCGTTGAGGGCGATGAAGGCAACGTTTTTGTTGCCGCGTTTGGTGCGTACCCAGCCTTTGACATTGATGGTGGTGTCAATCAGGTGGTCGACGGGAGTGTTGAAAAGTTTTGTTATTTCAATACGTTTCATGATACTATATTGTGTTTTGTTAATTCGTTAATTGGTGAATAGGGGCTGCTGCCTCACTTGTTGCTCACAAAGAAGCCTTCTTGTTGAGCTGTTTCATCATTTCGTCGAGTTCGACATCGGAGACGAATTTGACGATTTTTTCTTCCTGGTCGCGGCGGCAGATCATGAGGGTTTTGTCGTTGCCGGCAATGATGTAGCCGTCGAGGCCTTGGAGCACGAGGGTTTTGTTGCCGGGGACATGGACGACAGAATTGCGGAGGTCGTAGCCGAACACGTTGCCGGAGATGATGCAGTTTTGGTTCTCGTCGTGCCGGCAGGTGTTGTAGAGGAGGTCCCAGGTTTCTACGTCGGACCAACCGAAGGAAGCTTCCAGCACAAACACGTTGTCGGCCTTCTCCATAATGCCGAAGTCGACAGAGATGGTTTCGCTCTCGGAATATACGGCCTCAATCTCGGCCTTGGTGGCGTTGGCGGTAAGGCTGAAGAAATTGCGGGCCACATTGGGGAGGTGGGTTTGGTAGGCCTGGCGCAGGGTGTTGACATTCCAGATAAAGATGCCTGCATTCCAGAAGAATTCGCCGGTGGCGATAAATTGGCGGGCTATCTCTACTGGGGGTTTCTCGGTGAAGGTGACCACCTGGTGCAGCCGCTGGATGTCGTGTCGGGCAGGCTGTTCGGAGAATTGGATGTAGCCGTATTTGCTATTGGGATTGGTGGGGCGGACGCCGATGGTGACAATGTGGTTGCTTTCGGCGGTGAGCTGCAGGGCTTGCTGCATGTCCTGCTCGAAGCCGCGGGCGGAGAAGATGGCGTGGTCGGAGGGGGAGACGATGATGTTGGCGTTGGGGTTGCGCTCGTAGATGATGGCAGCGGCGTAGGCGATGCAGGGGGCGGTGTTGCGGCGGGTAGGCTCAAGGAGCACCTGGTAGGGCTGCAGGCCGTCGATTTGTTCGCGCACCCGCTGGTGGTATTTCTCGCCGGTGACGATGATGATGTTCTCGCGGGGGCAGAACTGAGCGAAACGGTCGAAAGTGGTTTGAAGCATCGACCGCCCGGTACCCAGCACGTCGAGGAATTGCTTGGGGTTGTCGCTTTGGCTGACGGGCCAGAATCGGCTGCCGAAGCCGCCAGCCATGATTATGCAGTAGTTGTTTGTGTTCATTGGTATTTGTATGCTGATTTCCCTCAATCGTAGGCCCAGCCTCGGGGGAGGGAGAATGTTTTATTGTTTGTGATATTTAAACGCTTACCTCGCCTTTGATATGTGGGTGGGGGTTGTAGCCGGTGAGGGTGAAATCGTCGAAATCGAAGTCGAAGATGCTATTCTTCTCGGGGTTGAGGGTCATCGTGGGCAGAGGTCTAGGGTCGCGGGAAAGCTGCAGACGGCATTGGTCGATGTGATTGTTGTAGATGTGGGCGTCGCCGAGGGTGTGAACGAAATCGCCGGCCTTGAGACCACAGGCTTGGGCAATCATCATGGTGAAGAGGGCGTAGCTGGCAATGTTGAAGGGGACGCCAAGGAATATGTCGGCGGAGCGCTGGTAGAGCTGGCAGCTGAGGCGGCCGTTGGCAACATAGAATTGGAAGAGGATATGGCAGGGAGGGAGGTGCATTTGGTCAATCTCGCCCACGTTCCAAGCCGACACGAGGAGCCTGCGGGAATCGGGATTGCACTTGATATCGTTGATGAGGTTGGAAATCTGGTCGATCTTTGAGCCGTCGGCGCATCCCCAGCTGCGCCATTGGTGGCCGTAGATGGGGCCCAGCTCGCCGTCGGGCCCAGCCCATTCGTCCCAGATGGTCACCTTGTGGTCGTGAAGGTATTGCACATTGGTGTCGCCGCGGAGAAACCAAAGGAGTTCGTAGATGATGGAGCGCAGATGCAGTTTCTTGGTAGTCAGCAGCGGAAAGCCTTCCTCCAGATTGAATCGCATCTGATAGCCGAAGGTGCTGATGGTGCCGGTGCCGGTGCGGTCGCTCTTGGACACACCGTTGGTCAGCACATGCTGCAGAAGGTCGAGATACTGTTTCATTGTGTTGGGGTCGTTTGTGATTATCATGCCGCAAAAGGCGCATGAGCTATAAGCGGCAATAATTATTAACGCAAGATTGTATAATATATTATTACGCGTGTGAAATAATTTGTGTGAACATTGCTAACAATGGTCAGGCAGCTTGGCTTGATACAAAACGAAAACGAAAAACGAAAGACGAAGGGAAGATGGAATCGCCAATTCCATTTGTCGGCCTCAAATCGATTATTCCCTCAACATGGGGAGGTTAGAGGCATTCTGGCAAGTGGGGCTTGGTTTCGCGAATCACATATTCGAACCGGTCGAAATGGGTGATGCCCATTTGGCGGATCAGCTGCTCGCTGAGGTCGCAGTCGGCTGCGGTGTTGTAGTTGGGTATGAGAGGGATACGGATGGTGATATGGTCTGTACCTTTGAGCTGGATAAGGCGGCTGAGGTTGTCCATCACCAGGGCATTGTTGCGGCCGGTGTAGGCGTGGTAGATGGCGGGGTTGGTGTCTTTGATGTCTATGATAAAATCGTCGGCAATGGTGGCTATCGCCTCCACATGTTGGGCCGGCACGTTGAGCGAGGTTTCGATGGTCAGTTTCCAGTCCTGGCCACAAAGCTGGCGGAACGCTTTGATGAAGTCGACTCGCAGCAGCGGCTCGCCTCCGCCAAAGCACACGCCGCCCCCGGTGGCGATGAAATAGAGGTTGTCGATGCCCACTTTCTGGTAGAGCTCCTCGGGCGAATAGGAAGGGAAACGTTCCTCATTGTCAAAGCATTGCGCATTGAGGCAGTATTTGCAGCGCAGGGGGCATCCATGGAAGGCGGCCAGGGTGGTTACTCCTTCGCCGTCGATGCTGATGCGGTGGCGCGATATGCCGATAAATGGAGCCTTCATGATGCGGTGGGTTAGTAGATTACTTTTACTTTAACGCCGTCTTTCTCAAAGGTTTGGCCAAAATCATCTAGTATTGCGGGTTCGAGAATGCCAAACATTCTGGTTTCAATAATTTCATCAATTATGAGATTACTACTACTTTGTTTCATCTTGATGGTTATTGGCAGATGATTTTCCTCATTATCGAGTAAAGGCACTTCGGTGGGGGTGTATCCCACAAATTTGAATACTATTTGAGTAGCCCCTTGTGGCAATGTCTTGAATGTGAATTCTCCTGACAAATCGCTTTGCGTGCCAGTAAGTATTTTTCCTTCCTTGTCTCGGATGGTGACGTTGACAAAGGGTATTTCCTCCTCGGTCTTTTCGTCAATGATTTTGCCACGGAGGGCAAAGATGGTGTCGGGCACAATGGTGCGCCGTGGCACTAGGCCTTGCACACGGATGGTGTCCTGCAGGTTGATGTTTGGGGCTGCGGTAGCTGTTTGTGCGTTGACTTTATGGCTGTTGTCGCAGTCCTTCACCTGAGCTGCCGCGGGAGTGGCCAGGGTGACGGCAATGCCGGCAATGGTGGCTGCCTTGCCCAGGGTGGATCGGCGGGCCAGCTCGGTTTCAAGCTGCATTACTTCGTGCTCGCACTGGGGGCAGGTGCCAGCGCAAGGGCCTTGGTGGGTGCACTCGGGCATGTAGAGCGCAATGCCGTTCTCCTCGGCTATCTTGCGCCGTATTTCCTTGAGGTATTTGCAAGTAGATTTGCCTGGCTTCATATTCGGCTTTCAATTATTCATCTTCAAATAGGAGGGTACCGCTGACGCACCAGTGCGAGAAGCTGCCAGACTCGTCGGGCCCTTGGGGAATGGCGATTGTCATTGTGTGCTGGCCGGGCTTGAGGTGCGAGAGGTCGAAATAGGTGGGCTGGGTGGCAGTGCCGGGGCACCAGCCGGAGCGCGAGAGGTCGGAAGAGGAGATTCCATTCCAGAAATTGCCGCTCACGGGGTTGAACTCGCGGTAACGGCCGCAGTCGCAACGCCAAGGAGTGTAGCGGTATTCCACCTGGCCATCCACTAAGATGGTGTTGGCCTTGGGGTTGAATTCGTCGCCGCCACCCCAGCCGCCATGGCCGGTGGTGATGTAGCGGAGACGGGCATTCTTGAGCCCTATAGGAATGGTGAAGGTGACGGTAAGACTATCGGTGCCAAAGAATTTGCCGTAGTTCTGTCCGGCCATTTCCAGCACGTTGCAGGTGTTGAAGAGAGGCTTGGCGTAAGTGGCATAGCTGCCATAGTCAATCTTCCACTCGGCTTGGTTGGGGTAGGACTTGATATCGACCGTGACGATGTGTCCGCCGCCGTCATAGTTGCCGATCCAGATGCCGATCCATGCTTCCCCTTGCAGCCAGGTTGAAACATCGGTGACTTCCTGCTTGTAGTAGTTCTCGTCTTCCCATTCCAGACCATCCAGTTTCACGCGGTTGTTGAAGTGGTTGACACCGAAGGAGGTGAAGAAGCGCACGAGTTCAAGAGGAGGTTCGTAGGTGAATTTGGAATCCCTTGCGTCACCTTTGATGCGGATGCCTTGATAGTGCTGGCCTTGGCGGTCGGTGAAGATGGGCAGAGAGTCGGGGTGTTCGTTCATGCCACGGAAGAAGTTGAGGCTGTCTTCCATTAGGGGAATGATGAAGAGCGAGCCGGTGCGGTCGTAAGCATCTCCATTGGAACGCTGGTGGATTTCGACGAAGGTTTGGTAGTGCTTGGGAAGGCGGGGCAGCTTGATGCGTTTGAGAGCCAGGGTGCCACCGGCAAAGTGGAGCACGCTGTCGAAAGGGGTATTCAGGTAGGCATTGCCTTCAATATGAGCATTTTGTTTGCCCCAGCAGAGCTGCACGCTGTCGAACACACGGGTGGTGATGACCATGCGTTGGCGCTTGATGTTGGAGAGCTCTCTTGCCGTGGTGCGGGTAGCGTTGGTGGGCATGACGATCTTGTCAATCTTGGCCTTTTCGGTCTGGGTGAGCTGCACATAGCACTGGCCGTTGCGCCAAAAACTGACGAGGAGGCCGGGGAAGCGGCCGTAGTAGGCTATGGGGTTGATATCCACGGGGTAGTCCTGCACGTAGAACTCCAGTTTGTTGCTGTTGATGGAGCAGGTGTAGCGGGTGAGGCCGCCTACCTTGGCAGTGTCGAACTTGATGCCCATGGGCTGGTAGGGTGCAGTGGTGAGGAAGGCATCGCGGCGGCCGCCATCAATGATGGTGGTGATATTGAAGACGCTGTCGATGGCGAGGTTGATGTAGGTCTCCTCAGTGGAGTAGCCGGGGATGAATGGACCTTTGTTGGTCTCCTGTGCGGCTATACGGATGAGGGTGTTGTCGAGGTAGAGGTGGGTCTGGCCTGCCTCGGAATCAAACTCGCGAGCGGAATACACGAAATGGTTGGCATTCTTGGCCACTTTCACCGGCTTGGTCTGGGCAGCGACAGTGAGAGTGGCAATGAGCAACAATGTTATTA
>JAGHRY010000276.1 GCA_018066145.1 Candidatus Colimorpha merdihippi | reverse complement strand
AGTTTGAATTTTACCCCTCACCCTACCCCCACCCCTTTTTGTTAAGTTACTGATTTTGAACGGTGGTTGTTTCTACCTTGTAGCTGTGCTGGGTTTCCTCGGAGTAGCCGATGAGGTCGAGCAGCAGCTTGGTATCATCGTCGTGGACCAGTTTTTTGGGGTCGATAACCACCTTGATGGCAACGGCCGAGGGGGTGGAAAGCATGCTTTTGAGCCAGGCGGAATTCATCTTGCGCTCATCGAAATGGGGCACAATCTTGCTGGCGCGGCGCACCACCACGCCCCCCTTGATGTGGTACGATTTTTCGTTGCCGGCAAAGGCATTCTGCTGTTGCTTGACGTAGTCGATCAAGCGGTTGCGCATACGGTCGCGGAGGGTCTTGGCGGCCACAAAATCGGGTTCCAGACGGCTGAACTGTACAGCGGTTTCTTCGATGGTCATTTCGCCCTTCAGGGCATTTTCGTTCTTCTCTTGAATCATAGTGTTTGGTGTTTTTTGAGTGAATAATTGCCGGAGATCAGTTGTCGGTGATTGGTGATCGTACATTTGCGTTAGCCTGATTGGGCATCACAAATCACCGATAACCGACCTCTTTTTTTACAATGCAAAAGTAGCATTTTAAGAGCATTTTTAGGTCCACGTTACGTACACCGTGTACGTACACGCCAAGTGGGATAAGTGTGTGTGCAATAGCGTTTTAAAAAGTAGAAAAAATTGCCGAAATTTTTGCTTTTAGTTTTTTTGAATAGGTTTTTTGAGCGAAAAAGAGGTATTTCGAATCCTCTTTTTTTCAAAATTGGTGCCATTCCGCAAGTGCACACCTATTCAATTTTAACATAATTTAAAACTACTGATTTATAAACAGCAGGTGCGTTTTTTCTTCTTGCCGCACTCGTTTTTTAGGGGGGAGTTGTTCTTTCGCTGTTGCTCCGTTGTAGCTCCGAGGTAGCTCCGAGGTAGGTCCGACAATCAGTCGAAGCCACCCCGAAGCTACTTCGGGCCTGCTTCGCATTTTCTTATTCGAAGGACCAACTGTTGGCAAGAAAAAAGCAGCCAGGGAAATAACCCCGTAGAAGCATAGCTGTAGAATGGAGGAAGCCCGTTGGTTGGCTGCCGGGATAAATAAAGTGGGCAGAATTATCCTATGAAATGCAAAATTAATTTTGCTATTTCGCGCGACTTTTGTATCTTTGCATAAAAGTTGGATATAGTGGGAATACATTGCAACAACTTGATTCCCAATACAAAAATACGATTATTATCATCACAAACCGATTTATTTTAAGGCAATAACAAACAAAATAACAAATCCTACAAATGAATGTTATGAATAAAATCAAATTATTCTTCCTAGCTCTCGCTGCCATGATGGCCTTTGCTGCTTGCGAGAAAGACGACCAAGTGAAACCTATTATCGACGAACCCGCATTCGACCCATGTTCCCTTTACCTCGGCACCTACGATTTCTTGCAGGTGTACGACAGCATTAGCACCGATGGCGAGTGGATGGAAAATGGCTATGCCGGCATCGTTTATTCGCCTGATACAGGATATTTCGCTATTACCAAGGCTGCCGATGCCGATAGCACGCTCAAACTCGATGGATACCTTGTTTTCGTCAACGGAGACGGCCCCAACGACACTATCCACTTCTTCGAAACCATGGCTAACATTATGTCCGACGGTTCGGTGTTCCTCAACGACAGCCAATATACTACCGATTATGGCCTTGTTTTCGACATTAGCTATATGCTTTTCCGCCGTGCCGACGATGGCACACTTACCTTCCGCTCAAAACAGCACGCCAATTATGGCGGATACCTCCTTGGATATATAACCACCATCACTTGCACACCAAGACAATAGCATAGCGCTGGATATTTACTGATTAAGGGGAGTTCTATAAAATTAAAAAACTGTTAATCATTTGTTTATGTTAATATTTTTTTCATATCTTTGCAAAATAATTGAAGAGTCTTGATATGGCATACAAAAAATCATCTGAAACAGGCATGTTCGACCAAGAATTCACCCTTGAAGCACTTTCCGGAATGGGAAACCCATTATCAGCCCTCAAGGAGGTGCTGGATTTTGAGCAGTTCCGACCAATACTTGAGCCTGTGTTCGCTAAGGAGAATCGCAAAAGCAATGCCGGCCGACGTGGGTTGGATCCTGTATTCATGATGAAAGTAATGTTCCTACAAAGGCTGTATGGTCTTGGAGACAAACAGATAGA
>JAGHRY010000088.1 GCA_018066145.1 Candidatus Colimorpha merdihippi | reverse complement strand
AGTTTGAATTTTACCCCTCACCCTACCCCCACCCCTTTTTGTTAAGTTACTGATTTTGAACGGTGGTTGTTTCTACCTTGTAGCTGTGCTGGGTTTCCTCGGAGTAGCCGATGAGGTCGAGCAGCAGGTTGGTGTCATCGTCGCGGACCAGTTTTTTGGGGTCGATAACCACCTTGATGGCAACGGCCGAGGGGGTGGCAAGCATGCTTTTGAGCCATGCGGAATTCATCTTGCGCTCATCGAAATGTGACACAATCTTGCTGGCGCGGCGCACCACCACGCCCCCCTTGATGTGGTACGATTTTTCGTTGCCGGCAAAGGCATTCTGCTGTTGCTTGACGTAGTCGATCAAGCGGTTGCGCAAACGGTCGCGGAGGGTCTTTGCGGCCACAAAATCGGGTTCCAGACGGCTGAACTGTACAGCGGTTTCTTCGATGGTCATTTCGCCCTTCAGGGCATTTTCGTTCTCTTGAATCATGGTGTTTGGTGTTTTTTTGAGTGATTAGTTTTTGGGTGGTCGGTTGCCGGTAAAATGTCATTTCCGATTGCCGGATCGGGCATCACAAATCACCGATAACCGACCTCTTTTTTTACAATGCAAAAGTAGCATTTTTAAAGCGTTTTTAGGTCCACGTTACGTACACCGTGTACGTACACGCCAAGTGGGATAAGTGTGTGTGCAATAGCGTTTTAAAAAGTAGAAAAAATTGCCGAAATTTTTGCTTTCAGCTTTTTTGAATAGGTTTTTTGGGCGAAACGGAGGTCTTTTATATCCCATAATTTTTCAAAATGGTGCCATTCCGTAAGGGCATGGGGGTCGTGAATCAGGCATAGGTGTTCGGCCAAATCGCGTGCCAGGGCCTTGGAGCGCACCTGGGCGGTCATCTGGTAGTGGCTGTCCAGAATGCCTTTCTCCTGCAGGGCGCGCCAGGCAGCCTCCACGCGTCCGGTGCGCAGGTATGCGGGCATAGCCTCCCAGCGGTCGTCGAGGGTGGGGGCTTGTTCGCTCTCGGCAGGGCGCTGGCGCTTGTCGAGCAGGGTGATGGTGATGTCGATGTGAATGTTCATGTGTTTTTACGTTTTTTCGGCCATTTTACCTCCGTTCCGAAGAGGGGGCCTTGAGCGGAAAAACGCCGCCCCATCGGAACTGGCAGGGGCACCTTGCACCGGCCATGGAGCGACGTATTTCCGGTTTGCAAAATTAGCACCAAAAAACAGTGCCAAAAAAGTTTTTTTTCCGGATTGCCGAATCCTAATCCGCTATCAGATAAATGTTTGCATCGGCAGTCTGAAAAAATAAAATCCGATAGCCGATTTTTTTTCCGTTATCTGCCAAAAAATTGCTATCTTTGCATTTCGTAATAATATCGTAAATTCGACAGAGAAGTGGCCTTAAACTATTACTATCATTATGAAATCCAATCAGTTCAACGAGCATTTATTGTGCGGGGACTCCCATGCCAGGGAGCTCCTCACGGGCAAGTTGAAGCTGAGAGAGGCCGAACTGCTGAAAAAAGATTTCGCCACCATAACCAAGCGCTTTGAGGAGGCTGGATGCACCCTAGTCGAGCAGGTGCAGCTGCTGTCGTATCTACGCAATTTCGTCTCCAATATCGATGTTTTCAAGGCCATGGTCGACCGCCAGTGCGAGTTGCAGCACCTCCTGGAATCCTCCCTCGAGGCCGACAGTCAGCTGCGTGCCCTCAACGACCGGATGGAGGGCACTAATCTGCCGTCTGGCGCACCTCGTCGCAAAACGGGTGCCACACCCTCCGGAAAGACCCAAAATAAGCGTTTCGTCCTTGCTCCGCAGGGAACTCTTCACCGCGAGCTGGTGGGCGTAATGGTGCAGCGCATGGTGGGCCTGGGCTACCTGATGGACGAGGAAAAAGAGGCCGTCGACCGCTTCTTCGGCATCGTTCCGGGCCCGCCCCTCGACTCCGGCCTGATGCTGCATTACAGAGGCCATTCGGCAGCCGGACTGGCATTGCTGGTGCAGGCCCTTACCGGCAAGTTCACCGTCACCCTCGACGTGTCCATCGTCGACGACCACGGCACCCTATATCCCGCCGGCCGATACACCAGCGATGCCCTGGTGCAGATCTAGGGCGACACCTCGCGCCAGGCGCCGGTATGGCAGCTGGTGGTGGAACACTTTGTAGGCCGCAACGGCCGGGCCTTCACCCCCAAAACCCTGCGCAACGCCCGCAGCCGCCGCAAAGACGATGTCCCCGACTTCCATCTGGCCGTGGTGATGCACTACCTCAACGCCATGGGCGCCCTCCATCCCTCCCCCTCGCAGTCTCTCAAGGTAGCCCACGGAAACAATGCCTAACGCAAAAAAATGGCGGAATTGATTCCCGAAGACACCCCACTTCCTCCGCCCTAGGGGCGCTCATTCTACGGTGATCCTACGGGGTGGCTTCGCTCTATAGGAACGCACAGACCCCGTAGAATCCCCGTAAGATGAACGAAAGTAGGGCGAAGGAAGTGTTTGCTTTGCAAGCATATCTGCATGAATTATTCGCCCGGGGCTGCCTTTTTTCCAGTAGCATGGGATAGTTGGTTGGCGGGGTGAAATATACGAGAGTAAAGGGCAGTTGTGTGGCCGGGTTTCACTATCTGGCATTATTTTACACGAAAAAAAATCATCCAACAGGCGTTTGGTTGGGTAACATTTAAAAATTCATCGTTTTGAAAGAAATAATTAAGGTGGGTTCTATAAATTGCTTTCTAGTGATTTCGGCCTTCTTTGGGCATCTTGCTGTTTATCATTTTGTTCTCCGCTTCGCTATCGTAAAGTCCACTGGACTTTCCTTCACATAGCCCGCTACGATCCTTCGCTAGCCCCACGATGGTCGCTACGCTCCTTCGCTAGCTCCACGATGGTCGCTGGCCTTCAGCTCTGCACAGCAATATGCTCAAAACAAGCCTCAAAATCATTAGAAATCATTTTTAGACGTTACCTTTGAAAAAAAAATCGTATCTTTGCATTTTTAATTATGAGTTCAAATTAATAAAAAAATTGTCCAATCGATTTCATAATCATGATAACAGGAGAAATAAAAAATCGCATCGATAATATTTGGGATACCTTCTGGACTGGAGGCATCAGCACCTCCATCACCATCCTCGAACAGATGACCTACCTCTTCTTCATGAAGATGCTCGACGACGCGCAGGTAAAGAAAGAGGCCGCCGCCAACATGCTGGGCGGCACGGTGAAAGACCCTGTTTTTAAAGCCGGCTTCTGGCACAACCCCGACACCGACCGCGATGTGCCCTACAGCAACCTCCGCTGGAGCACTTTCGTCAACTTCGAGGCCGAGAAGATGCACCAGACCATCAGCAAGGATGCCTTCGTGTTCATCAAAACCCTCAACACGGGCAAGGAGAGCGCCTACAGCCGCTTTATGGAAAATGCCACCTTCAGCATCCTCAACCCCCGCACCTTGGTGAAGATTGTGGAGGGAGTGAGCAACCTGGACATGAACAACCGCGACACGATGGGCGATGTGTATGAGTATGTGCTGGGCAAGATGGCCGCCAGCGGCAACAACGGCCAGTTCCGCACTCCGCGCCACATCATTCGCATGATGGTGGAGCTGATGGAGCCCACCCTCAAAGATACCATCTGCGATCCCGCCATGGGGTCGGCAGGCTTTATAGTGGAGAGCGCCAAGTATATCGCCGAGCACTACAAAAACGAGCTGCTCAAAAAGGAGCATGCCGAGCACTACAAGAACAGTATGCTCCACGGTTTCGACACCGACCAAACCATGCTCCGCATCGGCGCCATGAACCTGATGCTCCACGGGGTGGACAATCCCGATATCGAGTACAAGGACAGTCTCTCGACCGACAATACCGACACCGAGCGCTACACCCTGTGCCTTGCCAATCCGCCCTTTGCCGGCAGTTTGGACAACGAATCGGTGAGCAAGAGCATCCTTGCCATCACCAAAACCAAGAAGACCGAGCTGCTGTTCGTGGCCCTGTTCACCCGCATGCTCACCGTGGGCGGCCGCTGTGCCAGCATTGTGCCCGACGGCGTGCTTTTTGGCAACAGCACAGGCCACAAGAGCATCCGCAAGGAGCTCGTAGACAACCAGCGCCTGCAAGCCGTCATCTCCATGCCCTCGGGCGTATTCCAGCCCTATTCGGGCGTGAGCACCGCCATCCTCATCTTTACCAAGACCAATGCCGGCGGCACCGACAAGGTGTGGTTCTACGATATGAAGGCCGACGGCTACAGCCTCGACCAGAAGCGCGACGAGGTGAAGGAGAACGACATCCCCGATGTGATAGCCCGCTTCAAGAACCTGCAAGGCGAAGAGGGCCGTACCCGCAAAGAGCAGTCGTTCCTGGTGCCTGTAGATGAGATTCGTGCCAACGACTACGACCTCTCCATCAACAAATACAAAGAGGTAGAGCGCGTAAAGGTAGAGTACGAGAACCCCGAGGTCATCCTTGGCCGGATTGAAAGCCTCGAAGCCCAAATCAACGCCGCCATGGCCGAACTCAAAAAGATGATGTAGTTATGAATAATATAAGCATTACAGATAAGGATTACCTCCTGTGGGTGAAAGATTTGGCTTCGCGCTACCGCCAGAGCCAGATCAAGGCCGCCGTGAGGGTGAATACGGAGCAACTGAAGTATTATTGGCTTTTGGGTCGCGACATTGTTCGACGAAAAGCAGATGCAAGATGGGGCAGCAAATTCTTTAAAAATCTAAGTGAAGACTTGAAGAAGGAGCTGCCTGGAGCTACATGCTTCTCTGTTTCCAACATCCTGTATATGAAGAATTTCTATCTTTTATTTCAGGATTATACCCCAAATGCTCCACAAGTTGTGGAGCAATTACCCGCAACGGAAACGTCAACCACTCCACAAGTTGTGGAGCAATATGCCGATGTGGATATTTTTGCTGTGCCATGGGGGCATTATCGTTATATAATTGACCGATTCATGCATGATAAAGACCGGGCCCTTTTCTATGTCCGCAAGACAGTGGAATATGGCTGGAGCCGGGCCATGCTGCTCAATTTCCTCGACACCGATCTCTATGAGCGGGAGGGCAAGGCTGTAACCAACTTCGCCCATACGCTGCCCGAGCCGATGAGCGATCTGGCACGAGAACTGACCAAGGATCCTTACAACTTTGCCTTTGCTGGCATCACGGGGCGCTACAACGAAACGTTGCTTAAGAAGGCACTGCTAACCAACATCACCGATTTTTTGCTTGAACTGGGCACAGGCTTTGCTTATGTTGGGAAAGAATACCGGCTGGAGATTGGCGGGACAGAGAACTTCATCGACCTCTTGTTCTACCACCTCAACCTGCGATGCTATGTGGTGATAGAGGTGAAGGTGGACAAATTCTCGCCTGGCGATGTGGGTCAGCTGGGAACCTATGTTGTGGCATGTAATCATTTGATGAAACGCCCCGACGACAATCCCACCATCGGCCTGTTGGTCTGCAAGTCCAAGGACAACACCCTGGCGCAGTACGCCCTCGAAGGCAGCAACCAACCCATTGGTATCTCCGCCTACGAACTCGAAAAGCTCTATCCCGCAAAAGTGGAAGGACTTATTCCCACCATCGAAGAACTGGAAGCCCAACTGAATAAAACAGAAGAATTATGAAGCACGATTGGGAATATAAGAAGTTGGGGGAAGTGTGTGATGTGATAAATGGGTTGTGGACAGGAAAAAAGCCTCCGTTTGTCAAGGTCGGGGTTATTAGAAACACCAACTTTACAAAATCTTGTACATTAGATAGCAGTGATATTTTCTACACTGATGTAGAAGAAAAGTCTTATGCTAAACGCAAACTCCAAAAGGGAGACATTATTATTGAGAAATCAGGTGGTAGCGAAAAGCAACCTGTCGGAAGACCTATCTTGTTTGAATTGGATGGAGAATACTCGTTTAGCAATTTTACCTCTACGCTAAGAATTAATAAAGGATTCTTAATTCCGTCATTCCTTCATAAAGTGTTGGTTGGACTTTATTTCCAAGGAAAAACGCGACCTCTTCAATCCAAAACCACAGGAATACACAATTTAGATTTCAATAAGTTTCTCCGATTCTCTATCCCTGTTCCCCCGATACCCATCCAAGAGCAGATTGTTGCGGAGTTGGACAAAGTGAGTGAGATTATAGAGAAGAAGAAACAGCAGGTGAAGGAACTCGACAACCTCGCCCAATCCATCTTCTACGATATGTTCGGCGATCCCAATATTAATGGAAAGAAGTGGGGTACGAAGAAACTGTCAAGCCTTTGTAAAAACTTAGATTCGCAAAGAAAACCAATAACTGCAAAGGATAGAGTTGTAGGAACAATTCCATATTATGGTGCATCGGGCATTGTGGATTATGTTGAAGGGTATATTTTCGATGGTGAATATTTATTGGTTAGTGAAGATGGTGCTAATCTATTGTTGAGACATACTCCAATTGCTTTTGTGGCAAAAGGAAAAATCTGGGTTAATAACCATGCTCATATTCTCGAATTTGACAATAAAAGTTTACAAACATTTGTTGAATATTTTTTCAAATTTCTAGATATTTCTCACTTGATTACTGGTTGTGCACAACCCAAACTAACCCAAGGGAATTTGAAAAATATTGATATTTTCTTGCCATCAAATATTCTAATTGATTCCTTTGCCCAAAAGATTGAGGCGATAGAGAAGCAGAAAGAACTTATTAATCAATCCATCAAAGAGGCTCAGTTGCTGTTTGATTCAAGGATGGACTACTGGTTTGGAATGTAGCATGCCGATAAGCAAAGAAATAAAAGCATGAATAAGGGAATCAAAAATATTACAGTTTCAATGGTTGATTTTCTCAAATCAATCCGTAATAGAAGATGCGTAGAGAAGAATGGTTATCGGGCACTTACCCCAATAGATGTTTCCGACAAATACCATTACAAAGAATACGCCAAAGCTTTAGATGCTGCATTGCTAGACAAAAGAATATTAAATATTGCAGTTACAGGCTCATACGGCTCAGGGAAAAGTAGTTTTCTTAAGACCTATTCAAACAATAATAAACATAAATTATTTCACCGAAACAGATTCTTATTTATTTCTTTAGCAAACTATTCAACAAAGTATAATCCTGATAAAAATAAGATAGAACCTCCTGAAGAAAATAAGATAGAGGCCAACCTAATACAACAACTCTTCTATCAAGTTAACGGAGCAAAAATCCCCTCTTCTCGGGTTAAAAAGAAAAACGACCCCAACTGGCTTAATTGGATTCTGGTCATGGGGGTATTATTTCTGCTCTTTATCAGTATCCTTTTCTTATTTAATAAAGATTTCCTACTGAATCTATTCCCATTTCTTATCGAGATTAAAAAGAGAGTAAGTTTTTACCCAAAACGTATGGATTATTACGCAAGTGGAATAGTCATCATTTGTGCAACTATTGTATCTAGATACATCTATATGTTTTTCAAAAATGTTAAGATAAGTCTTTCGCTAAAAGAATTTGGTGTGGAAATAGCAAAAGAAGCGAATGATTCCACAATAAATAAGTATTTAGAGGAGATTCTGTATTTCTTTGAAAAAACCAAATACAATGTACTAGTAATTGAAGATTTAGACAGGTTCAATAGTACTTATATTTTTTCTAAACTAAAAGAGGTCAATCAATTAATCAACTCAAATGGGAGAAGAGTGGTTTTTGTATATGCTCTAAGAGACGACCTTTTTGAAAGCAGAGAAAATCGTACAAAGTTTTTCGACTTTATTATTCCGATAGTTCCAGTGGTAAACCATAGCAATGCAAGGGATGTTATTGTAAAAGCCAACGACCAATTATTCAATGGAGAACTTTCTACCGATCTAATCAATGTGGTTTCGCCATATCTGGATGACATGAGGTTATTGAATAGCATTATTAATGATTATGCAATATTGAGACCTCTTTACAACAATCTGGATGCAGACAAATTGTTTGCGATGATTGTTTACAAAAACTATGAGTTACACGATTTCCAGGAACTTCTTAAAAGAAAAGGCTATTTATATTCTATTGTTAGACCTGAAAGAAAGGAAGAAGAAGTCAATAGTAAAGTTAAAGAGCTTGAACAGAAAATTAAAGAGTTTAAACAGAAAATTCATGAATCCAAATTAGAAAAAGATAAGCGAATAGAAAGATTGCGTAGAGAGTATGTCAATCAATCAATCGTACTATCTAAACGCCATGGAAAATTGTTTATAAACAATAATACAATCGATATTGATGAAATTGTTAATAATGATGATTTTTTTGGTCAGTATCAACAAGGGAAAGTTTCCTATGGAGAAAGTTGGGATCATAGGAACATTTCAATCAAAGATGCTGAAAAATCCATTGGTGAAGAATACGAAGTTGGCCAGAACCGAATTGCTGATTTTTATTCTATCGATTCGTATAAAAGAGAAATTAGCAAACTAGAAAAAGCAATAATCAGTATTCGAAATACACCATTATCAAATGTAGTGCATTTAGAAGCGAGTACAGACGAATATGGCAAAGTTAAACCAGTGTCCTTGACTAATCGGTTGGTTTTATCTGGGTATATAGATGAACACTACCTTGATTATGTTACCATTTTTATTGATGGAGAGCTTTCTCGGGAGGAATCAGACTTCAAGAATATGTTGTCAATAGACCTCACATATATTCCAGATAGAAAGATTGTTCATGTAGAAAGTTTGCTTCAACGAATTCCCGAAATTGATCTAACTTGTATCGGAATGTTGAATTTTGATTTGGTCAGTGGTATGTTAGACAATCTCAAATCTCATTTACACAAGTTTAGAACATTATTTGGAGTTAAAAATAGAACCAGTTTAGTTTTTATCTATGACTACCTTTCTAATACAGAAACAAGACATAAAGATAAATTTATAGACAATATTATTGATGATTGGCCAGACTTTTGGCTTGATACCCATATTTTAGAGAAACAATCCAAGGAGCATCTATTTAGACTAATATTGTCTTATGGAGACATTGATCGGATTTGCAACCTTTTCAACAAAGGAGATATACTTTTCTCCAGATTTGAGACACTTGCAAAAATCAATCGTCCTGCACAAGAAATATCCGAAATATTAGCTACATTAGGCATTGAAGTAGAACAAATCCATACAGACGCAAATTGTGCAAAAGATTCTGAAATAGATATCATTCATTCAAATGACACCTTATGGGAGGAAATTTGTAGGAAAGAGCTTTTTGCTTTAAATCCAATAATGTGCAGGTGTATTATGCAAACCATGACTGACAATTACAGCCATAATCAATTTATTGCTAAAAACTTCACTTATATAAGTAATTCATCTTGTGAATGTCTCAAGTCTAAGATAAAAAATAACTTTGAAACATACCTAAAAGACGTTCTACTAGCGTTAGATCAAGAAAAGTGGGAAGAGGGCGAGTACTACCTATCAATTATTAATAATTCGGAAGTTGCTGATGATATAAAAAAGAACATTTTAGAAAAAATCCGTACTAAGATATCAGACATTACGACTATTTCTGAAAAGGAAATGACTGCCGAGATTATTCTAAAAGAATATTTCAAGTTATCATGGCATAACATAATAACTATCATGGGCGAAGATGACTTAAAAAAAGTTTTTATCTCGTCATTGACCAACTTCAAAAGATATCATATTTATCGAAGGGCTGATGATGTAATTGACCCCATGGTAGTCTTGGAACTTTTGAGAAATGAATCTGTGCCATTAGAGTTCAACGAGAAGATGCTTCATAGCTATGGGGAGGCGGTTGAACCAACAAACGCTCATCCTATTTCACGACAAAGTGCAGAATTGCTGTTAGATCAAAGAATGGTCAAAGTGACAGAAGATTCAATTTGTTACTATGGGGACTGCCATTTTGAATTATTTGACCGGATGGTATCTATGGATTTTGAAAAATTCATAGAGTTTTTGCATGAAGAAACCATCGCCTGCACGAAAACGGAAATCCAACAGTTGTTGACATCCTCAATAATTTTCAAAAACCAAAAAGCACGTTTGGTAAATGTTATTTCAGAAAAAATGGTCATGGAGATAACATCAGAACAACCATATTATGAAATCGTTGTTGGTTTAAAAATTGACCATTCGGAGTTAGTCAAAGACGATTTAATATATAAAATAACAGAACAATATGAAACAATGTCCCTAAGAAATGAAACATTAGACATACTATTGAATAGCAAGAAGATACAGCCCCAAACCAAACTATTGTTAGTCTCTAGAAATGAGAAAAAAATAGCGAAAAACCAATATGCAGAATTGATTCGTCAGATACCGTCAAATCACTTCTATCACCATCTGCGTTGCGTAACACAAAATAGAACTCAAGCCACAATAGACCTCGGCCATCTTGGTTTTCAAGAGAATCTGAGACTCTTGGGGAAAATGAAGTCAGATGGCGTCATCAAGGATTTTATGGGCAAAGATAATTCATCATTGGTTTTGATAAAAATATAGTTTATTATGGCTTTAAAATGTATTATATGAACTTTGCCTACCTACAATCCATCAAAGATGTCCAAACCCTATTTGACTCCAGCATGGACTACTGGTTTGGAGAATAAACACTTACGCCATGGAGAACAACTATCAATTCCTCAAGCAGAAAGGCAACTACAAAGACCTCATCGCCTACCAGAAGGCTGAGTGCATCTACGACATCACCTACTTTTTTGCCCACCAATATCTGGAAAAAGGCGACCGCACTATCGACCAAATGGTGCAGGCCGCCCGTAGCGGCAAGCAGAACATTGCCGAAGGTGCTTCGGCTTCCACCACCAGCAGCGAAACTGAATTGAAACTGATGAATGTGGCCCGTGCCAGCCTACAAGAGTTGCTAATAGACTACGAGGACTACCTCCGCGTGCGCAATCTTGAGCTGTGGCCGATTGAAGACCCCCGCTCAAAGCAGACTCGCCATGTGTGTTCGCTCCACAACGACTCCGCCTACTATCGCGAACAGATACAAGTGCGTTCGGCAGCCACTATTGCCAATATTGCCATCACCCTCATCCATCAAGAAGATGTGGTGCTGCGAAAGCTCATCAACCGCCTGCAAGCCGACTTTGTGAAGGAAGGGGGCGTGCGCGAGAAGATGTCGCAGGCCAGAAGGGAATACAGGCTTAAGAAAGATGGGTATTAGGGCTGATTGGGGGCCAATTAGGCCAATTAGGCCAATTAGGCCAATTAGGCCAATTAGTCTAATTAGTCTAATTAGTCTAATTAGTCCAATTAGTCCAATTGGGCTAATAGGGCTGAAGCCCAATAAAAAAAAGCCCCGCGGTGCGGGGCTTTCTTTTTATATCATTTCGGAGGCTACCTGGATGGCTTTGTCGAGGCCTTCGAGGTTTTTGCCGCCGGCAGTGGCGAAACCGGGCTGGCCGCCGCCGCCGCCTTGCATCTCTTTACCGGCGGTGCGGACGATGTTGCCGGCATTCTTGCCTGCATCTACTCGGGTTTGGCCTAACGCTACCAGGAGCGAGGGCTTGTCGCCATAGGTGCTGCCGAGGATGATGGCCATGTCGGGGTACTGGTTGCGGAGCTGCAACATGGCGTCGCGCAGCTGGCCGAGGTCGCCATCGAATTTCTCGATGATGACGGGGTTCTCTTTCAATCGGTCGGCAAAGCCGCGGGCGATGGCCTTGACCTGCTCTTTCTGGATGGCGTCGAGCTGGGCACGGAGGGCGGCATTGTCGTCCTGGAGTTTCTGGACGGCAGCGCTGAGGTCTTTGGGATTCTTCATCATCTCCTTGACGGCGTCGAGCTGGTCCTGGATGCCGTTGAGGTAGATTTCGGCAGCAGCACCGGTGACGGCTTCGATGCGGCGCATGCCGGCGGCAACAGCGCCCTCGCTGACAATGCGGAAGGTGCCGATGTGGCCGGTGTTGGCGATATGGGTGCCGCCGCAGAATTCGACGCTCTCGCCGAATTTGACGACGCGGACAAACTCGCCGTATTTCTCGCCGAAGAGTGCCATGGCACCCAGTTTCTGTGCTTCGGCTATGGGCATGGCGCGGTGCTCTTCAAGGGCGATGGCATGGCGGATGTCGATATTGACCTGCTTCTCGACCTCGCGGATTTCGTCGTGGGTGAGTTTGGCAAAATGGGAGAAGTCGAAACGCAGACGCTGATCGTCGACGCTGGAGCCCTTCTGCTCGACATGGGTGCCGAGGACGTTGCGCAGGGCTTTATGGAGCAGGTGGGTGGAGGAGTGGTTGCACTCGATGGCAAAACGACGGCATTTGTCGACTTCGGCCTTATAGGAGCTGTCGAGGTGTTCGGGCAGCTTGGTGACGATATGGACGATGAGGTTGTTTTCCTTTTTGGTGTTGATGATGGGGATCATCTCGCCGGCGGGGTGGGTGAGGGAGCCCTGGTCGCCTACCTGGCCGCCGCTCTCGCCGTAGAAGGGGGTGCGGTCGAAGACGAGCTGGTAGAACTCCTTGTCTTTGACCTTGACATGGCGGTAGCGGGCAATCTTGACCTGAGCGGTGAGCTCGTCGTAGCCGATGAACTCCTGGTTGACGCCGGGAATGAGCTCGACCCAGTCGTCGTTCTCGACGGCGGCAGCGGCGCGGGAGCGGTTCTTCTGCTCGTCGAGGCCCTTTTGGAATCCTTCCATATCGACGGCCCAGCCTTTTTCGGAGGCCATGAGCTGGGTGAGGTCGATGGGGAAGCCGTAGGTGTCGAACAGCTCGAAGGCGAAGGCGCCATCGATGGTTTTGCTGTCGGCAGACTTATTGATATACTCTTCGAAACGGCGGATGCCGCCAGCGAGGGTTTTCAGGAACGACTGCTCTTCCTCCATGATGATGCGGCGGATGAGCTCCTGCTGCTTGACGAGTTCGGGGAACTGGTGGCCCATTTGGGCGACGAGGGTGGCCACGAGCTCGTTGATGAAAGGCTGTTTGAAGCCGAGGAAGGTGTAGCCGTAGCGTACGGCACGGCGGAGGATGCGGCGGATGACGTAGCCGGCCTTGGCGTTGCTGGGCAGCTGGCCGTCGGCAATGCTGAAGCTGACGGCGCGCAGGTGGTCGGCAATAACGCGCATGGCTACATCGCTATCGCGGTTGGCGCCATAGGAGGTGCCGGCCATGCGGGCGATTTCCTGGATGAGGGGCTGGAAGACATCGGTATCGTAATTGCTCTTTTTGCCCTGCATGACCATGCAGAGGCGCTCGAAGCCCATGCCGGTGTCGATATGCTTGGCCTTGAGGGGTTCGAGGGTGCCGTTGGCAAGGCGGTTGTACTGCATGAACACGAGGTTCCAGATTTCGATGACCTGGGGGTTGTCCTTATTGACGAGTTCGGCGCCGGGGATTTTGGCTTTTTCGGCCTCGTCGCGGATATCGACATGGATTTCGCTGCAGGGGCCGCAGGGGCCCTGGTCGCCCATCTCCCAGAAATTATCTTTCTTGGAGCCTTTGAGGATGCGGCACTCTTCGATGTGCTCCTTCCAGAAATTGTAGGCTTCCATATCCATTTCGAGACCCTCCTTCTCGTCGCCGCCGAAAACGGTGACATAGAGGTTCTTTTTGTCGATTTTCATCACCTCGGTGAGGAACTCCCAACCGAAAGCGATGGCATCCTTCTTGAAATAATCGCCGAAGGACCAGTTGCCCAGCATCTCGAACATGGTGTGGTGGTAGGTGTCGTGGCCCACCTCTTCAAGGTCGTTGTGCTTGCCGCTGACGCGGAGGCATTTCTGCGAGTCGCAGGCGCGGGGGTAGGGTGTTTCGGCATTGCCGAGAAAGATGTCCTTGAACTGGTTCATGCCGGCATTGGTGAACATCAGCGTGGGGTCGTTCTTGACCACCATGGGGGCGCTGGGCACCACATGGTGATTCTTGCTTTCGAAATACTTCAAGAAAGCAGCTCTAATTTCATTGCTAGTCATATAATTTTATTTTTCTTTACGGATTGATGGTGCTGCCAGGGGAGTGGGCTGGCGGCGGCTAAAACTCGTCGCGCTCGACCAGCAGGATGGCGTTTTGGGGCACGATGAAATATTTTTCGTTGTTGTACTTGATTTCGATGGCGTTTTTCTGGAGGAACAGCGCCAAGTCGCCAGGCTGCACCTGGAGGGGCAGGTAGCGTGGGGCGTTGTCGCGCTGGTTCCACGACTCGCCGTCGTCGCTGCCGGGCAGGGGATAGCCGGGGCCGCATTTGAGGATGTAGCCCGATTGCACTTTTTCTTTGTCTTGGTACCCGGCGGGCAAATAAAGGCCGCTGCGGGTGCGGTCGGTAGCATCGTCAGGACGTATCAACACCCTGTCTCCCACTACGATAATCTTGTCTAAGTCGTTTGTCATAACACAATATTGAAACTGCAAAAGTACGTTTTTTTTCTGAGATTCACAAAAAAATAGTAAATTTGCATTTTGGCGCAACCACGCCCCATTGTTATTAACAATTGATATTATTGCATTTATGAAGATAAGTAAATATATTGCAGCCGCCATAATGGCCCTAGTGATGGGATTCGCCTGCCAGGCACAAGAAGTATATCCGAATTGGGAAAGCATCAACCAGCGGGGCTATCCCGAATGGTTTCGCGATGCCAAATTGGGCATCTTTATCCACTGGGGGCTCTACTCGGTGCCTTCCTATTCGCAGCCCGACGGCTACGGCGAGTGGTTCTATCGCGGACTGATGATGGGCGATTCGCTGCGCGTGAGCGAGATGAAAGGCTTCAACCGCCGCTGGGGCTATATGCTCGGCGACCAATGGAGCGGACGGCTGAGCAATAGCGACAATATCAAGCACAACCCCAAGCCCACCGACCTGTATACCCTGTATGCCCAAGCCTGGCATGCCGAGCACTGGAACCCCAACCAGTGGGCCGACCTGTTTGTGGAGGCGGGTGCCAAATATGTGGTGCTGGTGACCAAGCACCACGACGGCTACTGCCTGTGGCGCAGCCGCTACCAGCCCAACTGGAACAGCGTGGTGACGGGTCCGCACATGGACATTGTGGACACCCTCACTCGCGTTTGCCGCGACAAGGGGCTGAAGATGGGTTTCTACTATTCGCTGCCCGAATGGACCAACCCGCTGCACGTGTGGATGCAGGACCCCGACAGCGCCATCAGCGAGTATGTGGACCACTATATGATTCCGCAATTCAAGGAACTGGTGGGCAAATACAAGCCCACGCTGCTGTTTACCGATGGCGAATGGCAGAACAAGGCCACGGATTTCCACGCCACGGAACTGATATCGTGGTACTACAACACCGTGGGCCCCGAGGCCATTGTGAACGACCGCTGGGGCAGCGGCACCGAGCACGGCTTCAAAACCCCCGAATACAAGGGAGCGATAGACGATACCGTGCGCCCCTGGGCCGAATGCCGCGGCATAGGAAAATCGTTTGCCTTCAACCGCAACGAGCCGCTGAGCAACTACCTCACCCCCGATTCGCTGATACGCCATTTTGTGAAGCTGGTGGCTGCCGGCGGCGGCATGACCCTGAATGTGGGCCCCGATGCCGACGGCACCATACCGATGATACAGCAGGAGCGCCTGGTGGCCCTGGGCCGCTGGCTGAAGGTGAACGGCGAAGCCATCTACGGATCGCGCCCCTATACGAAAATGTGCAACTCGGACAGCACCACCTTCTACACCCGCAACAAAGGCAACCTGTATGCCATTGCCACCCGCATCAACAGCAACACCCTGGTGCTGAAAGGGGTGCCCAAACCCAGCATTCTTACTCAGGTGACCCTGCTGGGCTGCGATAAGCACATCACCTACTACTATCTTGCCGGCAACCTGTATATTCGCCTGAACAACCTCAACTACGAAGACCTCCGCCGCACCAGTCCGGCTTGGGTGTTCCGCATCACCCGGATGGGCTGACGCGCGAAAAAAAAATGTCAGCCGGGATGGAGCAATAGTTACTACAAACAGAAACAAACACACACCGCATGCCCCTTTTTGATTCCAACAATATACAAAGCGTAGTACTGCATCGCGTTGGCAACAAGGCCACCGAAGAAGGATTTGTGCTTTCGCAAAAGCCATTGCAACTGACCGAACAGCTGCAAGACCTGCTGATACGCTATTTTCTCACCCCGTTCAAAGTGGAGGAATACTACCACCTGGCCGATGACGAGAATATTGAATTTAACGAAGTGTACCGCCGCTGCGCCAATATTTTTGCCGACCCCGACGCGCTGATGGAAGAGTCGCAGCTGCTGGCCCGGCACCTGTACAACGCCTCGACCCATGCCAACATCAAGGGGGGCGAACTGTTTGTGGTGTATTTCCACGACTGCCAGCTGGGAGGCGAAGTGATGGATGCCGTGGGGCTGTTCAAATCGGAAAACAAAGAATCGTTCATGAAAGTGCAGCATGGCAACGAGGAGTGGAGCGCCCAGGCCGGCGACGAATCGGCAATGGCCGATTACCATCTGGAAGTGCACCAGGGCATCAATCCCGCCAAGCTGGACAAAGGGGCCATCATATTTAATTCCGAAGCCGAAAAAGGATTTATTGTGAGCGCCATAGATGCCACCAACCGCAGCACCGATGCAGCCTATTGGAAAGACACATTCCTGCACCTCCGCCAGCGCGAAGACGAATACTACAATACCAACACCGAGATGCAGGCCTACAAGAAATTTGTTACCGACGCATTGCCGCAACAGTTTGAGGATGTGAGTCGCGCCGACCAGGCCGATATGCTCAACCGCTGCAGCAACTATTTCAAGCAGAACGACAATTTCGACTTGCAGACTTTTGCCGAAGAGGTGATAGCCCAGCCTGAGGTGATAGATTCCTTTAAGGAATACCGCGAGCAGTATCAGCAGGAGAACGATATACAGATGCCCGAAAGCTACGATATTTCCGACGACGCCGTGAAGAAACAGTCGCGCGCCTATAAGAGCGTGATCAAGCTGGACCGCAATTTCCACATTTATGTGCATGGCGACCGCCAGCTGATAGAACAAGGCGAAGACGAACGCGGCAAGTTCTACAAGGTGTATTATAATGAAGAGAGCTAGCGCCAGGGGGCTTAATAGGGGTCGATCATTTCATGGTTCTTTAGTTGGTTGTGCGGCTTTAGCCGAGGGAGGGGAGATACATTTGATTGATTAAGGGAGGATTTGATTAGGGGCGTTGCCCCTATGACCCCATTTCGTTTTTCTTGTCGCTGATGTTTTGTGGCTTATTAGGGGCGTTGCCCCTAGAACCCTATTTCATTTCTTTCTCTTGAAAGAAAGAAACGAAACAAAGAAAGTTCAAGGCTGTGCGTCCGAAGGCTAAAAAAGCGGTAGAAAAGCTAAAGTGATTTAAACTCGCACAGCAGTCTTGTTTTTATGGGAATCCCTCATTTATTGGATGAACTCCTGTTTTTTGGGGAATCCCTTATCTCTGCTCAAACAGAAAACCCTTTTTAACGCTTTTCTGCCACTTTTTCTTAACGCCTTCTCCCGCAAGGCCACGGGGCAGGAGCCGGTGATTGTTTGCAATTTGGTTGCTTTTTTGGCGTGAACTATGGTGCGTCAGCCGTCCCCTCTTGAGAGGGGAGAGAAGCTTCAGTGA
>JAGHRY010000076.1 GCA_018066145.1 Candidatus Colimorpha merdihippi | reverse complement strand
TTGTGCTTATCGGAAATCATTTACAAAGATACTCATTTTCAGTCACTTGACCAAATTTTTAAAGTTAAAAATATCTAATTAAAATATTACTAATCAAATTGTTGAACTAAAAAGTTCCGAAGTATTGAACTATGGCGGCAGACGGGCAAATAAGGCACTCCGTCAGCCGTCTGAGTACGAACACGAGCCTTGAAGTAGATAGTAGTGGTATTTAGTAGCAATGTATTCCTATTGGTCTTTCTGCCGCTGTTTCTGATAGTCTATTTTGCCTGTCCGAAGCGGTTCCGCAATCGGCCGATACTTCTGTTCTCCATCGTGTTCTATGCGTGGGGGGCGCCCGACTTCATATTCTATTTGTTGGGCTCGCTGGTGGCCAATTTCTATTTGGTCAAGGCCATGCACCAGGCCGAAAGGATGGGGGTGAGGCGGCTCTTCTGCGGCCTGTCCATCGGTATCAGCCTTGGGCTGTTGGCCTATTTCAAATATGACAATTTCTTTGTCGATAACCTCAATTTGCTGCTCACCTCGTTGGGCGTGGGCAATATCGCGCTGGCCAAGATACTGCTGCCCATAGGCATATCGTTCTTCTCGTTCCAGTCGGTCACCTACACGCTCGACACCTATCGAGGCGTGAACGAGCCGCTGCGCCGGCTGAGCGACTATATGGTGTATATCATCATGTTCCCACAGCTGGTGGCTGGCCCTATAGTGCGCTACTGCGATATCCGAGACCAGCTGCTCGGGCGTGAGAGCCGAGCTTCGGAATGTCTGCAGGGCATGTACCGCTTTGTGATAGGCCTGTGCAAGAAGGTGCTGGTGGCGGATGTGCTGGGTGTGCAGGTGGATATGATCTTCGGCGGCGACCTGGCGGTGCTGGACACCGGCACGGCATGGGTGGCCATCATTGCCTATACCATGCAGCTGTATTTCGACTTCTCGGGCTATAGCGATATGGCTATCGGTCTGGGGCGCATCATGGGCTTCCGATTCCCCGAGAACTTCGACAACCCCTATAACTCTACGAGCATCACCGAGTTTTGGCGTCGCTGGCATATCACTTTGGGCGCATTCATGCGCAACTATCTCTACATCCCGCTTGGCGGCAATCGCCGAGGGGTGGGGCACACTTACTTCAATCTATGGATTGTGTTTCTGCTGAGCGGTCTGTGGCATGGCGCCAGCTGGAACTTCGTGATCTGGGGCGCCTATCATGGGCTGTGGCTGGTGATGGAGCGGCTCTGCTTCAAGACCACCAAGGGCCGGCATCCGCTGATGGCGCTGCCCACCTTTGTTATCGCCGTGGTGGGTTGGGTGTTCTTCCGTGTGGAGACGCTGCCTGATGCGCTGACTTTCATAGGCCGTATGTTTGCTTTCGACTTCGACGGGTTTGGCCTTGCGTCCGACGGTCAGTTCTACACGATGTTGGGCGTGGCGTTGTTCTTTGCCTTCTTCTGCCTCTTCCCCTTGGGTCAGAAAATCCAGTCCAAGGTCTATGATGCCGATTACGGCAAGCGCGGCCATGTGGTGGCCTTTTGCGTGTCGGTGTTGCTGCTCTTCTTCTGCATTAGTGCCTTCAACGCAATTGGTTTCAGCCCATTCATTTATTTCAGATTCTAATCCGTTATGAAAAAGAAGAACATATTCCATATCGCACTCTTTGTGGCTTTTGTGGCGCTGCTCTCGTTGCCTTGGATTCAGATGAAGACGCAGTTCGTCAAGATCGAGCCGCTGAAGGGGGCTTTCAATATTGCCGAGAAAAAACCTCTCACATGGCAGAGCTATCGCGACGGTAGCTTTCAGAAGTCGGTAGAGGATTATCTTTCCGACCATTTCGGGTTCCGCGAATGGGCCATCAAGACGTATAACCAATACATCTGGTCGTGCTATGGCCTGTGGAACAAGACCTGCATACGGTTGGGCCAGGACCATTGGCTCTACTTTCTCGACGATGTGAACGATTTCAATTATGGCATAGGCTGCTACGATGCTCCCGACAGTGCCTCGCTCATGACACGGTATGTCAACGATTCTCGCAACCTCTATTGGATGCAGGAGATTCTCAAAGAGTACGGTGTCAGCTTGTTTGTGTGCATGGCACCGAGCAAGAGCATGATATTTCCCGAACATATTGCCGACCACGTGCCGGGCTATCAGTGTGGTCTGCCCAAGGCTTATCCCTATTATGTGAGCCGTTTCAAGGAGCTGGGGCTCAACCATATCGATTTCAATGCCTATTACTCGCAGCTCAAGGGCAAGACCGACTACCCGCTGTACTATAAATTCAGCTCCCATTGGACCAACATTTCGGTGTGCTATATGGGCGACACGCTATTGCGCTATATGGAGGGCCTCGACGGCCGTAGGTTGCCGCGGCTGCATGTGGGCCAGCCCTACGAGGCCCCAGCCGTGGAACCCGATAACGACATGATGGGGGTGGTGAGTGTTTGGTTCCCGCTGGAAAAACAAACCTATCTGTATGCCGACGTGTCTATGGTTCTCAATCCCAGGGACGACCGCCCCAGGCTGCTGGCCGTGGGCGACTCTTATTGCATGAATTTTCATAACATGGTGCCTTTCGACAGCATCTTCTCGCAATATCGGTATTGGTACTACTTCCATGATATCGAGCGCGACCCCAACCGCCAATATGTGGAGCAGGTGGATATCCTGGACGAAGTGCTGAACATCGACTATCTGATGGTCATCTGGTGCCCGATCAACATCTATAAGCTGGGCCATGGTTTTCCCGAGCAGGCTTTGATAAATCTATGTGTTGACGACAGCATTGTGGCCGCACGATTCCGACAAGAAGTGGCTGCAATACAATCCAACCCGGCTCAGATGCAGGCCGTACAGGACAAGGCCGACCAGAACGGATGGCGACTCAAGCAGGCCCTCACCAACGAGGTCTATCAGCGATTCTACGACCATCCCGACCAGTATTTCGAGGAACTGAACACCAATGCCGTCCCCACATCGCGCAACAGCCGCATCGCCGAAACTCGCGACACGCTCAATCGCCGCGGTGTGATTCGCCGTCAGATTCAGAACGATACGCGATGGTCGCAATACGTCAAGCGCAAAGCCGAAGAATCGCTCATCAGTCACCAAGAAGCCTTTGACAACGAGGTGGACTGGGTGCTGCAGCATCCCCGCATGAGCCAGCGCGACAAGGACATAAAGCAGTGCGTCATCGAGATCTATACCTACGAGCCTGGGCTCTCCGAAGTGGGGAGCAAGGCCGAGGCACAGCACCTCACGCTCGACCAGGCCGTCTGGGCCGAGGCTCGCAAACAGTCAAAAAAATAGTGGCCGACCACAATCTGCCAATAATTGCTGATATTAATAAAGAATAAATATAACATTATGCGCAAACAAATTCTATCTATGCTGGCGCTCGCATCCCTGGCCCTCCAGTTCTCCGGAGCCAAAGCTTGCACCAATTTCCTTTGTTCAAAAGGCAGCACCACCGACGGCAGCACCTTTATCACTTATGCAGCCGACAGCCACACCCGCTATGGGCAGCTGCGCTACAGCCCCGCGGCTGACCACCAGCCTGGCGACATGCTCAAAATCTACGACTACGGGAGCCAAAAATACCTTCTTTCCATTCCCCAGCCTGCCCACACCTATAATGTTGTAGGCTTCATGAACGAATACCAGCTGGCCATCGGCGAAACCACCTGGGGCGGCCGAGCAGAACTCGAACACGGCAACAAAGAGGGCATCGACTATGGCAGCCTCATTTACGTTACGCTGATGCGCGCACGCAACTGCCGCGAGGCCATCAAGGTGATGAACGAACTCACGAGCACTTATGGCTATTGCAATGGCGGCGAAAGTTTCTCACTTTGCGACCCTAACGAAGTGTGGATATACGAAATCATTGATAAAGGCGACGAAAAAGGTGCCGTATGGGTGGCCCGCCGCATTCCCGAAGGCTTCGTTAGCGGCCATGCCAACCAAGCCCGCATCACTCAGTTTCCCCAGGAAGTGGGACGATTCCAAAAAGCAAAGGGGAAAGGGCTCCACAAGACCATTAGCAGCGCCCACATGGACTACATCTACGAGCCCGAAGTCGAATGCGTATACAGCGCCGATGTGGTTAGTTTCGCACGAAAGAATGGCTGGTTCAGCGGAAAAGATGCCGATTTCAGCTATGCCGACACGTATAATCCCCTTACCTTTAGCGGCCTTCGCGCTTGCGATGCCCGGGTATGGTCTATTTTCAACCGCATCAATCCCGACATGAAGCGCTACCTGCCTTATGCCATGGGCGACCCCACTGCCGAAAGACTGCCACTGTGGATCAAGCCCGACCACAAAATCAGCCTCCACGAGGCAATGAACCTGATGCGCGACCATTATGAGGGCACTCCCATGGATATGACCCAGGATGTAGGCGCAGGCCCCTTCCATTGCCCCTACCGCTGGCGCCCGATGGAATTTGAGGTTGATGGCAAAAAATACATCCACGAGCGGGCCATCTCTACCCAGCAGACCGGCTTCAGCTTTGTGGCCCAATGTCGCAGCTGGCTCCCCAACCAGCAAGGCGGCGTGCTTTGGTTCGGCGTTGACGACACCTACAGCACCTGCTACTGCCCCATGTATTGCAGCCTCACGGAAATCCCGCTTTGTTTTCGCGAAGGGAATGGCTCCATGAGCCAATACTCCGAAACTGCCGCTTTCTGGCTGTTCAACCGCGTGACCAACTTCTGCTACCTCCGCTACGACGTAATGATAAAGGATGTTCAGAGTGTACAGCAGAGGCTCGAAGAAAGATGGATTAACGATGTGTCGAATTTTGAGATGGACTATTCCAGCGACGAAGCTATGGTGAACATGGCCAACAAACTCAGCTCGGCCTATGCCCAGGAGATGATGACCGAGTGGAAGAAACTGGACATCCTGCTTCTGACCAAATATATTGATGGAAATATCAAACAGGAGAAAGATGGCAAAATCCTAACCACCGAGACCGGTGTAGTCAAATATCCTTCACAGCCCCCCTACCCCGACTGGTTCTACCGTGCCATCGTAGACGATCATGGCGAAGTGCTACAGGTTAAATAGCATTTCGGACAATATAAAAAAACAAGCCCCTCAAAAAAGAATTTGAGGGGCTTATTTTTGTGATTCCGCTGCGGTTCGAACGCAGGACCTACTGCTTAGAAGGCAGTTGCTCTATCCAGCTGAGCTACGGAACCCTTATCCAAAGCACTATGTTTGAATTTGTCGGGACACCCAGATTCGAACTGGGGATCTCCTGCTCCCAAAGCAGGCGCGATGACCGGACTACGCTATATCCCGTAAGACTGTAAAGCCTTGTAAGAAAAAAGACGTCTCTCGGAGGCGTCTTCTATCTTTTGGCGGAGAAGGGGGGATTCGAACCCCCGGTACCCTAATCGAGTACGACAGTTTAGCAAACTGTTGGTTTCAGCCACTCACCCACCTCTCCGTAGCTGTTCGATTTCTGTGAAAAACTCTTGTTTCCCCTTTGCGAAATCGAGTGCAAAAGTACAAACTTTTTTTGGATTAAACAAAAAAAGTTTCATTTTTTGCACATTACAGCCTAAAATTATTTTCTATTTGCCTGATTCTTAACGCCATCAATTTTGCGCTGAATTTCCTCTTGATTGCCCAAATAGTAGTCTTTTTTGAGGTTCATCTGGTCGTCAAACTCAAAAATATAGGGTACTGCGGTAGGAATATTGAATCCAATAATCTCTTCGTTGCTCATTCCCTTGAGTGTCTTTACGATACCGCGCAAACTGTTGCCATGGGCAACCACCATAACCTCATCGTTGGTTTCGAAAGCCTTGAGGATAGTTCCCTCATAATAAGGCATCAAACGGGCAATAGTATCACACAAAGCTTCGGTAGCAGGCAGATCCTTAGGATCGACACCGGCATAGCGGGGATCATTCAGGGGGCTGCGCTTATCGGTAGCCTCGATAGCAGGGGGCTGAACATCAAAGCTGCGACGCCATTGCATCAGCTTCTCCTCGCCATATTTCTTCAGCGTTTCGGCTTTATTGGCACCCTGCAGAGCACCATAGCTCTTCTCGTTCAGACGCCAGCTCTTCTCTACGGGCAGATAATCCATATCCATAGCATCGAGAATCTGATTGAGGGTTTTAACTGCACGTTTCAAAAAAGAGGTATAGCACTGGGTAGGACGGAATCCCTCATCCTTCAACAAGCGGCCGGCCATATAAGCCTCGCACTGGCCAAAGGGGGTAAGGTCAACATCGGTCCAACCAGTAAAAAGATTCATTTTATTCCACTCGCTTTCGCCGTGGCGAACTAAGA
>JAGHRY010000135.1 GCA_018066145.1 Candidatus Colimorpha merdihippi | reverse complement strand
CTAAATTATCATTTAACTGCCGATTGAGTTCTATTTTTATATCCAGAAGGTGTAATGAACGAGCAATATGGCGTTGTTGATTTATATCTCCGGGGAATGATATTTTGATGTCGTTAAGAGAGAGCTTATCAAGTTCTTCTTGTCCTGATGAGCCTATGCCCTTTGTCATTAAAACGGCTTGGAATTGTTTGAGTGCGTAGCCAAGATAAAGAGCATCAATCTCATCAGCGGGTCGCAGTAGCAGCATGTGGCTGTCTATTGTGGTGGGGTAGGGGGAGCCTTCAAATTGAGCAACTCTACCTAGCGTCCCTTTTCCCGTAGAGTTAATCAGAATATCTCCTTTTCGGAGTAGTAAACTAGCAGGAACCCCTTTTTTATTTGTGTCATGGTATTGGGCTGCGTCGAAACGGATAGAAAAATCTCTGTTACATTTTTGATTAAGAACCAAAATGGCATTATTTCCTTTTTCCGTGTACGCCGGCGTGATGCCTTTCTTTTCAAAAGAGAGTAATTCCTTGAGCCTTTTTGTTTTCCATTCATTCATACCACAGTCCTCCCATTTGCTTCTTGATCTCCTCGTCCAGCTTGGCAGACTGAGCAGATAGCTCGTTGAACTCCGCCATGAATGCTGACATCTTCTGCTTGAACTCCTCGGGGGTAATATCGATATGCTCAATCTTCACATCGAAGTATTGACCGGCAGAGAAGGAATATCCCTTTCCCTTCATCTCATCGTAAGAGGGCACCACGGCAAAGGAATCGACCGCTTCGTGCTTCTCAAAAGTAGCGATGATGCGTTCTTCTTCCTCTCGGGAAAGGCGCGTGTACTGTTTGTTGTTGTTGTCCTTTTCCTTAGTTCCCAGTTGGGAGGCATCGATAAGGATGGCACCCTCGCGACTATCGCCCCCTGCCTTATCAATGAAGAGGACGGAAACGCTGGTGCCAGTTGCGGCAAAAATGTTGGAGGGCATGCTAACCACGCCTCGCAGCCACTTTTGCTTGACCAGTTCCTCGCGGATAGCGTATGCTATCTTATCGCTTCTTAATGACGCTGTTAAGAATCCGCTTGGCACCACGATGGCAGCTTTACCCTTAGCACTCAGGGAGGCGATTACATGTTGCAGGAAGCACAGGTAAATCGCCATGGATTCCTTTTTCTTGTTCGGCACATTGGGCACACCGGCAAAGAAGATGTGCTTTCGTTCTTTGGAATCCAGCATATCGCGGTACTCCGAGAAATCCAGCTTGAAAGGCGGGTTGGAGACGATGTAGTCAAACTTTTTGAGACCTCCCGTCTTTTCGGAAAATCCAGGCTCTTTCAGGGTATTGCCTTGCACAACGTTCTTCAGGGAGGCCGCCAAGCCGTTCAGAATGAGGTTCAGGCGCAACAGACCGCTGGATTTTTGCGAAATATCCTGAGAGAAGATGGTGCAGCATTGCGGCCCGATGCGATCGGCCAGACACATCAGCAAGGTTCCCGACCCAGCGGACGGATCATAACAGGTAACGCTTTTGGGGTGCCCATCTACCAATATTTGGGCCATCACACGCCCGACGCTGTGCGGGGTGAAATACTCGGCATACTTGCCGCCAGAATCCGTGTTGTAGTCTTGGATCAGGTACTCGTAGATGCTGGAATAGAAGTCGTACCCCTGCTCAAACGCATCTTCAAAGGAAAACTGGGAGAGCTTGTTGATGATGGCGCGACAGAAATCGGCGCGCTTGCTGGCATCAGTGATGAAAACACTGAGAGGCTCAAACATCAAGATAGACGTGTGTTCCGATGTACGCACGGAGAAGATTTCGGCATTCTGCGCGGCTATAGCGGTCAATGTGTCATCAAAGAGTTTATCGAACCCAGGTTCATTCTGGCGGTTGTGTAGACTTGGGATGAGTTGGTCCTTTTTGAAACGTGCAACGTTGGCGGGCAAACTATACCCCAAATCCTCAAACTCGTCCCCCTCCATGGCCAGAATTCCATCGTAGCGACTCATGCCTTCGGGCAAATCGTGCTCAATGGCATACTTCATGAACTTGTCGTTCAGGTACTTGTACTGGAAAACCTGAGTGATAACCTTGTATTCGTTGCCGTCATTTCCCAAACCATAGGCGGCACAAGTGGCTTTCAGCTCGTCAATGAGTTTTTGCGTGCGGATAAGGATGCTGTCTTCCATGCGTTATGCGGGGGTAAGCTGTTCGCGGTATTCGTGATAAATCGTCTGCGATATGTCGTTCTTCTGCTCTTTGCTGAAGCTGGGTGTAGAGTATGCAATGAGAGTTTGCCAGATGGTACTGGTGAGCGTGTTCTTAAAGTATGCCTCGTTTTCAATGAGGTTGGCATTGTCGTCCAGCAAATCGTCCACCTTGCAGCGCACCTTGTTCAAGGCATCCACTAGGCTGCGCTCATACTTGTTCAGTTCAGGATATTTCCGCAAAAGGTAGCGATGAAGGCGTGCATACTTGGCATCGTGGTCGTACATGCGCAGGATAATCTGCTCCTCATGCAATATCTGTTTGAGCTTCCGCTCCACTTCATCCATCTTGGAAAGCAAAGCCTGCAACTCTTCTGCCGACATTTCCTTGAAACCCTTTTCTCCAAATATGCGGCGCAATTCATCATTGAGCTGTGCCCATGCGGCATCCTTACGATCAAAGCAACCGCCAAGCTGGCCCATGGCCTTTCTAAACCTCTGCACCAATTCGTCCGCTATCTTCAGCTCCACGGGGTCTCCCTTGCGCTTGAATGCGAACATGCAACCGTTCAATGCAGCTTCCAACAATTCCTCGGTCTCGGACCCGTGCGCCCACGCCTCTTCGGCATAGATGGCACTCAGGCGTTCGCTCACCATGCGCTCCATTCTGATGAAGCGGTCGATATCTTCCAGGCTCATATCGTAACCGCCGCCTATGATGCTGGCGCGCAGTTCTCGGGCTTCGGCAAGGGTTCGGTGCAACTGCTGAAGTTCTTTCTTATCGGCAGTATCCAGAATTTGTTCAAAGTCTGCAAGGTTATCAGGGCTATATCGCCACAGATAGTCTTTCATCTTGGCGACACTCGCCTGAATCTCCTCACGCGTATGGAAAAGGGCATCGTAGTTGTCCCAATCGCCGCCCAATTCCTCTTTCAGTTCCTCCAGATAGGCGGCATTGGCGGCATCAAAGGCTTTGCGGATATCGGCAAAATCCACAACATGCCCATACCTCCAGTTGCCGTAGGGCCGATTGACACGTGCGAGTGTTTGAAGCAAATTGTGCTCCTTAACGATGCGACCCATGTATAGTTTTTTGAGTCTCGGCGCATCGAATCCAGTCAGAAGCATGTTGTATACCACCAGCAAATCCAATTCACCGTTCTTGAATCTGTCCGTCAAGGCCTTGCGGCTTTCTTTGGTTCCTTCATCATGCAGAATGAGGGCGGCTTTAATTTCAGGGTGCTTCTCCGTCAACACCTTCATCATCATGCGCGCCTGTTCTGAAGTGTCGCAGACAACCATGCCGCCGATGCTATTGTCACCGTGTATTTCGTGGGCCTTCAGCAGGTCAGTAACGATGTATTGAGTGAGCGGGGTAACAAATTTTTCATGAGCGTAGAGGACCTTGCGTTTCTTGGCATCACCCACCACAATCTTCACCTGATTCAATGCTTCTTCCAATACAAGGCGGTACTGGGTTTCGATAACCTCATGCAATAAGCGCAGGGTGTACCCATCCTGGATTGACTGGTTGTAGTAGTAGGTGTCGATATATCCGCCGAATATCTCCTTTGTGGCCTTCGCCCGCTTCAGATAGGCCTCTCGAGCTTCATTCTCATCCTGTACCGACAACCTTGGCGTTCCAGTTAGGCCAATGTAGATGGAATCCGCTTCAACATTCAGCAACGCACCGAGAAAAGAACCCGTGGGCTTATAACTGCGGTGCGCCTCGTCAATGAAGAAAACACGCTTAATCTTAGTACCGTAAGGGGCAACGATTTTGCCTCCATCGGACTTGAAGCGCTGAATGTTAATCACATTGATTTCATCTTGACCGCAATCGCCATCCCTACCGCTCTGACTGCGCAGCAATTCATCAAACTCCTTGCGGCTTTCTGCCCTTACGATGTGTAGACCGCGTGCGCCCAATTCCTCGCTGGCTTGGTCCGCCAGGTCAATGCGATCCACCACAAAGAAAAACTTGGGTACAATACCCAGCCTGCCGTAGTAGTCTGTCAAGTTTTTGACGGTGTTGTATGCCAGCGCGGTCTTGCCGGAACCCTGCGTATGCCAGATGGTGCCGCGCGTGTGTCCCTCATCAAGCCATTTGCGCAGCCGCAGCGAAGCAAACAACTGAGGATAACGCATGATGTGTTTTTCCAGTTTTCGCGCGCCTTTATCTTCTTTATCGACAAAAGCGATGCCGAAGCGGAGCATGAACTCGAAACGCTCGCGCGACAAAAGGGAGGTGGCGAAACGTGCAGCGGGCCTTTGCGGATCGATAGACACCGGGAATTCGGGTGTATGCTCATACCCCGACAATTTGGTGTCGCGCAGCACGGCGCGAATGTCATCAGCGCTCAATTCGCGCAAAAGGTGCGGCGTAAAAGCCACCTCTGGCTTTTCTCGGAAAAAATTGAAATGCGGAGCATCATGGGATGTTGTACAGTAGAAACTGCCTTGCCAACGGTTGTTATCCGCGTATTCTTGGTTGCCCGAGAACAACATCAACTGCGTCACGTTCATGTACCGCCGGAAACAGCTCTGAGCATTGCGTCGGGCCATGCGGTCTCGTTCCGCTTTCATCTGCTCCTTACTGTTGGGCTTCTTCACCTCGTAGAATGCAAGCGGCAATCCGTTCACGAACACCGTTATATCAGGCCTGAACTCTTCACCCTCGCTCGTGCAGTCAACCTCCGTCGCCACGTGGAAACTATTGCTGTCAAAGTTGTCGAAGTCGACCAACCGTTCCCCCGTGGTTTGTGCCACAAGTTTCTTGTAGAATTCCCGCCCCAAGTCGTTATTGTACAGCATCGGCACCAGCACCGTTTCGATATACCGCTGGGCATCTTCCTCGTTCTTGCCTTCATTCAACCGCACATAGGCGCGCGCAAACTCATTTCGCAAGATATTTGTTTGCGGCTCGCGCTGACTCTCCCATGCCGGCCGTGGCAGAAATTCGTAGCCCAATCGTACCAGTTGCAGTATCACTGGCACCTTGACGCGCGAATCTTCATTGAACGTGGTTCTGGACATAGCTGGGTATTTGGTCGGCATCCGAACGCCCATATGGTAGCACATGCAGCGCGCGAAACAAAGAAAAAAGTCCCCCGCAAGAAAGGCTTGCAAGAAAAGCTGCGTGTTGAGTCATCTTTCAGGACGCCGAGGACGGGGCGAGAAAGAAGGGTTTGGAGTTGGATGCTTCAAAAAGTCGGGACACCGGGGTGTGCGGGGGAGGGACGCGAGGATGCCCGCGGCGCGCAATTGGCGCCCCGCGGGGGATGG
>JAGHRY010000241.1 GCA_018066145.1 Candidatus Colimorpha merdihippi | reverse complement strand
ATACCAACGTTTTATAATAGTCTTATTAATCATTTACAAAATGCAAAAATACAAAAAAAAACGTAGTCTCACACCCGTCCCCCACCCGTTTAAGAATTTTTAATGTTAAAACGGCAATTCTGCTTTTCGATTCGCCTCTTTTTCAGTTCATCCCCGCCATTGCTCATCCCCTACCCCACACCCACCCGAAAGCACTTCATCTCGTTGCTGCACGATACGCATAGGCCCAGCGTATTCATCCCACAAACCTTTCGAAACCATGCTGGCAGGTGCATTCATGGCTGCAAGAAAAGATACGCAGCAATGGTTTAACCCCATCAGGATTAACGATATAAACACTTTAAAGCACACGGTATGAAGTAATTAGGAAGCAACTCCGCTGTAGGCCCGTCGATTGTCCGTTCTGGAACGGAGAAACGACGGACCTACCCCTAATTCACTCCCGTGGTACTGCAAAAATAGCGAATTCAGGCTTAATTGCAAAACGATTTTTGGTTGGCGTGGGCATATTTTCCAGCAGGTGAAAAGAAAGGGGAATTTTGTTAATTAAAACGTGGATTGGGGCTTGAATTAATGATTGAGGGGTTTTATTAATTTATTTATTTACAATTATCCCTTTAAGGGGATAATTAAATAAATAAGACACAAAACCTACCCCTCCCGCGGCCCGAAAGACTTTTGTTGATCTAAAGTTTGATGAATCGATGATTCGAAGGGGGGGACCCGATTATCAAATCAACAAAAATATACCGCCGCGAAAAACGCGAAATTTTCGTTCGCCCACAACTCTGCCTCCCAATGGATGTAAAACGAAAAGGCAGTTGCACCGGCGAAACTTGGGGAGGCCATCGTGGGAACTCTCCCACAATTTGGCTTGCCAAAGCGTTTCGCTTTTTTCGCCGGCTTTCAGCCGATGACGGCAACCTGGGAAGAGAATTATTTTTGCGCATTTCGCGTTTTTCGCGGTTATTTACTTGGTGATTGCTGGCTGGAGTGGAGGCAGATACCCCATCAAATCAACAAACCTCATTCAGGCCGAAAAACGATATTAACTTTTTAACGTTGATTTTTTTTCGTTTCGATGCAATTTTATGTCGGCAAAAAGACCTAACTTTGCAAGTTGAAATATAATATTCATTGCGCAATGAAAACATACTTTAATCGATTCAGCCTCACGGCACTAGTAATTCTCGCATTCGCTTTGGCCATGCCCGCAAAGAGCACGGCACAAACCGTTTCGGACTCGCCTCAGACCGAACACCAGTACAACGACGACATCCACACCTTCATTATCAAGCGCCTCAAACAGACTTGCCAGCAGCGCGAAAAACAGATGAATAAGCAGATTCAGCAGATGCTTATCAACCTGCCCAATGCAGAAAAACTGTACGACGAAACTTTCGTTCGCATCACCACCGACGTGGTGGAAGACACCACCGAGGACGGCAAGCCCGAAATCAACTATGTGTACAACATCGCCTACTCCTGCCACCATTTCGAGGGCACCGAGGACGACTATCCCTCGGCAGCCTATCTGTGGAATAGCAGCAATTCCTGCCGCGCTATCTGCAACCTCACCCAAACCATGGTGGACGAAGAGCTGAGCGACATTTTCTCGGCCGGCAAAAAAACCACCATCACCATCACCTCTACCACCGATGCGGCCGAAATCCAGCATATCGACTATAAAGGCGAATACGGCGATTTTCGCTATATGCCCGCCATCTTCAACGACGAGAACGTCCGCATCTCGGTCAACAAGGCCGAAGGCATCACCACCAACGCCCAGCTGGCCTATGTTCGCGCCCAGAGCGTGCACGACTATCTGAGCAACAACATCAAGAGCCTGAAGCGCATGCAGAACGATTATCTGTATGTTACCCGCTGTTTCGATATGACCGGCCCCCACTACCGCCGCAGCAACCTGCAGATTGTGGTGCACGGCGCTTTCGATGCGGCTGCCAAGAACATGGAGGCTGCCTTGCTGAACGACGAATATGTCGACTTCAACATTCCCCACATCGAGGAGAACATCAACAGTAAGACCTATGCCCTCATCATTGCCGACGAGGAGTATTCTGCCCCCCTGCCCAACTGCGATTTCGCCAGCAACGATGGCAATGTGCTGCACCAGTATTTCGTTCACACCCTGGGTATCCCCACCCGCCATGTGAAAGTGCTCCACAATGCCGGCCGCCAGCAGATCAAGGACGAAGGCATCCATTGGCTGAAAGACATCATCAAAGCCCAAAGCGGCGATGTGCATATCATCATCTATTATGCCGGACATGGCGTAAGCAACTCCAAATTCCAGCCCTACCTGATGCCCAGCGGCGTGGATGTGAGCAAGATTCGGCCCTTCAAGAGCAAGAACGGCCTGCTGCCCGAAGGCATCACCCTCAAAGGCGGCGATGCCGAGAAGATTCTCACCCAATGTATCTCTATCGACACCCTCTGCGGCTGGTTTAAGAAAACCCAGGCGCTGAGCTACACCTTTATCATCGACGCCAGCTGCAACGGCATTCAGCGCAGCGGCAAGTCGTTCTTTGACATGGAACGCGAAACCAAGCGCTACCGTGCCCCCCGCGTGCGCGACGATATTGTCATCTTTATGTCGGCCGATGGCGACAAGACCTCTTACAGCTTCATCGACCAGCACCACGGATTCTTCACCTACTACATCCTGAAGGAACTCAAGTTCACCCGTGGCGAAATTTCGTTCCAGGATCTCTTCAACAACGTAACCAAGAACCAGGCCTACGAATCGTCGCTGCAGGGCAAGCTGCAAGAGCCCAGCATGATTATCGGCGGCACCCTGGGCGAGAACTGGGGCCAGCGCACATTCATCAACAACTAGCAAATAATCCACCCGAGAATAATTGATATGACGACTCCGGAATTTATCACCCACCTGAACGAGAACGAGATATTCGTGTTCGGCAGCAATCTGGCAGGCCGCCATGGCGGCGGTGCCGCCCGCGTAGCCTACGAACGCTTCGGCGCCGTAATGGGACAAGGCGTAGGGCTGCAAGGCCAGTGCTATGCCATACCCACCATGCAGGGCGGCGTAGATACCATCAAGCCGTATGTGGACGAGTTTATCGAGTTTGCCCGCCAGCACCAGGAGCTCACTTTTCTGGTCACCCGCATCGGCTGCGGCATTGCCGGATTTAGCGACGACGAAATAGCCCCGCTTTTTGCCGACGCCCACCTTTTGCCCAACATCGTGCTGCCGTCTAAATGGTAGCCGCAGGCATTTTTTAGCCCACCGATATACTATTTTATCCGGATTGACGTTATAGCAGCACAAAACAAAGTAATTAATACTAAAGAACAATAATATGAAGAAGATCTTTACAGCAGCGCTAGTCATGCTGCTTGCCATGGGAGCCTTGAGCGCCCAGAACAATTTCCGCGGTATCGTGAAATACGAAATTGCCAGCTCTGGCAAAGAGTTCGTCCAGATTCCCGACGACTACAAAATTGTAGAAATCAAAGTATATGACGGCAAAGTGCTTATTCCCCAGGGCATCATGAGCCAGATGGGTACCACCATCCAAAACGGATTGAAGATTACCTCTGCCCAGGATTACAGCATGTATATTGTCGGATTAAAAGGACAGTACGGTATCGAGCTCGAGTCCTATACCGGCGACGGCAAATTCATCGTCAAAGACGAAACTCCTAAAGAGAGCCTCGACAGCCTTTATATCGTTGACAAAGAACCCGGCCATTTCTACTACGAAATGACTTCCGAGACCAAAGACATCCAGGGCTTTACTGCCACCAAGCAGATCATGCACCGCTATGATGCCGAAGAGAACGACAACCCCGCCGAATGCTGGACCACCGATAAGATTGGCCCCGAATACGCTTTGGTTTTTGGCGGCATGAAGGGTTTCCCTCTGGTATTCACCCAGCAGCTGCCTGAAGGCCGCGCACTTACCTTTACCGCTGTAGAGGTGGTGAAAGGCAAGGTAAAAGAGGCTGAATTCTTCCCCCCTGCAGGCTATTCCGACAACAAGGAAGAGCTCGAACTGTTCATTCAGGAACTGCAAGACGCAATGTCGCTGATCGAAGAATAATTTAATCATACATCCTAATACGCACCCGGTATCTCTTGCAAAAGAGGTTCGGGTGCGTCTATGTAAGCACTATGGCACAAAAAAAGAGCAACAAAAAGAATAATAAAGAAAAGAAAGTTCGCCCCACTAGCAAGGCGAAAGAGTTTTATGCATCGCAACGCGGACATCATCTACGAAGCATCTGCTGCATTTTGTTTGCGCTATATCTCTTTGTTGCCATGGTGTCGTTCTTCGTCAGCTGGCCCGACCACGACAACTGGATGGGCATGTGGGGCTTCCGCCTCGCCAAAAGTGTCATCCAGGGCTCTCTGGGCGTCTTCTCCTTCGGCTTCAGCGTGATCATATTTTGCTATGGTTTGAAACTGTGGGGCACCGAAAAATACATTCCCATGAAACGCATCTTCTGGGTATGGCTTTTCTGGATGTTCTGGGGGTCCACCACGTTCAGCTATTTTGTCGGCCTGTTTGCTGGCGGCGACGATGTGCTGGCCAATTATGCCGGCGGCACCGGCATGTTTGTGGCCGAACTGCTGCACCGGTTTATCAATTGGGGCACAGTGGTGCTGCAACTGTTCCTGGCTGGCGTATTCCTGGTTTTCGTGCACAAGGTGAAAGTGAAGGTGCCCGATGTGAAGATGCCCGAGATGAGCATTCCCAAGCTCGATCTGAAATCCAAGCTCACCAAAGCCGAAGAGGATAAAAACGAACCCCTCGTCACCCCCTCGGACAAGGAGATTGCCAACGGCAAGAGCAACGATTCTGACGAGAAGAAAGAGAATAAGAAAAACCATTTCTCCATCGACGATGCTTTTGCCCGCATCAACCAGCGTGCCCAAAAAGGGAATGAAAAAGCTGAGGCTGAAACCGATGCCAACACTCAGCCTGAGCAACCCGAGGTGCCCGCCCAAAACGATGAAGTAACCTTTACTATTACAGGCGATCACCCCGACCTCGTTGCCACGGCAGAAGAAGAACCCGAGGAACAGCAATATTCCGAATTTGAACGGGTGCATACCAGCGACCATTATTTCGCCGACGAGCTTTACGACCCCCACCTGGATTTAAAACAATTCGAGATGCCCCAAACCGATATGCTCACCGACTGGGAGACCAAAAATACCAAGGTCACCCGCGAGGAGCTGATGGCGAATAAAGACCGCATTGTGGAAACGCTGCGCAACTACGGCATCGAAATTGTGGAGATTACCGCTTCGCCCGGGCCCACCGTAACGCTGTACGAAATCAAGCCCGCTCCCGGCGTGCGCATTTCCAAAATCAAGAGTTTGGAGGACGATATCGCCTTGAGCCTTTCGGCCTTGGGCATTCGAATCATCGCCCCCATCCCCGGCAAAGGCACCGTGGGTATCGAGGTGCCCAATACCAATCCCCAGATTGTGTCGATGAAGAATATGCTGGAGTGCGACGCCTTCCGCAACTGCGGCAAGATGGAGCTGCCCATCGTATTCGGCAAAACCATCAGCAACGACCCCTTTGTTACCGACCTTGCCAAGATGCCCCACTTGCTGATGGCAGGTGCCACCGGTACAGGTAAGTCGGTAGGCTTGAATGCCGTGATTGCTTCGCTGCTGTATAAGAAGCACCCCTCGGAACTGAAATTTGTGATGGTAGACCCCAAGAAGGTGGAACTGTCGCTATATAACAAAATCGAACGTCACTACCTGGCCAAGCTGCCCGATAGCGACGAGGCTATCATCACCGATGTCAAGAAGGTGGTGCGCACCCTCAATTCGCTGTGTATCGAAATGGACCAGCGCTACGATTTGCTCAAGGTTGCCGGAGTTCGCAAAATCACCGAATACAACGATAAGTTCATCCACCGCCACCTCAATCCCGAAAACGGCCATCGGTTCCTCCCCTATATCGTGCTGGTAGTGGATGAGTTTGCCGACCTTATCATGACGGCCGGCAAGGAGGTGGAGATGCCCATCTGCCGCCTGGCACAGCTGGCACGCGCCGTGGGCATACACCTGATTATTGCCACCCAGCGTCCTACCACCAATATCATCACCGGTACCATCAAGGCCAATTTCCCGGCACGCGTAGCTTTCAAGGTAACCTCAGGCATCGACTCCCGCACCATCCTCGATTGCAGCGGCGCCCAACGTTTGATTGGTCGCGGCGATATGCTTATTTCGCTATCTGGCTCCGACTTGGTGCGTATCCAGTGTGCGCTTATCGAAACAGCTGAAATTGAGGAGCTTGCTGAGTTTATCGGAACCCAACGCGGCTATCCCGATGGTTTCCTGCTGCCCGAATATCTCGACGAAAACGAAGAACCCAACAAGGAGTTCGACCCCAAGCAGAAAGACGAATTCTTCAACGATGCTGCCCGCTTGGTGGTGGCCAGCCAGTTTGGCTCTACCTCGCTGCTGCAACGCAAGCTGCAGCTGGGTTACAACCGCGCCGGACGCATCATCGACCAGCTTGAGGCTGCCGGCATCGTCGGCCCCTATAATGGCTCGAAGGCCCGCGAGGTGCTCATTCACGACGAGGTGGAACTGGAAGAACGCCTCCGCGAACTCTAATATCCCGGCCTATGTCTGTTTCTATTGATGACTATTGCGATGCCCATACCTCTCAGCCCGAGGGGGTGCTGAACGATATCTACCGCAGCATCGCATTGCATACCGCCAATCCCCACATGTCGTCTTCCCCTTACCAAGGAGTGCTGCTCGAAATGCTGGTGAGGCTCAAGCAGCCGCGTATAGCGGTTGAGTTGGGAAGCTATGCAGGCTATGGATCAGTGTGTATGGCCCGAGGGTTGGCACCCGACGGCATGTTGCATGTGGTGGAAGCCAACGAAGAATGCGAATACCTGATACGCCAGCATCTCGATATGGCTGGCATGAGCGCGAGGGTGTCGATACATATCGGCCAGGCCCTAGAGGTCATTCCCCAGCTGCCCGACGGCATCGAAGTGGCTTTTGTGGATGCCGACAAAGTCAACTACCAGCAGTACTACGATATGCTCCTGCCCAAAATGGCAAGCGGCGGCCTATTAATCCTCGATAATATGCTATGGTATGGCCGGGTGCTGGAATCGCCTGAAACCCAGCTGCGTTGCGACAGGTCTACACGCGTCATCCAGCAGCTGAACGACTATATAACCAACGATACCCGCGTGAGCAATATACTGCTGCCCCTGCGCGACGGCGTAATGGTATGTATGGTGCGATAAAAAAATCTTTCGACAGATTACCCCTTGACACTATTTCACCTTCAGCGGCAGGCCGCAGAAGATGCGTATAACCGATTGTGCATCAATGGCCAGCGCTGTGAGGGTGCGACCGCAGGTTTCGCGCCAAGCCCGCAGATGGGAGTCGATGGGCACCACCCCGCAGAAAATATCATCGGCAATGACTATCTGGTCTGGCGAGAAGGCTGTTTGGGGCTCGATATTGGCAAGGAGGCATTGCTCGATATATGCCTCGTAATGATATATGCATTTGGCCGTGAGAGGTTTCTGGCATAGCTCGCTAGTCAATTGGGTGCAATCCAAGATATCGCTGATGCTGAGCTGAAACTGCTGCCGGGCATAGTCGAGTTTGCCTTGATATGCCCCGCCGATAATAAGAATCATAAGTTGCCTCCTTTGTAATAAATAGGTTGATGTGCCGACATTTCCACCACGGTATCGCAAATCCTAGCCAGGTGGCGGTCCACCTGCGCCAAAGCTTTGCAATAGTCTTGCGTGTATTTAGGGTAGTGTCCGGTGTCGGAATAGATATAGTCGCTCACAAGCACCACATTCTTGGCTTGTGCCAGCAGAAAGGATAAATCATGACACACGCGATGGGGTGCCTGGACGTCGGGCAATGAAGCATTGCGCGGATACATTTCGTTGAGCATAAGTGCCGTAACGCTGTCAAGCAGATACGTGCCGCGAGCGTAGTCGCTATAATCGAGCACCTGGTGAATCCGGGTAGGCTGTTCGAGGGTGCAGAAGCCCTTGCCGGCACGCGATAAGCGGTGTTTTTCAATGCGCTGGTGGTCTTCGGCATCGCAGGGAATCATCGTGGCTATATAGTACAAGGGACTATCGCCCGCCAGGCGCTGGGCCAGATTCTCTGCCCACGATGATTTGCCATTTTTGCAGCCGCCTGAAATGAATGCTTTCATGATTTATCGATATTATATGGCCGTTAGGCCGAATAAGCTAAATAAAATGTTTCTGCATCAGCCAGTCGACAGATTCGTCTAAAGCCGAGGTTTCCAGTGTGATAGTAGCATCGGGAGTAAGCTCTTCGATAAGGTGCAGCAAATGTTCGTAGTCGAGCACACCCTCGCCCAACGCGTTGTGGCTGTCGTATTGGTACCATAATTTGCTGCCTCTAACTCCCATGTTGTTGTGAATATGGTAGTGCGCAATCTTGGGTGCCAGGGTTCTTATCCACTCTACCACCGGGGTGGCAGAAAGGTTGGCATGGCCCACATCGAGGCAGATGCCGAAATGGGGGTCATCCACCCCTTCAGCAATCTGCAGCAGCTGGGTAGGGGTTTCGTCTATGGTGTTTTCTATCGCAATGGTGCATCTCCCCGGGTGCGAGTGCCGAAATGATTTCCAGAACGCTATCTGATGCTCCACAAACCAGTCGGGATGATATATCGTGGCCACCTGGTTGGCATGAACAACCATGGTTTGCGCCGCTAATTCTTCGGCGATGGCGTAGGCCTGCTGGAAAAGCCGATTTGCCACCTCGCGAATCATGCTTTCCATCGCGTGGGGATACAATTCGCTGAAAGGGGCATGAATTACCAGTGGAAGCCCCTTCATGAGCGCAGCATATTGGTGCAGCGAGTCCATTACGGCCTGGCGGTTCTGGTCGAGGTTGCCTGCCATGCTCAGGTCGGCAAGTTCCAGTCCCAATTGATGCCTTATGGCTTTGTCGGCGGTAGCATGAGAGCAGTGGTACACGTACCGTCCTTGGGACTCGGAAAAATGGATGTCGTCAATATTGGATAGCAGAAATTTCATAAAACACTTAGAACAAAGGTTACCTATAGGCTGATGGTTAGGATATCGCCATAATCGAAACGCCGGGTGAATTCGCCATCGAAAGCGAACAAGCCGGCATAAATGGCGGCACAAATCAGCACCCCCCCGTGGCAGAATGCCGCCACAGTGCGGTAAGGTTGCTGCTTCAACTCATCGATGAATTCTGAAACCCGAAGATATTGGTCGTGGAACGACTCGCCCATGGGCGGGCGCACATAGCGCCAGTTGTCGTACCAGGGCTGTATTTCGTCGGGCGGAATCTGGGCAAAAGGCCTCAGCTCCCAGCGGCCGTAGTCCACCTCGCTGATTCGGGATTCGATTACCGGATGGTCAAAACCACAGTATTGCGCCAGCAGCGTAGCGCGGGAAAGGGGACTGGAATATACCTTATCGAACGTGATGCCGCCGAGCTTTTGTGCCACCTGCTCCGCTTCATGGCGAAACGATGGAGCTACAGGCACATCGCTGCACCCATAGCACACCCCCTTTGGCACATCCACTGACGTATGTCGAATAAAGTATATTTTCACGATTAAAAATATTTGGTGACCGAAGCGTTGGCAAAGCTGTCCATGTGGTTGATCATGGCCACGGCCGACTGAATGATGGGATAGGCACACACGGCGCCGCTTCCCTCGCCCAAGCGAAGGCCCAGATTCAGTATGGGCTTGGCGCCTAGGGCATCAAGCATGCGCTTGTGGCCCGATTCGTCGCCGCAATGGCCAAAGATGCAATAGTCAAGCACATGCGGGTGAAGTTGGGCAGCTGCCAGCACGCATGCCGTCATGATGAAACCGTCAACGATAATGGCCATGTGCAGTTCGGCTGCCCGAAGCATGCCGCCGATGGCTGCCACCATCTCCAAACCGCCGAAATAGGCTATGAGGTCTTCGGCCGAGCGATCGCCATGATAGTTGTCGACGGCCTGCTGAAGCACCTGGTATTTGTGGCGGATGCCCTCGGTGGGGAGCCCGCTCCCCGCCCCTACGCATTCCACCAGGGGAATATTGGCAAAAAGGTGCATCCATATCGACGAGCTCGAGGTGTTGGCCATGCCCAGCTCGCCAAAACTCACTATATTGCACCCCTTCTCATGGCAGATGTCCACCTGGGCGGCACCGGCAATCAGGCATTGGTCCATCTCCTGGTGGGTCATTGCCGGGCGGTAGAGGTAGTTGTCGGTGCCCATACGCACCTTGTGCGAGTAGTATTCCACCATGGGTGCCGTAGGTGCCAGATCGGCAGGGAAATTGTAGTCCACCCCCATGTCCACCACCTGGAGGGTGAAATGATGCTGCTGGCACACGAAACTGATGCCGGCACCGCCCCGCAGGAAATGAAACAGCTGCTGGTAAGTGACCTCTTTGGGCGAAAAGCTCACCCCCTCGTCCACGATGCCGTGGTCGGCACAGAAAACGATATTCGTTGGATTCGAAAGCTCCGGCGAAAGCGACTGCTGTATCATGCCCAGCTGCAAGGCCAGCTCTTCCAGTCGGCCAAGCGAGCCCTTGGGTTTGGTTAGATTGTCAATCTTTTCTGCCAGCGGCTTGCGCCAGCGTTCGTTCAGCGGGGTAATATAAAAAGGTACCATTTTTCTATATTTGGAGTTTCAAAATGTATCAATGGAGAATGAAAGAAAACCATAGGAGCGTCACCACCTCGGCCAGCTGCTCAAGCGCCCCCAGGCAGTCGCCCGTATAGCCGCCGATGTGTTTGTGGCAGTAGTGGCGAAACCAGGCCAAAAGTATTGCCAGCGGAACGATGGCACCCATCAGCAGCGGCGTGAATATTACCGCGCAGGCGGCAAGCGGCAGCAGGCCAAAGAGCAGCAGCAGCGCCACCTCTTTCCAGTTCCAGGCGCGATTGTCCATGGCCACTTTGGCAGTACCGTCGTTGCGGGCATAGCTGCTGCAAAACACCATGCATCCTGCAGTGGCGCGGGCCGCAGCATGGTAGGCAATGATAAAGAGCATCGAGGCGAGGGACTGTTCACGCAGCACTTCGCTCAGCAACACAAACTTGGCCGCAAACAAAAAAATCAGCCCTATCACGCCATACGACCCTATGCGGCTGTCCTTCATGATGGATAGGATCTTTTCCCTGGTATACCCGCCGCCAAAGCCGTCGGCCATATCGGCAAAGCCGTCTTCATGAAAGGCACCGGTGGCAAGCACTCCCACCGCCAGAGCAAGGATGGCACAAATCTGCTGGCCAAAACCCAAAAAGCGGGCAAACACAAACCAAGCCAGGGCGCTAACCAGCCCCACCACAATGCCAATAAACGAAAACCAGCGGAGGGCATGGGTGGCGTCGTCGGGGCGGTATTCTTTCAGTCGGGGTGCCGGTATGCGGGTGTAATACGAGAGTGCAAACAATAAATATCTCATGACCTTAGGAAGATGTCGTATATCCGACGTATGTAACGATATCGGGGTAGAATTATTGTATTTGAAAATAAAATTATATTATTTCGGAAAAAAGTTGTATTTTTGCAATTCGAAATATTATGCATGATATGAAGAAAATAATGTATGTTATGGGTGCTATAGCATTGATGTTGTGCACCTCTTGTGTAAAAGAAAAGAACTGCCGCTGCACCGTAGCTGGCGGTCAGGATGTGCGCATCGTCACCATAAAGCGGGGCGACTGCAGCAAGCTCAATTCCGTCAATTATTTCGATGCACTCGATACCATGTACACCCAGGAAATCGTATGCACCGATTATCCTTTCCTTGCAGATTCTTTGATTGTCATTCAATAATTACTGAGATGAAAAAATATTTCCTTCTTTTGGCTGTGGCTCTTATGACCCTGGCAGCCGGCTGTTCCAAAGAGGCCAAATGCTATTGCACCACCGTCGAAACCGACGAGATGGGCAATCCCGAAGTGCTTATTGTCAATGCCGACCACGGTTTCTCTTGCAAGAAAATCTTGAAACTGGGTTTTGAACGTCAGGTAGACGGAATGCGGGTTCGCGACCTGAAGGATGTCACCTGCACAGATATGTAGCAATGTTTAAGTCTAGGCCTTTGCGCATAGCCGCCCTGGTGGTGAGAATACTCCTGGGCGCGCTTTTTATCGTATCTGCCATTGCCAAGCTGGTGGGTATCGATGATTTCGAGATTTATATTTTCACCTACAATGTGCTACCCCTCACATGGTCGTTCCTCATGGCACGCCTTGTGATTGTGGCAGAGATGATTGTAGGCCTTTTACTGATATCCAACTGCTTCCATCGGGTCGTCAATTGGTGCGCCACACTCATGCTGCTGGGCTTTACCGTTTTCCTGGCTGTGGCTGCGCTCATTGGGCGCACCGACAGTTGCCACTGCATGGGTGCGATTATGGAAATCAACCCGCTGCAGTCGATGATCAAGAATGTGGTGCTCCTTTTCCTCCTGCTGGTGGCTGGCGGTGCAAAACCGTTCCCCTGGCATCCCCGCCGGAAGGTTTGGGTGCCCGCAGTATTGCTACCCTGCATCGGGGTGTGCGTTACGGTTTTTATCCTTTCTGCCCCCGACAATTGGATGTTCGGCCCTTCCGAGGAGGTCTTCAATGAAGAGCGCCTCGATTCTGCCATCGGGCCCGAAGGCGACCTCCACGACCTCGGCCTTGACAACGGCCGCCATGTGGTAGCCTTCCTTACCCCCGGATGCCATTTCTGCAAGATGGCCGACGAAAAACTCACCCACATCTGCCGGCGCAACGACCTCGATTCCGCAGCCATCGTCTATCTCACGCCCCGCATCGACAGCACCATCACTCCCCTCACCATCGATACCAGCCGATTCGTGCGCCCCTGCTATATGATCGACAACATGACCCATGCGCATATCACCTACGGCCAGCGCCCATTGATTTTCCTGATGGAAAACGGCCAAGTGGTAAGCACCTGCCATTATCGCAACATCGACGAACATCAAATCGTAGAATTCCTTCAACAATCGTCCAAATGAAAAATAAGATAGTCCTCCTTACCCTCTTTCTATTGTGCGCAGCATCCTTCACCGGCTGCACCAAACGCTGCCGCTGCATCCAGTACAATTCCAATGTGGTATACTACAGCAAGGAAGAGGTGGCAGCACGCCACAAAACCTGCCAGGAGATGCAATACATCGAAGGCATGCACACGCAGTACTACTCCTACTGCGAGTGGGTATACGGCGACTAGCCTCCAATCACCTTGCCCATCATAGCCATCGGACTTATCCTAGCGTTTTTTTGCGCAGGGGTAAGCCCGATGTTATTTTTGTCCTATGGAGGAATGTGTTATTTTTTGAATCTCGACAGCACGGGTGCCAAGGCCTTGCGCTCGTTATACAGCATAGCGGCTACATATATCAGTATCAGCAACGTGTTGAAAGCCAGACTCCAAATCGTCGAGCTGGGCTTGCACCACACGCTTATAGCATACAGTCCCAAGGCCAATGCAAAATAGCCCAGAATAGGCAGCAGGCGGTAAGGCACAGGGCTCTTCTTATGTCCTACCAGATAGGAGAGCACCATGCATACCCCATACCCGCAGAAACCGCCCCAGGCGCAAGCCATATAGCCGTAGCGGGGCACAAACACTATGTTGATGGCTATCAGCACCGCACAGCCTATGGCCGAAAAAATGGCACCCCACCAGGTCTGCTCTATCATCTTGTACCAGAACGAAAGGTTGAAATATATGCTCATGAAAATTTCCGCCATCATCACTATCGGCACCACCTTGAGCCCCTCCCAATAGCTGGGCGAGATGATATGCTTCAGTATATCCAGGTAGGCCATCACAGCCAAGAAGGCAAGCAGGGCAAACATCACAAAGTATTTCATCACCAGCGCCTGACTTTCCTTGCCGTCTTTCTCCTTGCCGCCGCCAAAAACAAAAGGCTCGTAGGCATAGCGGAAAGCCTGGGTAATCATGGCCATAATCATGGCTATCTTAACGCATGCGCCGTAAATGCCCAGCTGTATACGGCCTTCCTCGCCAGGCACCAGATGGTTGAAGCATATCTTGTCGGCCACCTGATTCAGTATGCCGGCAATGCCGAATAGCAGCAGGGGCCAGGTGTAGCGCAGCATCTCGCGCAGCAATTTCTTGTCGATGCCGAAACGCAGCTTGCGCAACTCGGGCAGAAATCCCAGGGTGATGCCTGCCGTGCAGATGAGGTTCACCGCAAAGATATATCCCACCTGGTAGTCGGGGCGATACCAACCCATCAGGGCGGGCATGCTTTCGGCCCAAGCGGGCGCCAGCAGAAACACAAACAGGTTCAGCCCGATATTGCAGAAGATAAAAAGCAGCTTCAGCAGGGCGAATTTCCACGCCCGCCCCTGGAAACGCAGCAGGGCAAACAAGATGCTTTGGAAAGCGTCAATAGCCACCACCACACCCATCATGGTAAGGAACTCGGGATGGGCGTCATAGCCCAGCGCATGGGATATCGGGCGAATGAAGCAGCACAGCAGCAAAACAAAAATGCCCGACACGATGCCTACCGCCGACAGCGAGGTGGAAAACACCGAGTCGCTGCGTTCGCGGTATTTGTTGGCGAAATAGAAGAAGGTGGTCTCCATGCCGAAAGTGAGCATCACCAGCAGCAGCGCGGTATAGGCATACACCTCGGTCACAATTCCATAGCCGCCCGAAGCTGCGGCAATCTTGTAGGTATACAGGGGTACCAGCAGGTAGTTAAGAAACCTGCCTATAATGCTGCTCATACCATAAATCATGGTATCTGAGAGGAGTCGTTTAAGTGATTTCTGAGCCATTGAGTATATACGTTAAAACAAAATGCAAAAATACAAAAAAAAGTTGACACAATGGATTATTGTTGATTTGAGTTTTGTTGAATCACCCTTCGGCGGAATTATTCCGGCTGGAAAATCCAGAATCTGATTCTAGATTTTCCAGCCTGCCCAGCCATTGATTTGCACAAAATCAGTCTCGGCGCATCCAAGGCAGAATTTGTGCTATATATTTGCAACCCAATAAATTCAATCTGGCAGCCGCCAATGTTGAAACTTCTCAAAAATGCCTAAATCTAGAATCTAGAACGCCATTTTTGCGTAATGCATCAAAAAATTCATTCTAGATTCTATATTATGGCGCTCATGGGGTTAGTAGCAGATGCAGTTAATGAAACGGCTGCTGCCCGATTTCCCACTTCAAATCAACAGCAAGCAGGTCAGCCCTAACGACGCTCATATTACGGGGATTCTACGGGGTCAGTCCGTCCCTATAGAGCGAAGCCACCCCGTAGGATCCCCGTAGGATGAGCGCCCCTAGTGTGGAGGAAGAGGGTGTTTTTTTCGAAAATCAATTCCCCCAATGGGGTGAAATGTTGATTCGAGGGGCGGCAGCCTCAGTTCAGCAATCCATCAAATCAACAAATCAACAAACATCTAATTTTTCTTAATAATCATGCGCATTTTTTATTTTTACAAAAAGTTTGTGTAATTTTGCAAATTAAAAAAATTGTTTATCAGGCCCAAAGATCAATAAGCCCCAAAAACTCAAAACAATGAAAAAAATCCTCCTCCTTGGATCTGGCGAACTCGGCAAAGAGTTTGTCATCGCTTGCAAACGCAAGGGTATGCATGTTATCGCTTGCGACAAATACGACAACGCTCCCGCCATGCAGGTGGCTGATGAGCGCGAGGTGTTCTCGATGCTCGACGGCGACGCCCTCATGGCTGCTGTCAAGAAACACAATCCCGATATCATCGTGCCCGAAATCGAAGCCATCCGCACCGAAAAACTCTACGAGTGCGAGCAGATGGGCATCCAGGTGGTCCCCAGCGCCCGCGCCGTCAACTACACCATGAACCGCAAGGCCATTCGCGAACTCGCCCATACCGAACTCGGACTGAAAACCGCCAACTACCGCTACGCCACCACGTTCGAAGAGTTCCAGGCCGCCGCCGCCATCATCGGCTATCCCTTCATCGTAAAGCCGCTGATGTCGTCCTCCGGCCACGGCCAGAGCAAGGTGGATTCGCCTGCCGAGCTCGAAGCCGCATGGAAATGTGCCACCGAAGGCGCCCGTGGCGATATCAAGGAGGTTATCGTTGAGCAGTTCATTCGCTTCGATAGCGAAATCACCCTGCTCACCGTCACCCAGCAGAACGGCCCAACCCTCTTCTGCCAGCCCATCGGCCATGTGCAGAAAGGGGGCGACTACCGCGAAAGCTTCCAGCCCGCGCCCATCACCCCCGAACAGCTCAAAACCGCCCAAGAAATGGCCGACAAGGTCACCCGCGCCCTCACCGGCGCAGGCATCTGGGGCGTCGAGTTCTTCTTGAGCGACAAAGAAGGGGTCTATTTCAGCGAGCTCAGCCCTCGTCCCCACGACACAGGCATGGTCACCCTTGCCGGCACCCAGAACCTCAGCGAGTTTGAGCTACACTGCCGTGCCGTCCTGGGCCTTCCCATTCCCGAAATCACCCAAGAGCGCATCGGTGCTTCCGCCGTTATACTCAGCGAGGTAGAAACCCACAACCCCCAATACGAAGGCATGGAACAGGTATGCTGCGAAAGCAACACCTACCTGCGCATCTTCGGCAAGCCCGAAGCCCATGTCGGCCGCCGCATGGGAGTGGTAGTCAGCTATGCCCCCAACGGCAGCAGCCTCAACGCTCTCCGCGACAAATGCAAAGCAGCCGCCGCTAAGGTGCATGTAAAATAATGGGGGCCACCCGAATTCCTGCCAACACCCGAGACATCCGCAGCCTAGACTGGTTGCGGATGCCTTTGGCTTTATGCGTCATCTTTATCCATTCTTTCGGCACCAAGAGCGTCAACTACGACCTCTTCCGCTCCGATCCCGGGTCATGGGAGGCTATCTATAACGGGGTGCGGATATTCTTCTCGCACCAGTTTCCCACCTTTGCCGTTCCCACCTTTTTCCTCATCTCCGGTTATCTCTTTTTCCGACATCTCGAGCAATGGCAATGGTCGGCCTACACCAACAAATTGCAGCGGCGCATCCACACCATCCTCCTACCCTATATCGGATGGAACATCTTTCACTGCATACACCTCTGCTGGCCGCTGCTTATGAAGATTGTCCATGGCACCGCCCATTGGGATGCCCTGTGGCGGATGATACGTGTCCTAGGCGGCTGGCACATGCTATGGGTGGGTTCCTACCACACCCAGGTGGCAAACATCCTGGGCATCACCATGCCCTTTGCTGCCCCCGTGCTGGTTCCGCTATGGTTTTTGCGCGATTTGATGGTAATAATCCTTTTCGCGCCTGCCATACACTGGCTGCTCAGCCGTTTCGGCCGATGGTTTATAGCGTTGCTGGGGGCTTGCTACTTGCTGAAGATATGGATACCCTTGCCGGGATTCTCTATCCACGGCACTTTTTGGTTTGCCTTAGGCGGCTATTTCACGCTGCACGGGTGCAATATGGTCGACTGGTTTTTCCGCCGGCGCTGGTGCTTTTGGTCCATCTGGCCGCTGATGATGGCTGCCGGGATGGTGCTGGCTCTTTTCCGTCCCGATACGCCTACCTATTGGAGCGGCGTATTGAAAGCTTCCACCACGCTATTTTCTGTTCCTGCCGTCGTAGCCATTGCCGCCTCGATACAGCATGTTGGACTTCTTCGCGATCGTCCCTGGTTGGCACATTCTGCCTTTTGGGTATACTGTTCACATATCTTTATGCGCAAGATGGTGCTCAACATCACCACGCCCCTCGTTCCCCACACCTATGCAGCCTACACCCTCCATTATATCCTAGTACCTTTCCTAACGCTATTGCTTTGCCTCATCGTCCGCCAGTTGTGGTTGAGAATCCGCAAGGGCCTTTCTGCCTGTTGCTAGCCACATTTTTTCGCCGACCATAGCTCGCTGGTTTTCGTCATATTTTGCTCATCCCATCATGAATATTGGGTCTTACACCCACGGACCCCCCAATATTCCGTCCCTGGGGATGTTCTGACCGCTATGCGTTGTGTCGGATTTGCAATCCGACACTATTTACTATAAGGATTTGCAATCCGCACTAATCATACAGCAATATCGCGTGAGACTGAATTAAAAATCTGCGTATTGTAAATCCTAAAAATAGGAAGCATCGGATTACAAATCCGATGCGACGGAAAACGGAGAATACCTAGGCTCACGACAAGGACTATCGGATTTGCGAGAGCGAAGTCAGCAATCTTTCGCAAAAATATGATCTATAATTTCTTCCGATTAGAACAAATAACCCGCTTGGGAATCAACTAATAGTCAAGGATTCAAAAAAACTTAAATATAAAACATTGATAATCACCCCCTACAAAATAATCAACAAGAAAAAAATGTAAAAAATAGTATCTAAATAAGAAAAAGTTTGTATATTTGCATTTTGAATTTAGGTGTGAAGTGGCTAAACTAGGCTATCCGCCGAACACTAACAAACAAATAATTGAATTTTTAGAGCCTACCTAATTGGGCTAAGGAACCTATTTCCATTTGTCCATCTTAGTATAATGCAATGTGTATTATTTTTTTTTGAACTTGCTTTATGATCAATGGTTCGGTAGAAAATAGTTAACAATTAGGCGGCAGGAGCCGCAATATTAAAGAGTTCTTTGACAATTTTGGCATTTATTGACTTGTTCGGACGGAAACCCGATATGACAAAAAATCGGTTCATGATATATGCATTGTATAACAGCGACTTAAGGTTTGCTATAGAGAAA
>JAGHRY010000131.1 GCA_018066145.1 Candidatus Colimorpha merdihippi | reverse complement strand
GGGAAAACAAAATGTTGCAGGATATACGCGACTTTCTCCTTCCGCTGCTCATGAGCGGGCAGGTGCAGGTCAAGCCGCAAGGGGAGCTAAATTATCATTTATGTCTACGCTGGGTAGCGGGTGGCAGGATTTTGCCCAGCTGATATAATAACCGCACCATGAAGCAAAATCTCATCAACAAGGTACTGGATAGGCTATCCTACTTCCCGCAGGCAGAGAGGGATGCTCTTCGAGAAGTCCTGCTCAGAGAACTGGAACAGGTGGAGATAACGCCGAGAGAATCAGATGGCGTGCGATGCATGCGAGAAAACAACGATCTGGAGCAGGCGTTCATCGCCGCAAAGCGTTTAGAGGGCTGCTCTGAGAAATCCTTGACCTACTACCACTCTACACTCCACAAGCTGTTGACCGCCATTGATAAACCTATGGATGCCATCACTACTGCAGACATCCGCAGCTACCTCGCCTCTATCCAGGAAACCCGCTCGCTCAGCCGCGTGACCATTGACAATATCCGCCGCATCTTCTCCAGTTTTTTCTCATGGCTGGAGGATGAAGACCTCATCCGCAAGAGCCCTGTGCGCCGCATCCGCAAGGTGCGAGCAGAGTCACTCATCAAGGAAGTGCTGACCGATGAGAATCTGGAAGTCCTGCGCGATTCCTGCATCGAACCCCGCGACTTGGGCATGATTGACCTCCTCGTGTCCACCGGCATTCGCGTTGGCGAATTGGTCAAGATGAACCGGCAGGATATCGACTTCCAAGAACGCCAATGTGTGGTCTTTGGCAAAGGCAACAAAGAGCGTGAGGTCTACTTCAACGCCCGCGCAAAGATTCATTTGCTCAATTATCTACGCGCGCGCTCCGATGATAACCCAGCGCTCTTCGTCTCACTGCATGCCCCTCATTCCCGCCTGACTATCGGTGGGGTGGAAAGTCGTCTCCGCGCCGTCGGCTCCCGCGCCAACATCCACCATATTCACCCCCACAAGTTCCGCCGCACCATGGCGACCATGGCTATCGATAAAGGGATGCCCATCGAGCAGGTGCAAAAACTTCTCGGGCATGTACGAGTAGATACCACACTGCATTACGCACAGGTCAACCAAAACAATGTTAAACTAGCTCACCGAAAATACATTAGTTAGCATCCCTGGCCTCTCTATCCATGGCGTGAAACGCTTGCCTTTTGGGGCGGGTAAGCGTATACTCGTGCCTGCATGAGCCACGTTGCATTGTCTATGCTTGCCACTTATGTGGAGGAGCGAATCAGCAGTAATGCTGTTTCGCTGGAGACTTACGTGACCACAGATTCTCTCTTGCCAAACAAAGCAGGGCGAGAACCAGCACAAAAACTCCCGCCCAATAGGGTCTCCTTGACAAAATTCGAACCAGGGGACGTACTAGTGGCAAACATACGCCCCTATCTGAAGAAAATTTGGCAAGCCGACTGCACCGGGGGATGTTCCCCAGATGTATTGGTCTTCCGTGTCCGTCCACATCATTCTCCAGATTTCCTTTATTCAGTGCTTATACAGGATGCTTTCTTTGACCACGCAATGACTGGGAAGAAGGGAGCGAAAATGCCTAGGGGTGACAAACAGCAAATCATGCGATTCCTCGTTCCTGACCTCTCTGAAGAGGAAGAACACCACATCGGCCAGTTAAATGCTGCGCTTTCTTCGAAAATTCGCCTTAATCGGCAGCTAAATGATAATTTAG
>JAGHRY010000182.1 GCA_018066145.1 Candidatus Colimorpha merdihippi | reverse complement strand
TATCTATATTTTACATTTTTTTTATCACAAAAAAACATAGAGTCAACCCCAAAAATACAATTTACTCTGGTACTTGATCAGGTGGAGGAAGGGTGACAAAATCGCCATGTTCCTTGATGTATTCTATCAACTGATGGTAGAAACGGTGTTGAGAAAGCGTTTCGGCATTGCCGAGAATAATGAGTTTCATACGTGCACGGGTAATGGCAACATTCATACGACGTAGGTCGCGAAGAAAACCGATGGAGCCTTGGTCGTTGTCGCGCACCATACTGATAATAATCACATCGCGTTCCTGCCCCTGGAATCCATCGACACTATTGACTGATATCTGACGACGGAGCGACCGGAAGAACTTCTGCCACTTGAGGAGTTTGCGAATCAAACGCACTTGGGCGCGATATGGGGAGATGATGCCAAAATCGACTCGCTCGTTTTGCACCTTTTCGAGGCCAATCATCTCGATATAGTCGCGCAGAGTGTGGATAAGCAATCTGGCCTCATCGCTATTGGAACGGCTGAGGGTACGCACCTGTTTTTCGCCAAATCCGCTTTGCGATGTATCAATCCACATGAGCGGGGTGTCCAACGGTGAAATTTGCCGATCAGCAACCTCTGGTGCCGCAGTCAGCCGGCCATGGTAAAACCACTGGGATGAGAAACCCATGATGTCACGATGCATTCGATATTGGGTGGTAAGCAGATGGACACAATTTGGATGGTGTTTTGCCACCTTTTGCATCAGCGTTTGATCGAGACCGCCACGGGCGGCCTGAACACATTTGATTGTAGGGGGCAGCTGCTGATGGTCGCCACTAAAAACAACCCTGTCGCATTTGAGGATGGCGGCCCAACATGCTGGCTCGAGCGCCTGGGCTGCTTCATCAATAAACAGCGTGGAGAAATGACGATGTTCGAGAATGTGATAACTGCTGCCTATCAAGGTGGACGCCACCACTCGGGCTTGGTCGAAAAGATCGTACCGTATTTTGATTTCCAACTCGGTGGCGCGGTCGCGCATCTTTGCCAAACGCGCCTGTTTCTCACGCGACTTGCCTTGGCCAGCAAGGCCTTCGCGAAGCGCTTTGCGTATACTCCACAATTCAGCATAATCGGGGTGAGCTGCATAGCGCCGCTCATAACTGCAGTCGAGCATCTCGGTACTCATACGAAGCGGATTGCCCACACGAAGCACATTGACCCCACGCCTAGAGAGTTGCTCGCTGATCCAGTCAACGGCAGCATTACTCGGGGCACAAACCATCACCTGGTTTTCGCGTTGCAGGGTTTCAATGACGGCTTCGACCAATGTGGTGGTTTTACCCGTTCCTGGAGGCCCATGGACTATGGCAACCTCTTGGGCTTCAACCACTCGCTGCACCGCTTCTTGCTGACTGAGGTTGAGCCATGGCAAAGAAAGTCGGGGAAGAGTACGGAACTGGGGAGTACGAAGCCCAAGCAAGACATCGCGAAGGCGAACAAACTTTTCATTTTCGCTTCGCATCACTTCAGATAATGCTTCAAGCATCACTCGGTAGCTAGTGGTATCGATACCTATCTGAATCCCCAATAGGTGATTTTCTGCAAGGGCATGGATCGACTGCACCGAACTGCGATTAGGAACGGCAATATCGACCACACCTTCGGCAACAGCCTCGACATAACACTGATGAGGGACCTCACGCACCTGCTGACCATCTTCGCTCAGATAGAAGAAACTCACCGGCTTGCCCGGTTCGAAATCGCTTTCAGTCTCATCATCAGACAGTTCATACGTGACAGTCAGCACTAGCTGATCGAGGGCATTGTAGCTGCTAGCCCCTAAAGAAATGGGATAGCGGCAGCCCGGTTCTTGCACACGACTCCCCACACGGTCTGCAGCAAGGGAGCGGGCATACACTTCACGCTCATAGGCCATCTCCATTTTCAGCAGTTCCACTTGGCGCTGAATGGAATTTACAGGGTTCAATCTCTCCTTCATAACTAAGAATAACGTGGCAAAAGAAAAATTATTTTGCTAATCACAATAGAATGTGTAAATTTGCAATTCCAAAAAACAATCTAGGGAAACACCTATGTCTCTATCTAACAAAGCACAATGGGTTGCGGTGTATACTGCGCCAAGACACGAAAAGACCGTCACCGACCGCATCGCCGAAGAGACGGGGCTGGAGACATACCTGCCCATGCACCGCGTATTGCGTAAATGGTCAGACCGGATGAAACTGGTACAAGTGCCACTGATTCCTTCTTACACTTTCGTAAAAATGGCCGAAACAAATATCTATTCGGTTCACAACATCCAAGGGGTTTGCGGCTTCGTGAAATTCAAGAATACTGGCATTGCCGTTATTCCAGAACGTGAGATGGCAGCACTCAAACAAGTGGCCGACTCGGAAGAAGCGATACACCTACACAACACCCAACAACTGAAAATCGGCGCTTCTGTTAAAATTACAGCAGGACCTTTTGAGGGATTATTTGGGACCATTGTAAAAGACTGTCACGAAGGCAATTTTTCGATTCAGATTTCAAATCTCAATCTAAGCCTTGTTATGGATATCGAGGCTGATATCCTACAGGTTACAAAGTAACCAGTTCCTATTTACCTTATTAATGTAACAGAACCCACATCAGACAAGAAGCCACCCGGAGTATGAAGTGGGCGGTAGCGGCAGCGATACGTATAGACGCCTTGCGGGCAGGGGATGCCCCCCATTGTGGTTCCATCCCAATGCTGTGAAGTGTCGGTTGAGTGAAATACCCGCATACCGCGACGATCGAAAATCCATATTTCGTAATCAATGAGTCCTTGCAATGCGGGCACGAACCTATTGTTATTGTCGGCCTCCGGAGTAAAAGCATTGGGGAAAAGAACCGACACATGATGGAACGGGAGTACCTTGTATGCCGTATCAATGCAAGTGTTGGAATACCCTTCCATCATGATCACTACCGTATCAGGCCACCATGGTTTTGCTTCGAAAGTGACAAACTCGTTTTTTTGCGGCTGCAAGATTCCATTGAGATACCAATTTCGACCAGCCCATCCATAACGGGGTTCTCGTGTGCCGACAGAGAAATCTTCGCATGAAAACTCAAGGTGACTGAGATCTATGTGATCAAGGGAGACATACATCGCAGCCACCACAGGTTCGAGGGGAAATATTACCTGTGAGCCCGAATCGGGACATACAGGAGTTTCAGCATAATCAATATAGACTGAATAGGACGTGGGCTCAACGGGAGAAACTATTACAGACAGATCGTTTTCATGCCCCCTAAGCAATGGATCATCAGGGTGTGACGACCAACGGCAATACAAGTTGTAACGGGGGTCATCGGAAACCATGAGTCGATATCCTTCACCTGTGGAACAGAGTGGCTTCGCACTAAACCTACATACCGGATGGTCCATTACCTCAAGATGCAAAATAATAATGCTATCGCAATTGGGGTTTACCCTAGGAACTGTATCGAAAAAGATACCGGTATAATTGATTGTACGACCATTGAAATCAAATTCCGATCCTTCGCAGATAGAGTCGAAAGCATGTACGATAGTATCGTGGCACGCTCTTTGAGTTTGACCTATTGGCAGAAAGGAAGATAGACAAAAAATGAAAGCAAGCACAAGGCGAGCCTTTACTAATCTAGAGCTATGTACGAAGGTGAACGGCACAACCAACGATCGATGAAATTATTGGGCAATATCCCCCATTGATAAACAATGAGCGGATATTACCCAACATAAAAACGGCTTACAAGCAAGCCTGGATAACCATTTCGTATAACTCGCGGGTACTGATACCCATGGCACGAGCCTGTTTGGGAACGATACTTTCGGCCGACTGTCCGGGAATAGTGTTCACCTCGAGGAAGAAAAGTTCCTGCTTGACAGTGTCGTAGATAAAGTCGAATCGAACGATGCCTCGGCAATCAAGAAGGTCGTATAGCTGGGAAGAAACATTCTGAATCTGACGGCTGATAGACTCGTCGACTTCGGCGGGAGTCACCTCATTGGAAAAACCATCGTACTTGGCTGCATAATCGAAAAATTCGTGACCTCCGGTGGGAATGATCTCAGTAACCGGGAAGACATATTTCTTCTCTTTTGTGCGAAGGACACCACAATCGAACTCACGCCCCTGAATAAACTCCTCAACAAGCACCTCAGAATCCTCTGTTAGTGCTTCTTGGATGGCAGGCATCAGATCCTCAGCGCGCTTGACTTTGGTAGTTGCAACACTACTTCCGCCCGCAGCCGGTTTGACAAAAAGAGGTAACGAAAGTTCTTTCAAGAGAGCTTCAGTATCGATTGGTCGATTGCCATAAAGCAACTTGGATTTAGCGAGGGAAACCACACCAAAACTTCGCACCACAGGATTGCAATAACCCTTGTTGAAAGTAAGTGCAGAAGTATAGAAACCACAAGTAGTGTAAGGAATTCCTAACATATCAAGGTAGCCTTGAAGAACACCATTCTCGCCAGGATTGCCGTGGATGATGATAAATGCGAGATCGAAACGGTCGACCCCTTCCACAGTAAAATTGTCGCGGTTGACAGGACGGTGATTTCCTTCGTCGGTGAGCCAGTACCAACCGGCACGTTCAACAACGATCTTGTAAACATTATACTTGCCGTGGTCGAGATTTTCGTACACCTGACAACCACTGTTGATGGAGATATCATGTTCTCCGCTGTAGCCGCCCATCAAAAGGGCAATATTCTTTTTATTCATATATTATGTATTTGTCTATGTTGCGAATGACGATATTGTTTTTGGTAATCAATACTAAGCAATCGGGTCTGCTCAGACATATAGGACTGCTGGAAGCGCTCGTAAATAATGTCCACGGCAACATCGGACGGATGGCAGAGGTCGCGGGAATAGTACCGATAATCGCGCAACTCGTCCAAAAGGATCTCATAGCTCGGGAAATAATCACAACCGTGTTGAGTGAGTTGTTCTACTGCCATGAGCAAAGTAGCCTTGCTGAGCTGGTTGCCATGAAGTCCGTCTGCCAGATGCCGAATGGGGCTAACCGTCATAATCATCTGATATTTGCCAAGGAATGGCAACAAAGCCTGTACAACCTCATCAACCGAAATTCGGCGGCGGATAAACTGTTGGGGATGAACCTTGTGACAATTGGACACCACCTGTCCATTCAGCGATGAACTGGGATTGTTGAGAAAAAAAGCAAAAGCCGTACCGAGCGTAACCAACAGAAGCGGGTCGCGTTCGAGAAACCGGACAGCATCCTCCAACGAAGCATTGCAGCGAGTGAGCACCTGATTCTTGTTGGGCGAAGAATAACTTCCATGATGGAACCACGAATGGTATAGCCCATCCTGGAACACTAGGCAATCCTCGCCTATTGGAATTGCTTGCATGATACGGTTCAAGCACGCGGCAATAGACAAAGGATTATACAAAGTGCCAAAAGGATTGCACATCACCTCGAAACCTGACTGAATCAGTCGCAATCCGATTTCATCAGTAAAGCACGAACCCAGCATCATAATCGGGCGATCATGCGATAGCAGCAAGTCTGCAGGCTGGATATTGACGGTGGTATAGAGTTTCATATTCTGATTTATTAATATGAAACAGGTTTAACATCATATATCTGCGAAAGCGAATCCACCTCCTTCATAAACTCGCGGGGCGCAACCCTTAGGTCACGACTCTTCATCGTAAGCGTAAGATTATTGGCCGTATCTATCACCTTGGCTTCAATCGGAACCTTGCCTTTGCATTTTTCGGCAAGAACCTTTAAATCGTGGCAGAAAGGCATTGTAATATCTTCAAGCTTAATGGAGAAATTGATCTGGCGGGTAAACTTTTCCAGCACATCGCTGAGCGTCATCATTTCGCTCACCTTAAGCGAAGGCCGAGAAGTCCATATGGTGCCATCGGGATTCGGTCGGGAATATTGTGTAACTGTAGCTTTAATGAAAAGGAAAAGGTCCTTCTGAAAATAGCTCTTATACTTCAAGTATTCGTTTTTGAAAAGACGTAACTCGAAGGGCCCACTGAAATCCTCAATTGTCATGGCTCCAAAGGGATCGCCATTTTTTTTAGATACAGCATCCATAGCTTGCGTGACAATTCCGCCAATACGGAGTTCTTTGTTTACAAACTTGGAAAGGTCGACAAGATCGACACATCTAGTGGTGGCAAAATTTTCCATCTCGTATTTGTACTCATCGAGGGGATGCCCACTAAGGTAGAAACCAATAACGCCGAATTCTTCGCGGCAACGTTCTACCACCGACCACGGATCGCATTTGGGCACATCAGGGTGGTTATCGACCTTAATTTCTTCACACATATCGAAAATAGACATTTGGGCGCTTTCCGCATTTTCGCGATTGCGGGTAGCCCAACGCATCAGTTTTTCGATAAATGTAGGAGTGCCTTCTGCACTATTCTCTTTGTAAAAAAATTGGGCACGATGCATATCGCCAATACCATCGAAAGCACCAGCTTTGACCATAACCTCCATATTCTTGCGATTTAGCGAACGTATTTCGACACGTTCGAGAAAATCGAAGATATCGACAAACTGTCCATTCTTTTCGCGTTCGGAAATAATGGCATCTGCAGCAGCCTCACCCATACCGCTGATGGCCTGAAGGCCGAAACGAATCTGGCCTTGCGAATTGACCGAGAAATCCTTTTCAGACTCATTCACCGAAGGAGCAAGAATCTCGATTCCATTCTTACGGCAATCGTCCATCAATTCGGTAACACGCTTGATATCATTCTGCGAACTGGTCATAACTGCTGCCATATACTCGGCCGGGTAATGAGCCTTGAGATAGGCGGTCTGATAGGCCACCCATGAATAACAGGTGGCGTGAGACTTATTGAACGCATAGGAGGCAAATTTTTTCCAGTCTTCCCAAATCTTATGAAGAGTGTCGTGGTCGTGGCCATTGGCCTCGCCCCCTTTATAGAACAGCACTTCAAGCTCGTTCATCTTCTCAATCTGCTTCTTACCCATTGCCTTACGGAGTGTATCGCTCTGTCCGCGGGTAAAATTGGCGAGTTGACGGCTAAGCAACATCACCTGTTCTTGGTAGACCGTGATACCATAAGTATCCTTAAGGTATTTCTCCATGCAAGGGATGTCATATTCTACCGGTTTACGGCCCTGCTTTCGATCAATAAAATCGGGGATATAATCCATAGGACCGGGACGATAGAGTGCATTCATAGCGATGAGATCCTCAAAAACATGCGGCTGAAGATCACGCAAATGCTTCTGCATTCCGGGCGACTCAAACTGGAACGTGGCTACAGTATTGCCATCACAATACAGCTGATAGGTTTGCGGATCATCAATAGGAATATGGTCGATATCTATATCCACACCATGATTCTTCTTTATCATCCGAAGCGCATCCTTGATGATGGTAAGGTTCTTCAACCCGAGAAAGTCCATTTTGATAAGACCCACGGTCTCAACCACATGACCATCATACTGAGTAACCAATACCTTGCCTCCCGATTCTTTATCATCGATAGTGCATACCGGAGCAATATCGGTAATATCCTGGGCACCGATGATGACGCCGCAAGCATGAATGCCCACCTGGCGGTTGGTATTTTCCAATGCGGCAGCATAAGTAAGCATATTCTTGAGCTCGGGTTGGTCGCTTCCTTCCATAATGGCTTTGAGCTCGGGAACATACTTATAGCAGTTGACCAGGTTGACCTTGGGAGCCTTGCCTTTTTCATCTTTAATATTGTCGGGGAAGCTGCGATCGGGAACATACTCTTTGAGTTTGTTGACCACCGATAGGTCGACCTTTTCTACTCGACCGACATCTGCAATAGAGCTCTTGGTGGCCATGGTGCCATAGGTAATGATATGGGCCACCTTCTCCTGTCCGTATTTCTTTGTAATCCAATCGAGCACCTTGCCTCGGCCAGCATCATCAAAGTCGACATCAATATCAGGAAGCGAGATACAGTCGGGATTAAGGAAACGCTCGAACAGCAAATCGTATTTGAGGGGATCCACATCGGTAATCCATAGGCAGTATGCCACCACGCTTCCTGCTGCTGAGCCACGTCCGGGACCCACCGAAACCCCCAGCTCTTCGCGGGCGCCGCGTATATAATCGGCCACAATAAGGAAATAGCCGGGAAAACCCATCGTTTTAATGGTATGCAGCTCAAATACAATTCGTTCCGTTTGCTCGTCATTAAGCTCTTCACCATAGCGCTTATGGGCGCCTTCCCACACGAGTTTTTCGAGATAGTCGGCCTCGAACTTAATGCGGTACAGCTTGTTATACCCGCCCAGCTTCTTAATCTTCTTCTCAGCGTCAGCTTGGCTTAGCACTACCTCATGCTTCTCATTCTGGGTAAATTCGTCAAAGAGTTCTTGCTCGGTGATGCGACTGCGATATTCGGCTTCGCTGCCAAACGATTCGGGAATATCGAACATGGGCATAATCGGGTCGGAATCGATGCTGTACACCTCAACCTTATCGGCAATCTCCATCGTGTTTTCCAATGCCTCGGGGAGATCGGCAAAAATGGCAGCCATCTGCTCGGGCGTTTTGAGCCATTCCTGCTTGGTATAGTGCATACGGTTAGGGTCGGCATAATCTTTTTGGGTAGCCAGACAGATGAGGTGATCGTGAGCCTCGCCATGCTCCTCTTCGACAAAATGGACATCGTTGGTGCAGATCAGCTTGACATCGAATTTGCGAGCCAGCTGCACCAGCAAGGGATTGATGCGTTCCTGCTGAACAAAAGTATCGCGATTGGCATTGGGCTTGTCGGTTTCGTGACGCATCAATTCGATATAGAAATCTTCGCCAAAGATGTCTTTGAACCACATAACAGCCTCTTCGGCCTCTTTCATCTTTCCTGCCATCAGCAGCTGGGGTATCTCACCGCCAAGGCAAGCAGAGCAAACGATAAGACCTTCGTGATACTGTTTAAGGACATTGTGGTCGATACGGGGACGGTTATAGAAACCATCGGTGTAGGCGATAGAAGCCAATTTGCATAGCGAATGGTACCCCTGTTTGTTCTTAGCCAAAAGGATAAGGTGGAAACCGCTCGAGTCGACAATACGTTCGCGACCCGTCTCGGGGTTTATCTCCTTCACATTCTTATCCATATCATACAGGGTACGTCGGGCACAATAGGCCTCGGTGCCGATGATGGGCTTGAAGATTTGTGCCTTCAGTTGCTCAATCTGGTATTCCGCTTCTTGCTTTTCCTCCGGTGTAGCGCCGTCGTTTTTCAGTATCTTCTCCTGCTCTTTGATAGCGTCCTTCACCTTGCCGTTTTCTTTGTTGCAGGTGTCCACCAAGTCTTTGATGCCGAACATATTGCCATGGTCGGTCAGCGCCATGGCATACATGCCGTTTTTCTTACATTTCTTTATCAAGTCGGGCACCTTGCTCATGCCGTCCAGCATCGAGTAGTGCGAGTGAACGTGTAGGTGTGTGAATTGCGTCATAAGTTGTTAATAAGTCGTTGGAGTTGATATGTTTTACGCTTCGCGAGAAATCTTCATTCTCCTTCCGTTCAAAAACGTGATTGTATTGCCTTTCCTAAGACGGAAATAGCGGTAGGTGGACTTAATCGTGCTGCCGTCGGTCTCATAACTTATCGTGCGAAACATACGCACCTGCCTCAGTTTTCCGACCACATGCCGGCACCACCGATATTGTTCAACAAACAGCAACTCGTCATCGGCTGTATATTCCTCTTTCCTAAGTTTGTAGCCATGTTTGTCCAGACTTTGAAGCACGCGCCTTTCCACCACGCCGTTACTATCATAGTAATAGCGCACCTCCACGGCCAGACGGTCGTGCTGGTCGTAGATAGGGTGATACGACGACACCAGCCGACCGCCTTCTCTCACAATTCGATAGCCCAGTGTGTCGTCTTGCGCCATTGCTGTGGTCATGGCCAGCAACATCAATAGTCCCAAACAATATATCTTCATGAAAGGGTTATTATGCCGTTAGGTTACTGCAGTTTCTTATAGTGGAATCTATGCGGGGTGTCGTCGCCGAGACGTTTCTTGCGATTTTCCTCATATTCCGAGTAGTTACCCTCAAAGAAATAGACCTGAGAGTCGCCCTCAAAGGCGAGAATATGTGTGCAGATACGGTCCAAGAACCAACGGTCGTGGCTGATTACCACGGCGCAGCCTGCAAAATTCTCCAAGCCTTCTTCCAACGCGCGCACAGTGTTTACATCGATATCATTCGTAGGCTCGTCGAGGAGCAGCACATTGGCTTCACTCTTCAGCGTCAATGCCAGATGCAGACGATTGCGCTCACCACCAGAAAGCACACCTGATTTCTTGCTCTGGTCAGTGCCCGTGAAATTAAAGCGGGAAATATAAGCTCTGGAATTAATCATGCGGCCGCCCATCTGAATAAGCTCGTTGCCTTCGCTCACCACATCGTACACGCTCTTTTCGGGATCAATCTCCACATGCTGCTGGTCCACATAGCCGATCTTCACGGTCTCACCTACTGTAAAGGTACCAGTGTCGGGTTTTTCCAATCCCATTATTAGGCGGAACAAGGTGGTCTTACCGCAGCCGTTAGGGCCAATCACACCCACGATGCCTGCAGGAGGAAGATTAAAGGTAAGATTCTCGTAAAGCAGCTTGTCGCCAAAGGCTTTGCTCACACCTTCTACCTCCAATACCTTATTGCCCAAACGGGGGCCATTGGGGATGAAAATCTCAAGATTCTGTTCCTTCTCTTTCACATCCTCATTCATCAGCTTGTCATAAGCTGCCAAACGGGCTTTGCCCTTGGCATGACGGGCCTTGGGAGCCATGCGCACCCACTCCAACTCACGCTGCAGCGTTTTGCGGCGCTTGCTTTCCTGCTTTTCCTCCATAGCCAGGCGCTGGGTCTTCTGGTCAAGCCAGCTGCTGTAGTTGCCCTGCCAAGGAATGCCCTCGCCACGGTCGAGCTCGAGAATCCAACCAGCCACATTGTCAAGGAAGTAGCGGTCGTGGGTAACAGCAATAACGGTGCCTTTATACTGGCGTAGGTGCATCTCCAGCCATTCGATACTTTCTGCATCCAAGTGGTTGGTAGGCTCGTCAAGTAACAGAATATCTGGCTCCTGCAGCAACAGGCGGCACAAAGCCACGCGACGGCGTTCGCCACCGCTGAGGTTCTTCACCAACTGGTCTTCTTCCGGGCAACGCAAAGCATCCATAGCGCGTTCCAAACGGCTGTCGAGATTCCATGCATCGTATTGGTCAAGTATTTCAGTCAATTCACCTTGGCGCTCGCATAGCTTATCGAAATCGGCATCGGGCTCGCCAAAAGCATTGTTTACCTCTTCATACTCTTTGAGGGCATCCACAATGGGCTGCACAGCCTCCTGCACCACCTCTTTCACAGTCTTGCTATCGTCCAGCTTAGGCTCCTGCTCCAGGTAGCCGACGCTATAGCCCGGAGAGAACACCACTTCGCCCTGATAATCCTTGTCAACGCCGGCAATAATCTTCAGCAGCGAAGACTTACCCGATCCGTTGAGACCGATAATACCAATTTTGGCGCCATAATAGAATGAGAGGTATATATCTTTCAAAATCTGGCGGCTTGGGGGAATCAGCTTGCCCACACCTACCATTGAGAAAATAATCTTTTTGTCGTCAGCCATAACATGTTTGTTTTTTCTAGCGTCCTACCAATATGGCCGCTAGCGGTAAATGATAAAAAAATGATTAATCGTCGAAACGAATATCTTTGACATTCAATTGTATATCGGTCTTCCCGTTCCAAAAATTCTCTTCCAAAGAATAGCAGAACGAGAACGAGTCACCCTTTTTCATTCGATGGTGATAAGGAGCCAGCTTGAAACCGATAGCAGGATACGAACGCGAACGTGCCGTGAGGGAAATAGCGCAGAATTTCAAGTGCTTGGAACCCACAACGCGGGTATATCCTGTGTCGACCAAATCGTGCGATACGAATACCGGCACGGCATTCTCAGGTCCAAAAGGACCGAACTGCTTGAGGATGCGGAGGAACTTGGAAGTAATCTGGGTTCCGAAATCCAGCTCGGCATCAATCACAATATCTTGATTGAAAGTCGTTTCTGGCAAATCGCGTTCCACAATCTCTTCGAAACGGGCCTTGAAAGCCTCGAAATTTTCGGGTTTCACGCTCACGCCGGCAGCATATTTGTGGCCGCCGAAATGCTCTACAAGGTCGCGACACTCTTCCAAAGCCGAATAGATATCAAACTCCTTGATACTGCGAGCCGAACCCGTGATGGAGCCATCCATCATCGATCGGGTAAAGATAATCGTGGGGCGGTAATAAGCCTCCACCAAACGGGAAGCAACGATACCAACAACACCTTTGTGCCAATTTTCGTCAAACAGGATGATTCCGCGCTTGGCCTTCAACTCGGGATTGCTCTCAATACGGCGCTTAGCATCCTCGGTAGCAGCACTATCAAGGTCTTTGCGCTCGTTGTTGTACTTGTTAATTTCTTCGGCAAGCACACTGGCCTGAGCGGGATTGTCGCTCAAAAGCAGCCTGACGGAGTCGAACGCGCTACGGATACGTCCTGCAGCATTGATGCGGGGGCCGACCAAAAACACCAAATCGGCAATGCCCAGCTCCTTGTGGAAATAGAGCTTATCCTCGGGATGCTGTGAGCGATCCTCTTCTGAGCGTGCATCGATATGGCCATAGGTAAGAATGGCTTCGATACCGGGACGAGGATGAGTATTGATGACCTTCAGTCCATAAGAAGCAAGCACGCGGTTCTCGCCCATAATGGGCACAATATCGGAGGCAATGCTCACGGCCACCAAGTCCAGATACTTGAGTAGGCGCAGCTTGAGTCCTTCGCGTTTCTCGCGGCTGACTTCGTCAAGGGTATTGGGGTCGTCACACAAACGCACTCCCATCCGCTGTTCCTGATGCGCTTCAACGATTTTGAATCCGATACCGCAGCCCGAAAGCTCTTTGTAGGGATAGGGGCAATCCAAACGCTTGGGATCCAACACTGCCACAGCATTGGGAATCCGGTCGCCATCGGCAAGGTGATGGTCGCCGATGATGAAATCGATACCCAAAGAGTTGGCATAGTCAACCTGATTCATGGCATTGATACCGCAGTCCAACGCGATGACCAGTTTGACGCCGGTTTCCTTAGCATAGTCGATGCCCTGAAGCGAAATGCCGCTACCCTCGCTGTCGCGATCAGGGATGTAGAAATCGATATTGCGGTGAAACGACTGCAAATACGAATAGACCAGCGCCACAGCACTGGTGCCATCAACATCATAGTCGCCGTAAACCATAATGCGTTCACGGCGGCGGACCGCCTCGTTAATACGAGCTATGGCGCGGTCCATGTCCTTCATGAGGAAAGGATCATGCAATTGGTCCAGACTCGGGCGGAAGAAACATCGGGCCTCTTCAAACGTAGTCACACCACGCTCTACTAGCAACGTGGCGATAATTCTATCAACCCCTAACTCCTCAGCCAGCTTGTCAACTACCTCATCGTCATAATCTTCCCTTAAAATCCAACGTTTTTCTTTCATTTTTTTACTGCCACAAAGATACGATTTTTTTACAATATGGCAAAATAAAAATAAAAATATTATAATATACAGATTTTCGGGAAGCGCCAACAACACCTCCTCTGCTATCGATGCAACTCAAGGGTAACGCCGCACCAGCTCCGTTGTTTCTCCGTTCCAGAACGGAGAATCGACGGACAACCGACGAACCCACCCCTAAGTCACTACCCAGCAAGTGCCTATCTCAGCATCGATTAATAAAAAAGACGACTGGATTCCAGCCAATTACCCACCATTCTCACGCCCGCAGGAACCAACAAGAAGTCTGGCCATGAAATACTAACGATTTCCAGCCGCCCTCAAATCCATTAATGCTTCATTCTCAAAAAATTGAAAACATCTTTCCACATCAGTTTCTGGCCATAGCGCAGGATAGCGGTACGATAGATTTTGGCTGCCATAAGAATGCACAATGGAAACGTGACAACGAGAAGCCCCATCGACAATGCAATCTGCCAGATAGGGACCCCGAATGGGATGCGGAACAACATAGCCACAGGAGATGTAAAAGGGATGATTGAGAACCACTGGGCCAAAGATCCCGAGGGTTCGTTTATCATGGCAGGAAGGAGCAATATGGTAAGTAGCAACGGCACCGTCAACGGGAGGGTAAACTGCTGCGAGTCGGTTTCGTTATCGACCAACGATCCTGCTGCAGCAAAAAGCGATGCGTAGAGCATATAGCCAAACACGAAATAGAAAACAAACAGGCAAATCAGCAGTCCGAAATTGATGCTGGACACACCCTCGAGCATATCCTGAACTGCATGGTCTACACCCTCACCCGACTCATATCTAGCGGCTTGATCTCGAGCATTTTGGTATTGAGCTGTTGCTTCCGATCCTTTGGTAGCAATCTGGGTAACATTACGGCTTTGAGCCTGCTGGAACATATCGGCATTGGCTATTCGCAGCCCGCCCATAGCCACCCCCGATAGGAGGGTCCATAACGCAAATTGGGTGAGGCCTACCAGTCCGATGCCTACCACCTTGCCCATCATCAGCTGGAATGGTTTTATGCTGCATACAATCACCTCCACCACGCGGCTGGTCTTCTCTTCCATTACGCCACGCATCACTTGCGATCCAAACATAAAAACGGCCATAAACACGAGGAAAGCCAAGAGGCCACCTACCACAAGTTTGATTTGCAAAAATCCATCCCGTCCGGTTTCGATATCTTGGGTGCGCAGATGTATTCTGGCACCGGTAAGCAAGGCATAATCATCGGGCGTAATTCCATGGACATCAAGCAGAATGCAATTTCGCAATATCTCTTGCAACTGGCTATTCACATCGCTTTGGACGGTCACCGAAGGAGCATCGGACTGATAATACAGGAACGCATCCTGCGGAATAGAAGTTTCTCTTGCAGGAATAAACACGATGGCATCTAACGAATCATGCGCCGACAGTTGCCTTTTGGCATAATCCAGGCTTCCTGCCTCATGGTATGTAATGTTTCGGCCCGAGCGAAACTGCCCCTGAAAGAGGCCGCTATCGTCCACCACCAGCACATGGGCATGTTCCAATGGCCGCGATGCCAATATGATGGGGATTGCATACACGGCAGCCAACAAAATGGGCACCACCAAAGTAAGTATCCAAAACGAAGGCTTTTTTACTCGCGTGAGGTATTCGCGCTGTATAACCAACAATATCTTATTCATAAGCATCCAAGATTCACAAACAGCCTCCGGCGAAACTCATCAAAAGAGTTCACGGCAGGCCATTTGTGGCATTATTTTGTATGTGTTACTGTGTCAATAAATATTCTATCCAAATCGCAACCAGGATGCTGCGACTTGATGTCGGACAGGGCACCCGATAGCACCACACGGGAATGATTGATCAAGGCTATCTCGTCGCACAATTCCTCGGCAGAAGGCATGTTGTGGGTGGAGAAAATGATGGTAGCCCCCTGGTTGCGAAGATGCAGCATTTCGCGTTTGAGGATATCGGCATTAACCGGATCAAAACCGCTAAAAGGCTCGTCAAATATCAGCAGTTTAGGCTGATGCAAAACGGTGACGACGAACTGGACTTTCTGCTGCATGCCCTTTGAAAGCTCTTCAACAGGGCGATTCCACCAAGAGTCTATCTCCAATCGGTCAAACCATTCATGCAGGCGGCTTTCTGCTGTTGCCTTATCAAGTCCCTTGAGTCGGGCCAGGTAGATGGCTTGCTCACCCACTTTCATTTTCTTGTACAGACCTCGCTCTTCGGGCAGATAGCCGATTTGATCCACGTCGGCCTGCGTCATGGGTCGTCCATCGAAAAGCAGTTCGCCCTGGTCGGGACCAATAATATGATTGACGATACGAATCAGCGTGGTCTTTCCGGCCCCATTGGGACCCAAAAGGCCGAAAATGCTGCCCTTGCGAACATGTATGGACACATCGTCGAGCGCCTTATAGTCGCCGAAATGCTTGGTGATATGATTAATTTGTAGCATACTATTCTTTATTTGGCTTTTATTTTGATAAGGATAATCTCGGCAAGAAGACTCAGTAAGCACAGCAGCAAGCACCATCGCCAAAGAGGCGTACCCAGGCCCCGCTCACGAATGTATTCCGATACCGATTTTTTGGCAGCAGCCATCACATCGCAGTTCCCCAATCCAGCTTCACGAACCAGTTTGCGCACCTCGCTGCTCGAATAAAAATCGAGATTCGATTCGCTACGGCTATAATTTAATGCAATCCATTCGCCTTCCGGAATCCTGTTTCCTTGTATATTCCCAAGCAGATAACTGCCCGCATCGGTCACCTCGCCTCGTGGCATCCAGCATTGGCGGCCTCCAATGGTTTGCAAATGGGGAATTACATCCACCATGCCATCAGCACTCTGAAGGTGAGGCACTTCGCCCGCCTCGTATCGCCCGACCAAACGTATAGGCTCGGTGCTAGAGAGCGAATAGTACGGCATTTGGATGGGCATGCTGAATAATGCCATATTATATATGGTAGGAACAAACAAAGCCTGCTGCACAAAGTCGGTATATTCTTTTCGAAGCGGAGATGCTACCAAATATACCCAGCCGCCATCGGAGGTTTGGGTGGCGGTAAGATAGGGCGTGCCGTCAAGCATTTGCATTACCGGTTGTGCGACAGTGGATGCCTGCATCTCTAGGGCATAATGCCCTTCAATCGTGGGCATCTCCATTCCCTCGTCGTTTCTGCCCGAAAAAACCCCGCGATAAAGGCCTGCATCTTCGTAAATTCGTTCCACTCGCATCTTTTTGTTCTCCCAATGTCCTAGGCTAGGCGCCTTGAACGAGGATAGCATCCGGTTGTAGGATGACTCGTCGGCACCTGCTGGAGGGATTATCAGCAGCGAACCTCCTGCGGCCGAAAAATCGGCCAAGGTCTGCTGCAATCCGGTGGTAATGCTATGCAACTCATCTATCACCAAAAACCGATAGTCACTCATGTGTGAGTAATCGATATTTTTTTCATTTACATAATGATAATCAACCAAGGTATCACCTTGGAACAGTTTTTTCAAATGGAGATTTTCTGAAGTCTCCCCAACCGTCAACATGGCAACATGCCGATTGACCGAAAGTCCGAAATACATCTTGTCGTCGAAAGTGATGGGATAGTCAACTATCTCGACATAGCCTTGCTGTTCAGAGCCATCAATGGCAAACGTGAGGGTGGCCGTAGTGCTGCCATGTGCCGCAATGTCCACCGATGCGAGCGCCCGCTGTTTATCGCCAGCAAAGAGGCGCAAGGGCAACTTTTCGACAGCTTTATCACCATCGTTGCGCACACGAACAAAAGCATGTGCCGTTGCCCCGGCATAATAAACCGGACTATCAAACCCTATACTATCTATATATATATTGGCCACCTGGCTACCCGATAATGGTATGAAGGTGGTGTATATGGTGCTATCGGTTGGCATTCCTGCCAGGTCGGCAGTGGTTTTTTGGAAATCGCTGACAATATATGCATGTCGGTTGGCTGCCGCTGCCTGACGAAGAAACTCATACTGCCGCATCGAGATTGAAGACATGGGTACTGTGCGGGCAGAAGGATGGATATCATCAACAGCAGAAAGAAATTCCTCGCGACTCATCCAGCGGAACTGAACACCTGAGGCCTCATTTGTCAACAGTTGGAATTGGACGCTTGGATTATATCCAGCAGCTATTTCACGAGCTTTCTGCTTGGCACTTTCTATCAGGCTGCCATCCATTCCCCCGCATTCCATACTGTAGGAATTGTCAACATACACGCTCACCATAGTATTGCCTGTATGTAGGCGCGACACTTTATTGGGCACTACCGGCCGGCAAAAAGCCAATACAAGGAATACAATCGCCAATATTCGGCAGGCCAATATCAGCCTGCGACGCAGATTATTCTGCTTTCGGCTCTCATTCTGCAGTTCTTCAAGCATATCCACATTGCTGAAGTATACCTTTTTATATCGGCGCAATTGGAGTAGATGGATGGCGATGGGGATACCCACAGCAACCATTCCGATTAAAAATAACGGGGCTGTCAACATTGGGAATTAGAGGGGGGGTATAGGTTCATTTCTCGGGATTAGGATTGGATTGTTTTGCCTTGGAATTTCGCACCGTCTTCGCCGTAGTGGGCTTGCCCTGTGCGAGATTTTGATTCCAATAGTTGCACAGGTCGCAAATGCCGCATTCTGCACAATGGGGCTTGCGTGCCTGGCACACATAGCGGCCATGAAGTATCAGCCAATGGTGGGCGATTGGGATTTTGTCTGAGGGGATATACTTGACTAGTTCGCGTTCGGTTTGAAGCGGATTTTTACTATCTTTCGTCAGGCCTATTCTGTTGGCCACACGAAACACATGCGTATCAACAGCAAGTGCAGGCAGATTAAATACCACCGACGCGATAACATTAGCCGTTTTGCGGCCAACTCCCGGAAGGGTTTGCAGCTCGTCGACATCGCTGGGCACTTCGCCTCCAAAATCGCTCATCAGCTTTTGGGCCATGCCCACAAGATGCTTGCTCTTATTGTTGGGGTAGGAAATCGAGCGAATGTATTCAAACACTTCTTCAGGGGTGGCTTTGGCCAAATCCGCCGCACTTGGATATGCGGCAAAAAGGGCCGGGGTAGTCATATTCACTCGCTTGTCGGTACATTGTGCCGACAAGATTACGGCAACCAGCAATTGATAGGGGTTCTGATAGTCGAGTTCGGTTTGTGCCGTAGGCCGCTCTTTTTCAAAAAAAGCTATCAGCCTCTCAAATCGTTCTTTCTTAGTCATGGGCCAATGCAAATTGAACAACGATGGGGTAATGATCCGAAATATTGGTCTTCACCCTTTTGTAGGAGAGCGCTTCGAGCGATGGGCTATGGAGCAGGTAATCGATTCGAAATGCCGGATAAGGCCCATGGTAGGTTGTGCCGAATCCGCGTCCCTGCGCCACGTACGGGTCTTTCAACAGTTTGGTAGCCTGCTGATAGATATACGATGCCGGGGTATCGTTAAAGTCGCCAGCAATGATAATGGGGCCTGAGGTTTTTTCGATCAGCGGTTTCAACTCTTCGTTCCACTCTTTTTCGTGACAGCGGATCGTTTCTTTGAATTTTCCCAACAACTTATGGGCCGAGGTGTCGTCAATCTGCGCGTGGGAGATACGTTCAAAATCGCGCAAATCGGCCGTATCCAACTGATACGAATCCAAATGAACGCAGCAGATGCGAATATCCTTTCCAAAACAATTGATATCGACATAGAATTTGGATTTCTTGTCCATATCATGCACATTCACAAAAGCAAATTTGGAATAGAGAATCAAGGGTGCATTCACACTCGACCCCTGCACGCCATAATGGTATTTGTAGCCTCTAGCAATCAAACTATCGGAAATGTTAATCTTATACGCGCCGAAACACTCTTGCAGGCAGAATGCATCCGGCTCTTCCTCATCCAGTATCTCAAGGAACAATGTGGCTGCCGAGTCGCGGGTAATGGCAGTATCGGTCTCGCATACAAAAGAATGGGTATTAAAGGTCATCATCTTGAATGAATCCTCGCTTTTCTCCACGCCGGTGCACCCGCCCACCTGGAAAAAGAGAGGCAGAAAAGAATAGCGTATGGCAATAGCCGCCGTCGACACCAGGAACTCCCACCTCGACATGCTCAGCCATATTATTATAAATACTACATTACATAGTACTAAGGGGAAATATCCATAACTAAGAATCGAAATCCACACAAAACGGCTAGGGGGAACTCCTCCAGCAAAGGTGGACAGCAGTAGTGCCACAACAAACACTACATTAATTATCAAGAGAATAAACCTCAAAAACTTTTTCATTTCTTCGAATTGCTAGAATTTGCAAAGATACGAAAAAAAATCGATAACGCAAAATTATCATTCGAAAATGAACCATAGCACAATATTTCCATCAATCATTAGTTAATACAAGTATTTCTTATGTATACGTTGGGGTTGATAGGAAACAAGCTGGGTCATTCATGGTCGCAGCAATGGTTCGAGGCAATGTTCCGCCGCGAAGGAATCTGTGGTGCCAGTTACTCGCTTTTCGAACTCCCCAACCTCAATGATATTCGATCGTGGGCTGCCGAAAAAAAACTTGACGGTTTCAATGTCACAATCCCCTACAAGCAAGATATCATACCTTTTCTTGACGAGCTCGACCCTACCGTTAGTGCCATCGGAGCGGCCAACTGCATCGAAATCCGTCAGCAGCGCCTCATAGGGCACAATACCGATGCCCCCGCTTTTTTACAAACGCTTCAACCGCTCTTGCGTCCCTGCCACTCACAGGCGCTAGTCCTAGGTTCCGGCGGCGCTTCTAAAGCAGTATCCTTTGCTTTACACCAACTTGGCATATCACATATCGTCGTGTCGCGTCATCCCGAAAACGGCAATAACACAATTGGATACGACCAAGCAGCCAATCTGGCCAATTCACATCTGCTCATCATCAATACTACCCCAGTCGGCATGTGGCCCAACACCGAATCATCGCCTTGGCCTCATCCTCATTTGCTCACTCCGCAACACTTGTGCTACGACTTGATATACAACCCCAAAGAGACACGATTTCTTATCGAAGCTCGTCAACAAGGGGCCGCTACGCAAAACGGGCTTGCCATGCTGCATCGCCAAGCCGAGCTGAGCTGGGAGCATTGGAAGTAGCTGTTTTTACGATGCTCTCCCCCACTGCCAAATTTACCTGATAACCACCTGCCTGGACGCTTTCCGCCCATCGGCACATATTATCAGCAATGTATACATCCCCGGATCATATCCCTGTATATCAATTATCTGGTACGACGACACGTTTTTCAACCGCAGCACTTCGCGCCCCACAGAATCATACAGCAACAGTACCCCCCCATTTTGACCATCAGGCAGCTCTACCCGCACCTCCATCAGCCTATCTGCTGGATTGGGAGCCACGGTAAGCCCCACCGCTGAAATCTGCGGCAGTTCCATATTCTGGGTAGTATCTGATTGGGTAGTATCTGGATAGAGGTAGCTGTGCAAATAATCGCTAAAATCCATTTTCCACAATTGAGGGTCTCGCGTCACCCCCATCCTATCAAAACGTTCATTGGTCATGTAGTAATGTTCGCCATCCAAGGTAGCAATAGATTCCACCTGGTAGCCCATTCCCAATCCTAGCGAAACCCGCTGGTGTCTTCCGCCAAAGAAGTCGGTTCCTTCAAAGTCATATAGCAATTGGGCAAAAGGCTGGCACACGCTATTGTATCCCACCAATACCAATAGGCGCTTCTCCGGCAGGTAGCTTGCGCCCGTCACCATTCCTTGGGTATTGAATCGCTTTATGGGTTCTGCCACATGCCTTCCCGGGGTTTTGGGCATGGCATAGCATACGGTCTGCTGCCCAGTCCATTGCTTTGTAAACAGATATAGGCTATCGCCCGCCACCACAAAGGCTTCGCAGTCGTAATCGGTGATGGGCGTGCCGGTCCAGTTATTGGATGCCGCAGGGTCGTAGCCATCGTAAATAAAACGTATGGTGTCGTAGCGGAATCGCTTTTCTAGCAGCTGCGACTTTGAGAGTCTGTACACCCTAAGGTTGTTCCGTAAGGCCGAATGATTGTTGCCGAAATCGCCCAAATACAGGTACTCGTCATCCTGGGCCACCTCTTCCATGTCGCTAATTGTCCGCGAATCGGCCTGCTGGGTATCTATTGATGCCGTAAGCGTATCAAGCGCATACAACCGAACCGAACCATGATCCACACAGGTCCATAACTTGCCGCGCCAGAAAAAAAGCGACGAGGTTCCATTTAAAGTCGAGGGCAACGTCCCTACCGAAATAGCAGCTGCTGCCTCCTTGACATGCTCCTGGTATTGAGCTTTTCCCCATATAACACTCTTTCACAATCCAAAAACCATTAACCCCAATATTTTTTTAATCCGCAAAAAATACCAAAAAAAACCCCACGACGGCATACAGA
>JAGHRY010000078.1 GCA_018066145.1 Candidatus Colimorpha merdihippi | reverse complement strand
CCATTAAATATCACAAAGGTTCTTATCGAATCAGCAGCACCGTGGCCTTGCGCTGGTGGGTAATACCATCCTTATCGGTATACGCAACCACGCACACATAGGCGGCTTTGGGCAGTTCGCGACCCTTATAGGTACCATCCCACGCCATATTGATATCGGTGGTATTGAACACCTGATGCCCCTGGCGGTTGAAGATGGTCATGCGGAAATTCTTCACACTCGAAGCATCCTGATTCAAAATCACATGGAAGGTCTGCCCCTGCGACGGGATAAAGCCATTGGGAATCCACAAAAGGGTGTCTTTCTCAGGTGCATTGGGAATCACGGCCTTGGGAGCAGGAGCCGCTACGGGTGCTGCTGCCTCGCTCTGCTGGGACTCTGCCTCAGTTGAAGCAGTTTCGGCAGGCTGCATCTTGGCCGTGTTACCGGTCGCAGCAGTCGATTCTTTGGGAGCCGCAGCCACAGTGCCCTCGCTCTTTGCAGCAACAGGCAATTCGCTGATATTGAACAAGGTTGCCACAGAATGGTTTTCCACAACAGCCGGCACGGGCATAGCCACTTGCGTTTCGGCAGTTTCCATCTTAGCCGAAGCCTGGGCAGTTGCCTCGGTAGGCATTGTTTCGATAGCAAGAGTTTGAACCTCAGCAGAAACCGGCTGTTCCGATGCTTCCTGCTGTGCTACCATGGGCTGCTGTTCGCTAACAGCAGTCTGCTTAGGTTGCGAAGGCCATAAAATAACCCCGGTAATCAATCCCGTAACCACGGCGGCACCTATCAAACCGGTGGCCAGCTGACGGCGTGCCTTGGCTTTAAAAAGGGAAGAATTGATTTTTCCCCACACTTCGGAATCGGGTTCCGCTGTAAAATTTTTCAGTTTATCGTTCATCGTATTATTATTTACTGATCAGTTTTTCAATAAAAATGTTTTCAGCTGCTGCTTGGCGCGACAAACGCCGCTGCGAATAGTAGTTTCACTAACCTGCAACAAATCAGCTATCTCGGAGTATTCCAAACCATCAACCTCGTGCATATTGAATAGCAGTCGGCTGTGCGCCGGCAGCTGGCGGATGGCCTCCATTACGTCCATTACTGCAAATTGGTCGGTATCGAATGGCTGGTTTTCAATATCACCAACCAAACTGTCCGAATCCACTTCTTGATATACTACCATGTTATTCTTTCTCACATAATCCACCGAAATCCGCACCATGACTTTGAATATCCACGATGGCAACGCACTCGGCTGCTGCAGCTTTCTGATACTTTCAAAAATCTTAATGAAACCGTCATGGAGCAAATCCTGAGCCTCGTCGCGCGAACGGGTATATCGCATGCATACGCCCAGCATCTGAGGAGCATAAGCCTCATACAAAGCTTTTTGCGCCCAAGTTTCCTTTCGTTGGCATGCCAACACGATTGTTTCCATATCAAATTTCATACTATATAGACTGAAAAAAACCGTTTTTGTTGCACGAGTTTGCAAAAAAAACTGCCATTTTATATATTTTTAACACTCCATCCTCATCACCCTTGCGCCACACCCAATCGGCCACACCGTCCCAGCCTATCGCCCCACCAGGTCCCCAGTAACTCCGGGGTAACTTCGGGGTAGCTCCGAGTGTATGTCGGACCTACCTCGGAGCTACCTCGGAGCTACTTCGGAGCTACAACGAATCCTCAAGGGCACCACGGCTGGGTGATGGAGGTTGAAATCGTGCATTACCCTCGGCCTGGTGCCTCCATCATGGCCGAGCAATACGGCCTATCCATTTCGGCTAGAGGGTCTGCTTGCGTCAGTTTTTTTTTACACTCGCAAGAAACAAAAAGCAATCCGCAAACAGCTAAAAGAAAACATCTTGCAGCCTGCATTCGATTTTTTATTCCAAACAATGCAAAAAGGGTTGTATTTTTGCAAAACGAAAACAAGCTCTTTTTTTTATGGCAAATATCATTCCTTTAAGAGGCAAAACGCCTCAGTTTGGCAAAAACATCTGGCTTGCCCCAACCGCCACCGTCATCGGCGATGTGGTGATGGGCGACGACTGCAATGTATGGTTCAATGCCGTGCTTCGCGGCGATGTGCACTACATCCGCATCGGCAATCGGGTGAACATTCAGGATAACGCCTGTCTGCATGCCACTTACGAAAAATATCCCTTGAATATAGGCAACAATGTTTCTATTGCCCACAATGCCGTGGTGCACGGCTGCACCATCCGCGACAACGTGCTCATAGGCATGGGTGCCATCGTGATGGACGATGCCGTGGTGGAGAGCAACTGCATTGTGGCTGCCGGAGCCATCGTCACCCAAGGCATGCACACCGAGCCCAATTCGGTGTATGCCGGATGCCCCGCAAAAAAGATCAAAGACATCAGCCCCGAGCTGCTCCTGGGCACCGTCAACCGCATCGTCGACAGCTATGCCACGTATGCCGGATGGTATCAGGAGGAAAAATAAAAAGGCAATATATAAAAAAAAAGTTGTATTTTTGCAAATTCGAATAACAAGAAATAGGACTTTGACAATAAACGGCAACTGACTCTATCGCTGGCGTATGCGGCAACGCACTACGCGAGAGGAAAGTCCGGGCAACACGAGCCACCATACTTCCTAACGGGAAGGCGGCAGAGAGGCAAGCGCTCTGCCGACAGAGAGTGCCACAGAAAGATAAACCGCCCCTTTCGAGGGGTAAGGGTGCAAGCGCGAGGCAAGAGCTCACGACAGGGGTCAGCAATGGCTCCTGATGGTAAACCTTATGGGTTGAAAGACCAAATATACCGGCAGTTAAGGGCTGGCTCGCCCGTTGTCGGGGGGTAGGTTGATAGAGGCCGGCGGCGACGTCGGCAGTAGATTGATGATAGAGGCTGCCGCCTTTGCGGGCGCAGAACAGAACCCGGCTTATGAGGTTGCCGTTTTTTTTTTGAACAATGTTTGGGGACTCACCCTCCCCGCCCTACAATATTTGCAAAATATGAAAAAAAACCTACTGCTGGCAATTACAGCTGCGCTGCTTTCAACAGCATGCTTCAACGAGGGCTCGCTGGTAACCAATCCCGCCCCCCTGATGCAATATCAGTACAAACCCACCGAAGCCAGCCTCCTTGCGCTGGCCAAAAACTATGCCGAGGCCATCAACTCCAACCTCCAAAAGGGAAGGATTCATCCGGGCCTGTATGCCGACTATGGCGTTGCCCTGGCCCAGCTGGGCTGCGATGCGCAAGCCAATGTGATGTTCAACAACGAAAAAACATTCTTCCCCAATAGCACCAAGTATGTCGACGAGCTAAAGCAAAAGCTCCTGCCCGCTTTCGTTGCCGACAACCGATACGACACCAGCATTATCGACCTCAAGAGCCTCGATACCATCCACGTCACCTTCACCCCCGAAGAACTGGCCGCCCAGCAGCAGCTGCTCGACGACCCCGAATATCAGCGGCAGCTGAAACAGCAGCAGCAGGAAGAGAAGGCCGAAAAGGCCCAAGCCGCCAAGAAAGCCAAAGCCGAAGCCGCCAAGGCCAAAGAATCCGAACGCAAAGCCCTGGCACTAGCCAAGGAAAAAGCGCAAAAGGATAAAGCCAAAGCCAAGAAACAGGCCGCCAAGGAAAAAGAGTCGGCCAAACGCGCCGCCGACAAGGAGAAGGCCCAAGCCAAAAAGCAGGCCGCCAAAGACAAGGCCGACGCTAAGAAAGCCGCCGAAAAGGAAAAAGCCGATGCCAAGAAGGCTGCCGATAAAGCCAAAGCCGACGAGCAGAAAGCCAAGCTAGCAGCCGAAAAGGCCGAGCAGAAAGCGCAGGCCGAAGCCCTAAAGGCCGCCGAAAAGGAAAAAGCCGAGGCCGAAAAAGCTGCCAAAAAAGCGCAGCAAGAGGCCGCCAAGGCCGAAAAAGCCGCTCAAAAGGCACAAGCCCAGGAACAAAAACAGTCACCAATAACAACTAAGGAGGATTAAACCATGAATCAATCCCGGTTAATAGCCATCGCCGTCGGCATTCTGCTGATGGCAGCATGCAACAGCGAGAAAAAAGTGACCACCTACGAGGACTTATATAAAGAGCAGGCGCTCACCATTTTGGTTGCCCCGGCACAGGATAACGCCAAACGCCCGCAAGTGAAAACAACGCAGGACCAGGTGCTCTGCGACGAACTCACCCAAGCCGCCACCTATCTGCGCCAATCTTGCATCACCCCCCTGGTCGACCAAGGCTACTACGTGATCCCTCCCCTCTCGAGCGATGTCATCCTCAACAAATTGGGCATGGGCTACCGCCAGCTGATGATGGACGACATCAAAAAGCTCAATACCGACTATGGCATCGATGCCGTGCTGCTGTTGTCGGTCCACAAATGGCAGCAGTTCGAAACCAACGAGATTATCGTTTTTACCGAATACACCCTCCGGTCCACCAAAACCGGACTTGAGCTGATGCACACCTGGGTGCGGGGCGTGAAGCTTCAACCCGTCGACGTCAAAGGCGAACCCGTTGAGCTGGCTGCCGACAATGCCTTCATCCGCCTCACCGGCTTGGAAAGCCCCATAGCCCACCGCTGCATTCTGATGGACCAGATGAGCGATTTTGTGCTCCGCAGCCTCCCCACCAGCGCCAGCCGCTGGATGTATCAGCACGACCGCTACACCTCGGCCAACCCTGCCTTCTATGGTTTTGTGATGAATCCCGACGGCAGCGTCGAACGCTCCGAATATAACGAAGACGCTTTTGGAAATGAATGCTTTACCACAGATTGAGCTGAGCCTTACCCCGGCCCTTTACGATTTTCGCACCATCAAGGAGCATCATGTAACGGTGGCCGTGGATGTGCTGCGCGCCACCACTGCCATTTGTGCCGCTTTTCAAGCCGGCGTGCATGAAATTGTGCCCCTCGACTCGCTGGAAGCTCTCGAACCTTTCCGCGCCCAGGGCTACCTTCGCGCCGCCGAGCGTGACGGATACAAAATCGGCGATGCCGAATGCGGCAACTCCCCTACCGAATACCTCACCATGGACCTCCGCGGCAAACGTATGGCTTACAGCACCACCAACGGCACGGTGTGCATCCTGCGAGGCAGCGATGCCGACGAAACCCTCCCCGGCTGTTTTGCCAACATCTCAGCCCTTACGCAGCACCTCTTGTCGGCCAACAAAGATGTGGTGATTCTATGCAGCGGATGGAAAAACGATTTCAGCATCGAAGATGCCTTGTTTGCCGGTGCCTTGAGCCAAAGGCTTTTGGACAGCCAGCGTTTTGCCACCAGCAACGACGCCGTGCTCATGGCCGTCAACCTGTGGAATCTGGCAAAAGACAACCCCTACGAGTATTGCAAACGCAACGCCAGCCATGTGCACCGCCTTTCGGGCTTTGGCGATGGGGCCTGTCGCGACATCGTTTTCGCCTTCAAGCCTGACACCTGTCCCGTGGTGCCGCACCTGGCCAACGGCCGTCTCACCCTCGCCGAGTAGCTCTTGCAAGCCACTGCCACAATACCCAATATCCAAACCTCATGAAAAAACCAATTATACTGATTCTGATTTTATCAACATTCCTGGCTTCCCAAGCCCAGCAGGCCGACACGCTGAAAAGCCATTATGGCCAAGCCTTCACCGGCGGCCAGCTAGTGGCTCCAGCGGCACTTGTTGCTTCGGGATCCATCATCGGCCTTACCCCCAGTTTCCACCAGAACGTCGACATCCCTCTCCGCGACTGGGTCATCCAGGATGGGCACGACCGGATTCGGGTAGACGACTACTTTCAGTTTGCCCCCATTGCTGCCGTTCCGCTGCTGAAAGCGTGCGGCGTGGAGAGCCAGCACTCGTGGCGTGACCTTGTAAGCCTTTCTGCCGGCACTTTCCTGCTAGGCACGGCTATTGTGCAAGGACTCAAATACGGCATCGGCCAGCAGCGCCCCTACGGCTATGTATACACCAGCTTCCCTTCCGGCCATACCGCCGACGCCTTTATGGGAGCCGAAATCCTCCGCCGCGAATATGGCAAGGAGTACCCCGGTATAGCCATAGCCGGCTATGCCGCAGCCACAGCCACCGGACTGCTCCGCATATACAACAACCGCCATTGGGCCAGCGATGTGCTGGCGGGTGCCGGCATCGGCATCCTCAGCGCCAGCATCACCTATTGGCTCGCACCCTACCTTACCTTTTAGCTGCTTCGCCTATGAAAATCATCGCCCATATCGAAACTTGCTTTGACACCAAATTCGGCGTGCCTCGCCAAGCCGGCATCGTCGACACTCCTGGCCGAATCGTTTTCGAGCCCCAATACCGTGTGGCGGATGCCGTGCGCGGATTGGAAGGATTCGATTATATTTGGCTTATCTGGCAGTTTAGCAAAGCGGTACGCGACGACTGGTCGCCCACCGTAAGGCCGCCACGCCTAGGCGGCAACGAGCGCATGGGCGTGTTTGCCACCCGCAGCCCTTTTCGGCCCAACGCCATAGGCCTGTCGTCGGTTCGGCTGGTTGAAACCGTAATCGACCCGGAGCTAGGCCCCGTGCTGTATATCACCGGCGCCGACCTGATGGATGGCACCCCCATCTACGACATCAAACCCTATCTGCCTTACACCGACAGCCACCCCGACGCCCGCAGCGGCTTTGCCACCCGGCCGGCCGAACAGCTGCTGGAGGTCGAATACTCGCAAAGCGTGCTTTCAATCCTTCCCACCCATTTGCAGCAGGCACTCATTGATGTGCTGGCCCACGATCCTCGCCCCCAATACCACAACGACCCCACACGCATTTACGGTATGTCGTTCGCTGGCTACGAGGTCAAATTCAGCGTCAGCCAATCCTGCCTTACCCTTATTGATATCCAAAAGAGTGCTGAGGGTAGAAAGTAGCGTTTATCAATTGCGATGACCTGAGTTCGTTTTTTTCAAGCGTGTTTATCCGGAAATCGAATGTGCCCCACAACCTTTTCAGATTATATCAAAAAAAAACGACTATGAACCCATCAACAGCTAGGATTCGTGAAACATTTTTTAAATGTAACTAATTGATTATCACCCCCCCCAATAAAATTAGCAATAAAATGCAAATAATTGTGTCTAAATAAGAAAAAGTATGTATCTTTGCATCTTGAATTTAGGCGCGAAACGGCTAAACTAGGCTAGCTCCACTCCGGTCGCTGACCACAGTTCTCCGTTAAACACCTACGAACAAAAAGTTGAATTTTTAGAGCCTAACTCAAATACAAAATGATCAAAATCATAAAAAGACAGATTGTGCTGCTCTTTGTGATAGCCTCAATGTTACATGGTCTATCCCTACGGGCACAGTCGCTGTATGAAGCGTATCTTTTCGACACATGGGTCGACACATCGGCTTGGATAGCCTTCGATAGTAACGTTGGCACTCTGATAGCGGCGCCACAAACCTCCACGAGCATACGCAGTAGTGCCCGTTCCCAGGTGACCAATATCGGTTTTCCGTTCGCTTTTGCAGGCTTGGAACATACCCATTTTTCGGTCAATGTCTATGGTACGCTGCGGTTGGGCAATACGCAGGTTTTGGCCAATAACAGTGGCGTAACGCCGCTGAATACGTCACAGAACATGCCCAAGATTGAGCCTTTTGGCGGTCGTATGTGCATGGACTCCTCAAGTCTAGTGCATCGTGCCCTCATCGGCGATACCGGAAATCGTGTGCTTGTGGTGGAGATGCGGCTTGTTACTTACAACAGTCCCCGTGCCAGGCTCAGTGCGCAGGTGCAACTTTTTGAGGCCACCGGCGAGCTGAGAATCGTCTATGGACCGACAGCGGGAGACACCCTTCCGATGGCTATGCAGAATGGCATTGCTGCCAGCTCGAGCGACGTGGTTTTCATCGACATGGTTGCCAATGAGGCTCTGTTTTCTGAGGGCGGCGTATCGCAAACCAACCCTGTGGGCATGTGGCCTGAAGAGGGACGCGTCTATTCCTTCATGGTCAATCCCGACTACTGTCCGCGTCCGGGTGCCGTCAGTATGACAAACAGCAATCCCGACAGCCTCACGCTCGTGTGGAGCGGCGGCAGCAGCCAATATCGATTATCTATCCCCGATGCTAATATTGATAGCTTAGTTTTCGACACCATCGTCACCCTGTCGGGACTGTATGACACCACTACCTACAGTGGTACCCTGCAAACGGTATGCCCCAGCGACACCTCGCACCCTGTCGTTTTCAGTTTCACCACCTCCATCAGTCCTGCGCATACTCCGTTGTTCAGTTGCAACTTCGAGGCTGTCGACGCAATGAGTGCATGGGAACAACGCTGGGTTAGGTCCGGTGGCGGCACATGGTCGCGCGTGTCGGACAACACACGCCCCTATGGGAACCGTTGGACAGCACGATGCCAATCGGGCTCGTTGAATCCAACAAATACATGGTTGATTACACCCAACATAGCCATGCCTGCCGACGCTGACGGCTATTACCTGCGGTGGAAGCATCGGGTTGTTAACAATTATATGAATCCCACATTTGAGGTGCGTCTTGCCTCATCGGCCGACACAATAGCCGATGACGCTCCTACAAGTGTCTATTCCTCTGTAATCTACACCCAGACCGGCGGCACCTCGGGCTATGAGAGCCACCAGGTGAGCCTGGCGCAATACGCTGGACAACAGATACGGATTGCCTTTGTTGATAATGACGCTTCTGGGTGGTGCTCTATGTATATCGACGATATAGACGTCGTACCTACATTTAGGCCCAATATTACCTTCACGATGCCCGACAGCATCGAGGTGGGCGACACCTTGCAACTGACAGCTACATTGGTGCAGGGGTACACCACAGGCATGACTGTTGAATGGCACTCCACCATGGAGGCACGCGGCGAAGCTTCGCTGACGAGTGACAGCCTGCAGGCCACGATAGAATACTACACCGAGGGCATCGACACCATCACGGTCACGGCCATCGGCCAATACGGCAACCGCAGCGCAACAGCCGCCATTCGCATTCTCGACCCATTGCGTTTCGATCTGCCTCATACCGTTCTCTCGACCACGGATACGAGGGTCTCTGTCCTTGATACCATCGGATTTAAGGTGACGTTGACTGGCGGCTCGACCAATGGGTTGCAACACAACTGGTGGTCGGCTATGGCCAGCAGAGGCGAAGCCTTGCTGCACACTACTGCCAGCGATGACAGCGTGTACCTTGTCTACCTCACTTCTGGCCACGACACGGTGACCGTGCAAACGTCCAACGCCTATGGACAAAGCAACGACACAGTGGTGCTGATGGTATGTCCCGTGCAAGACACGCTGCCGTGGGTGGCCGACTTCCCCAACGACTTCCCTTGCTGGCAGGTGCTCGATGGAGCGTGTGAAGTCAACAGCAACGGATACTTGAGCTTTTACGATTGGCCCACTGCGGTGGCATCACCAGTGGTATATGTGCCCACCGATGGCAATGTGGAACTTGTGTACTCCTGCGCGTACAGATTCTTCTATGGCAGTACGCAGGTGATGGTTAACACCGATATGATTACCTTCGACACCCTAGGCGTATTCCCCTTCGTTGATGGTTTCCATCCCAGTTCTCGCATCCCTCTCACTGCTTACGCCGGACAACGCATTCGTATAGTATTCAAGGCTACTGGCGAATTTATGCAATACAATCTGTTCAACGTGAGCATCCGCTACGTCTTAGAACCCGAGGTGTCGCTGACGGTCGGCGACGGCTATTTCCCCGGCACTCCCATGACGCTCACTGCCAACCTGGTATCGGGCGACACCAGCGGCATTACCTACATCTTCACCTCAGCAAAGGCCCAACGTGGTGAGGCTGCGCTAGTTCAAGACTTGAGCGCACAGGCCACGCTGACTTGCCACACGGGCGGATCAGACACCGTTACCGTGGTTGCTACCAATGCCTACGGAAGCGACACTGCGTGCTCCATTGTGAACGTCAAACCGTGCGACACGGTGGATGCCCTGTTGTGGATGGAGAATTTTGATAACTACTATACTTGCTGGTGGCAGCCTGAGGGCAGCATTTGGGATCTACCCAACGACAGCAGCACTATGGCGGCAGCCATAAATGTGTGGCAGCCGACCGACAGCTGGCTGGTCTCGCGTGCTATTTCACTGCCCAATCTGCCCGTTGACGGGAACGATGAATTGCTGCTGTGTTGGGACGCTGCTGCGATGTTTGCTTACAATCACTCCCTCAGCATCATGATTACCACAGCGCCCGACTACCGTGACCTGGGCACATACGATACTTTGATTTCTATCGACACTGTCTATTCCGACATTCTTAGCGGCATGAGCGCCATGCGGGCACCCTTGAGTGCCTACGCCGGACAGACCGTCCGTCTGGCATTTCGCTATACCACGGAATATTACGACCCCGTCGGATTGCCAGGTGTTCTGCTGATTGACAATGTGCGCATCATTGATACTCTGCTTGCGCCACCCACTCCGCCTGAACCCGACACCGTTTGGCGCACGGTTATGGTGACGGCCAATGTGGCAGGGGTCTGCGAGCCTTATGGCAGCGGCTATTATGCTGATAGCAGTACGGTGGAGATTGGGTATCATGTGCTTGATACCGCCACCATCGGCGGACACTGGCAGTTCCTAGGCTGGAGTGACAATGGAACGGGCAATCCTCGCAGCATCTTCGTCACCTCGGACACCTCCATCGTCGCCTTCTTTGAATGGGTGGCCGACAGCACCCAGAGCATCAGCGACATTCTCTCGTCCGACATCAAGGTATATTCCCTCAATGGCCATATTGTGGTCGAAGGGGCCAATGGCAAGGAATTGCGGATCTACGATATGGTGGGTCGAGAAATCATTAATTGTGAAGTACATAATTCTATTTTCGAAATCCAGAATTCAAGATTTCCCACCGGCATCTACCTTGTCCGCATCGGCACTCGCCCCGCTCGCAAAGTGGTTGTGATAAAGTAACCGAATTTAGGTGCGAAGCGGTTAAACCAAGCTAGCTGACGACCACCTACGAACAAAAAGTTGTATTTTTTGAGCCTGCTAAATTATTGGTTTCTCTAGAAAAATAGATTAATTACAAAAAAAAGTGTAATTTTGTAGTCTCAAAAAGGCTTTGCCCGACGAATTGCCTATTCGAAAAGGCCAAGTGTCAAGATATTGATTTTTATACTAGTAACAGTCAAACTTAACATTAATAAACATGAAAAAAATAATATTATTTGCCGCGGCAGTATGTTTCATGATTAGCGCTTGGGCGCAATTTTCGCCCAGCTACACCCTCAACATGCAAACTTCCACAAATTTTGATTTCTATGCCGGCATCTCCAGCCGGATTGTTGCCGAAGAAAATGGCCAATTGCTGCTCACGGCTCGCACTACCAAGAAAATCCTCATCCTTCGCACTTGGGAAGACATTATGGTGCGTTGGGTGGGCAAGGACCTGAATGTGCTGAAGGAATATGTGCTGCCCGACAGCCGCGACTACGAGCTCCTTACCACCACCGTGGCCGACAACGAAGTAACGCTGCTTGTGAAAATCTTCGAGAAAAAGGAAATGACGGTCAAACGCATTGTCCTCGATAAGTCTACCCTCCAGCCCAAAGGCGAGCATGTTCTCTACACCCATGAGGCAGATAACGCCATACTAGCCACTTGCGCAACGGCCACCTCTGAGGATGGCGACTTCACCGCCCTGCTCACCATGGCGGGCGATCGCAAAGGAAATGGTGAGAGCCGTATGCTGCTGCTCGACGACCATCTGGACAAGCTGTGGGACCGCGAGTCGAACCTCCCCGATTGCTATGGCCTTTGTGTAAGCAACGAGGGCGATGTATACATGGCTAGCGCCGACGACAACAAGGTTCTTTTTGCCAAGCTGACCGACGACGACAACTATCAGTATTATGCCCAAATTCCCGGCTCGGTGAGCACCCTGCGCCTGCTCAATGTGATTGACGACTGCATCGTAGTGGGTGGTACTTACACTAGCGACGATCCGAAAAAGAAGAATCACCTCATAGGTTATTTCGGCATGAGCTACAGCATGAAGACTGGCAAGCTGGCAGGCTCCGAAATCCGGCCATTTAGTACCGATGAAGTGATGGTGATCAATAACATGAAAAACAATTCCCGCAATCGCGATTACTGCGATCCCCTCTGGCTGTCCAACCACACGGCTACTGCTTTTGGCGGCGCCATGGTACTGGCTAATGTCATCCATTTTATCGAGCGCAATCCCAATGGCGGATACACCGAGTCCTACGCCCAGTGCGGCCTGCTCACTTTTGGAGTAAACACCCAGGGCAAACTCGTGTGGAGCTACACCATACGACATCTCGAAAATGCCCCCATCTATACCGTTTTCTCGCAGCCCATGGTGGCCGACGGAAACAATGTGTACCTTATACTTAGTGAGGACAACAAGGCTTCCTTGGAATACAGCACCGCAAAAGTGCAGAAAAACAAGAATCCCCTCAGTAAGGCCAACGACCTGGTGATGTACAGCTTCGACGAGAAAGGTATGACCGGAAAAACAATTGTGGCATCCAAGCAGAAGGGGGTCCTCTCCTGCAAACCTCAACGTTGGTTCAATGGCCACTACTACCTCATCCATTCCAACAACAAAAAAGGCGGTCTGATGACTATCTACGCCCAATAACAGCTGATTATGAAGAGAATTATCGCTATACTTACCATTGTGCTTAGCGCTTTTGCACTCAAGGCGCAAATCGACCTCACCCATTTTTCGGGCATCAAATCGCAAGGTCCCATTCCGCAGGACCTCCTCCTCACCCTGGACGAGCTTTATGCCCAAGACAAGCAGCGTGCCCGCGATTACAATGACGGCAAGCTGAAGAACCGCGACCAGGTGCTCAATGCCTCCTATCACATCAACAAGCTTACCGCCAGCGGCCGTGTGCTTTATGGCGACCCCCTCACGCTTATGCTCAACCGCATTGCCGACACCCTGTTCTGCAACTACCCCGAACTGCGCAAAAGCATCCGCATCTATACCCTCAAGTCGCCCGAGGTCAACGCCTTCATGACTGGCCAAGGCATGATGTTTGTCACCACAGGCCTCTTGGCGCAAGTGGAAAACGAATCGCAGCTGGCTTTCATCATCGGCCATGAGGCCATCCACTATTATAAGAACCACAGCTGGGAGTCCATCACCAAGAAAAACAAAAAAAGAGACAGCAAGAGCAATGCCGACCAGGAGATGATTGACTTTGTGCGCTACCACAATCGCAGTCATGAGATGGAGAATGAGGCCGACGCCCTCTGCCTGGAGATGTTCTACAGCAAGAGTCCTTATGTGCAAAACACCGTGGACGGCGTGTTTGATGTGCTGCAGTATGGCTACCTGCCTTTCGACGAAATCGTCATCGACACCAACTACTTCGACACCAAATATTTCCATTTCTCCAGCGACTATTTCCTCCAAACCGTTGCGCCCATTACTGCCCGCGACGATTACGACGACACCAAGAGCACCCATCCCAACCTGCTGAAACGTCGTACCGCTTGCGAGCAAATCCTCAGCGGCCGCAAGGGCGGCCAGCCGTTTGTCACCACCACCGCTCAGGAGTTCAGCAACTTGCGCGACCTGGCCCGACTGGAATGTATCCGACAGGATTTGATCTACTCCAATTTCACCCGTGCGCTTTACAACAGCCTGGTTATGCTCCGCTATATGCCCGACAACATCTATCTGGCCAAAGCCAAGGCCGAGGCGCTGTATGGCGTTAGCAAGTTCCGCACCATGACCGGCAATAACGATGTGGTAGGCGACTACAAGACCAAAGAAGGCGAAATCCAGCAAGCCTACCATTTCCTTCGCAAAATAAGCACCGACGAGCTGAATATGCTGGCAGTACACGAGTTGTGGAAATCACACAAGCAGTTCCCCCAGGATGCCAACATCACCCTCATGACCATCGACGCCATGAAGGATTTGGCCCGCAAGCACTCTTTTTCCTCGATGTCATTCTATGCAGTCTACGACACCGCCCAAACGCAATCGGATACGGTAGCTCAGCCCAAGAGCAAATATGACAAGATCAAAGCCAAGCGCAAAAAACAGAGCATCGAAAACCCCAAAAGCTATTTCTTTACCGACCTCATGGAGGACGATCCGCTGATGAAACCCTTCATGGATAGCTGCATACTTCATGCCTACGACACCGCTGTGGCAAAAGCCAGCAATGGCAAGAATATGTTTATCTATGCCGCCGAATACCTCATCGGCAACGAAGACCACCTGAAGCTGGCCAAGAGCGACAAGCACGAGGGCCTTTTGCGCAACCAACTCACCCAGGTGGCCGAAAGAGAAGGTCTCGGCATAGTGGATTTCTCCGACCAAGGATTGCGCCAATTCACTACGGCCGAACAATATAACGACTTTGTTTCGCTCAACGAATGGGTCAACGAATTCTGGCAGTCGCGTGGCAAATTCAACCGCCAGCTCACCCTGCAGCCCGAAATGAACACACTGGTGAAAAGCTACAATGCCGACCGCATCAACCTCACCCAGGTGGTCAATATCGAAAACTGCCATGACCCCATCGACCCTTTCAAAATTTATGGCCTGGTGTTCTTTCTGCCTATCACTGCCCCAGTTATGATTGCCGACTACTGCAAAGGATATGAGAGAACCCTTGTACAGTCGATCTTTGTCGATGCTCCCTCGGGCCAGCTGCTCAGCTCCAATATCTATGAATACGATTTGGGTGATGCCGATGCGCTCGTAAAAGGCTCTATCTACGACAACATGCAGCGTGCCAAGGGCAAAGAAAACACCCCATTCTATGGCCGCCACCTCATGGTGGGAGCCGATATGCTTTTGGGCCTCAACCAGTTCAAAAAACACGACGGCATACTGGCGTTTTCCTCCGACAGCCACCGCGAGTCATTGCTCCTGATGCGTCCGCGATTCAACGTCGAATACCTTATCAATCAAAATTATTCGGTACACGCCACCGCCTCATGGGTCAAAACCATGCAGTACGAATACTCCACCGAAATCACTCAACACCAATATTATGGAGGTGAGTATTGGGAAGAAATCCAGCATCCCAAATCATATAACAAACACGACATCTACTCTTTCGGTCTGGGCTTCCGCAAGTATTCGCAGATTGCACCCGTGGGCACCTTCTGGGGCATCACAGCCCAATGCCACACCACCATGCTCGACACCCTCAACAATCCGCACCTCCTCGACTATGATAAAAAGGTGCGCCTACTGACGCCCGGTATCAACTTCGAGTTCGGACGCAATTATGTATTCCACGACTTCCTTGTGCTGAACATCGGCATGAATGTGGGACTGGTGGGCGGACTGATCATCGACCCCAACGAAATCCGATTTAATCGCAAAGAACACAGCCAACGCTGGTACAACAACTTTGCATTCTCTCGCAAACTGTGGACGCAAAACATCTTTATGTTCAACATCGGCCTGGGTTTCCTCCCCTTTTAGCCATGATTGAACCATAAGGTTATAACAGCACACCATACTGCAACTCCCTCATATCCACTTGCGGACATGAGGGAGTTTCGTATTTATCAGGCCGAAAGGAAAAACTGTTTCTGCCCGAACCCTCATCCTTTTCAACGTTGCAAAAAATATAGCGCGTGTGAATTTGTGAATTTGTGAATTTTGTGAATTTGTGAACATCTAAAACCACCAATTATTCATTTTTATTGAAACATGAATTGCCATAAATTGCCCGCGAATTTTTCATAAATAATTATTTGTCAATAAATTAATTTATAGATAATTTTCGATAATTCACAGTCATTCGCGTTTAAAATCTCATTATCGCCAATTTTTTGGAGTTTTAGAGATTACCACAAATCATATCAACAAAAATATAGCGCGTGTGAATTTGTGAATTTGTGAATTTTGTGAATGTAGTAAAACTGGTAACGGTTGTGCTTTACGAAAACGAAAATACGAAAAACGAAAACAATGGATGCCGCACTTCGGTTCCGCGCTAGCGGAAAGTAGGGGTATACCCGTTGGCGGAATCAATATAAAGCATATTTGACATGGCCAATGGGTTTTCCAGCGAGATAATTGACGTATAGCAATGTAGTGAAAGACGCAATCTTACTGATGATTCTATGTTGCATCGGATTTGCAATCCGATGCTTTCTATTATTAGGATTTACAATCCGCAGATTAATAATCCAGTCACTCACAATAATGTTGAATGATTAATGCGGATTGCAAACATTGTGAAGAGCGAGCGCAGAGCTGAGCTTGCTCAAGTTATGACGAGCCGAAACAATGTCACCGAAGCTAATCCTTATAGTAAACCGTGTCGGATTGCAAATCCGACACAACGGCTAGCGATGGAACCTTCGTGAGGACGGAACATCCCCAAGAACGATATCATCTAGTCTAACTCTCTTCACCCCCTCCGGGCACACTTCTTAATCATTTGTTCTATCTTGTTCATAACGGTGAGGGGGGTTAGGGTTGGCAGATACGAAGTTGGCAGAGGGCAGTATGGAGGCTGCCAAGGAATTCGGAAAACGACGGCAGAGTCATCAAGTCTTCGATGTCGAGCTGCTGACCAAGAGGCTCATACAGGTCGCCAATAGTTAGGCGGTGGCGGCGGCGTTTGGTGGTGTCCTGTCCCACGATGGCAATGGCGTTTTCGATAGCTTGCTTGGGGTCGGCATAAGCTTCGGGCTTGCGGTTCAGCCCCAAGTCGGCATCGCTCTTGGCTGTGCCCATCTGCTCACGCAACAGGTCTTTATTGGCCATCATCCATGCCTCAATCATCTGCACCGGCACGGCGGGAACCACCACCTGGCAGTGGGTGTTGGCATCGGCCTGGGCTACGGCATCAAGCAGAGGCTGGATTCTCTCGGCCCAAGCCTTGCCGGCTGTGGCACTATCGGCATCGGTATGCACCACAAGCAGCTCGGCTCCATGCTCCAATGCCTGTTGGCAAGCCTTAAGCCCTTTGTCAACAAACGTTCCTCCATGGAGGTCAATCTCGTCGACACCCAAAATGTCGATAGGACAGGTGCCATATACATCCACACAGTAGTTGACACTTTTCTCCAACACTGTGGGCAGGAAGGCGTTGTCGGTAGAGCCCTCGGCAAAGAATGCTATGCGCAACTGTCTCATAGCGCACCCTCCTCTCCTCGGTTGAGCAGACGATACACTTCGGAGATACAAATCTTGCGCTCGGTGTCGTCGATACCCGGTATGGACTGCTGGGGGTCTTGGCTGACGGGTATCATGTGGGTGACATTCATGCTGGTGCGTGCGCCTTCAACCTCGTCGAAGTGGACCACAGAGTGGGAATAGACCAAGGCCACGGAACTGTTCTTGTCGCACTGGTTAAACACCTGTTCCATAACCTGTGGCGAGTGCGTGTTGACCACCACCTGGCGCAATTCATCGGGGTAGTCGGGGGTGTAGGCCAGCTGTGAAAGGAGGTCCATCATCTGACCGATACGGGCAGGATGGATGCCATTTTCGGGTTCTTCGAAGCAGAGCAGCCCCTGGTGCTTGGGATCGTGCATCATCACTGCCAGGGTGATCAGGCGCAATGTGCCCTCGGACAGTACGCGCGAGGTGAACGCCACATTTTTCTGATTGATGAGCTTGATGACAAAGAGTCGATGCTCATCATCGCGCACCACGTCTACCTGCTTATATTCCTTGAGGAATCGAGTCACCGTGCGACTGACAAGAGTAATGAGATGGGGGTCTTCTATCTTCATGCGGTACATGACTGCGGCTAGTCCTGAGCCATCGTAACCCAACGGAGAATCAACACCTAGATCAATCTTTGCAGGCTCGCGCAGCACCTCGGGATTGAGCTGCATGTAGTGCCAGCCCATGAGTTCCTGCTTGGCAGCAAAGACATGGGGGAAGTCGGTAGAAATAACCGAACTCAGCACAGTCTGGCTTACGGTGTCGGCCACTCGGTCGCGACCGCCGCCGTGCATGTCCTGACGCATTTTGATAGTGATGAGCCCTTTGTCATCGGGTTGGGTAGAAATATAAGGTTTGCCGGTGCCACCGCCGGAACGTTCTGCAGACCATATAGCCTTTTGATTCTTCATGTATTGCTTCACCCATTTGTCGTTGGTGGAGGCTATACGCTCAAGTTTTTCGTGGACGACTTTCAGTTGTTCGATACCATGATTGTCGGTATACCGCTCAATCTCCAGTTCATAACGCATGCGGGGTGTTTTGAGCTCGTCTTTCTGCCCCCAGGCATCCGACACTGTACGCGGCACTAGCATCTCTACAGCAAACTTCATGTGCATGGCACTGCGGCCATCGGCATAGCACGAGAATAGTTCGTGCATCTCGCCACGTCCCATCTGTGTAAAAGCAGTGCGAAGGTCGGTGGTGGCCAAATTGGACAACAAGCGCATGGCATCAAAGAGGTTGCTCTTGCCTGAAGCATTAGTGCCAGCCACCACAGTGAAGGGAGCAAAGTCTAGCGAGAAATCCCAAAATGACTTGAATCCAGATATTTCTATTCGTGTAATCATATATTGAATTCCAGTTTATTTGCCTTTTTTATGAATGTATAGATTAATTATATCGGATGCAAAGTTACACTTTTTTTCTCAATCACAAAAAAAAATGTGGCAAATCAGTTATGGTGGGGATGATTTCGTTGATTTCTTGCCGCAGTTGGTTGCAGTTGGCCACGATGTCGGCAAGCTAGGCGTTGAGGGCTTCGATATCAATCTCCTCGCGGTTGTCTTCCTGCTCCACATAGCTGCTGACGGAGAAGTTGTAGTCGTTGGCGGCAATGTCTTCGTGGCTCTTCAAGGCGGTGAAGTGCGCCACGTCCTCGCGCCGTGTGTAGGCCTCCACAATGGCATCTTGGTGCTGGGGTTCGATCTTGTTTCTTATACGGAAATAACTTGACACTTTGGGAGTTTTAGATATTACCACAAATCATATCAACAAAAAAAAAGCGCGTGTGAATTTGTGAATTTGTGAATTTTGTGAATGTAGTAAAACTGGTAACGGTTGTGCTTTACGAAAACGAAAATACGAAAAACGAAAACAATGGCTGCACCTAATTGGTACCTTGCTGGTTAATGGTAGGGGTATTAATAATAATCCCCCCCTCAATTCTAGTCTGCGTTTCACAGCCGAAATATTCCCTAATTCAAGATCTGTCCACACGTCACTCAAGTCAAACAGCGCATGAACTCCTTGGCCTGCGGAAGCCTGCTGCTGTACAAGCCGCTCTCGTTGATGAGCACCATCATGTGATTCTGACCTGAGGTCACGATTTGCGACCTCAGCTTGTCTTCCTCATCAACGTGTGTCGACAGCACATGTTTCGTATTGCTGTACCCGAGCCGCTCCTCCACATCCTTGCCCACGAACCAAACCTGTCCCAAAAGTCTTTGCCCAGCTAGATCTTGGTTTCAGCCACAGAGCAGATACCATCTACATATTAACGCAGGCTCTCGGCATATTCCTGCTTGTAGCGTTGCAGCATTTGGATGAACGTATCGTTCTTTCCCCTTGATTGAAATAGAGGTCTAACTCAAATTGGGTGATGGTGGCAATCAGTTGGCCTTTGAGTTTTTTGAAAGTTATTATGGCAGTTTTGACCAACTCAGTGGCTGGCCCAGCTGGACGGCCAAGTCGTTGATGTTGCTAATAATAGTAGCCCGCACCCGCAGCTCATCGACTATGCGCCAATTGCTAATTGGGGTCATATTAGTAAAGAAAACTTTTTATTCGATTTCTTTCCAGGCACGTCTAACCTCTTCCGGATAGTCTTTGTATGTGGGAATGGATAGGAGTAGCAACTTATTCTGCAAATCGAACAGTTCTGGTACATCAGAATTTGCATCAAGAAAACCACGATCTTTTGTCCAAGAAAAAAGTCCTGCATGAGCATTATCCTCAAACCCTTCGGCGAAAACATCACATTCCAACGCATCAACCTCTACTGCCCGGATATCGCTGGCCATTAGCTCCACGTAGCCTTCGAGTTTCTTCAGTTTGTTTTTGCTTTTGGCATATAACTCGTTGGCATGATGCACTGCATCGGTGGCTATCTTTGTGCGGGCAAGCGACAGATACACCTCAGGCGGTTTTAACGTGGGGCGAAGTCGAAACGCGTTTTCGCTCCAATTGCCAGTTTCCTCATTGCGGAATCTTGAAAAGAAGTCTCTCCTCAACAATTCGTTGTTGTCGATACTGTCGTAGAAACCGTCGGGTGTGTTCATCTCAAATAACCTTTTTCAAAATTGAACATACTGCTTCTTCCGAGAAGGGTTCTATGCCATAGACCTGCATTCTGTTTTTCTTCTCGAGGAAATAGGAGATTTGGGTGTCGGATATGCATATCGTAGCTCTTGCATTTTCCCGACGTTGGTACTCTAGGGTTATTGCTCCTTTATCGTTTGAGAACATATCCCAGTCTTTGAGTAGTGAGTTGTTTTCTGTCACCAATATTTTCTTGGTGTTGGAAATGGCCAACTCGCTGATGGGGGCGGCATCCTCCTCGTCGAGATAAATCTCAACCAATTTATTCAGGCGGCGTTCCAGCCTAGATACCTGCATCCTGTTGATCACCGGATTTGATTCTCCGATATTGAAGAGGATGCCATCGTTGACAATACCCGAAGGCGTATTTGCCGATACCGAAGGCGAACAAACAAAAGACAATGCCAACAGAGTGCTTGTCGTAAAGTTTCTGACAAGAGGCGAAATCTCGTTTTTGCCAAATGGGATCTCTTGACTCATTAATTACCTCCTTCCATAACCCGCAATACTTTATCGGACACCACAGCCCGCCATGCCTGGTAGTTTTCTTTGCGAAGCTGGTCTATACAGTTCTTGACCTTCTCGACGCTATCTAACACGCTCTCCCCTGAATTCTTCAAACTAGTGGTAACAAAGAATGTCAACACGCCTTTATTGCCGTCACCTTTTTCAAACTTGACATCTAATATCGTAAAGAAGTCATTGGCTGAGGACACAATAATTGCATAATCTTCGCCATCCATTTGTTGGAAGAAGTAATCAATGCACTTTTTTTGATAAGCTTTTGTATTCTGGTAGTTATTTAATATATAACTATTTACAGAACTCAGAACGAGAGACTTAGGATATTTCTGGAAAGTTGACTCACACTGACTGACAACCGATACAATTTCATCAACCCTGCTATCGTGCGTAGTGGTTGCAGGGTCAAAACTGAAGAAAATGGTACTGTCTTGGAATTCGATCAATACAGCCCTCTTGGTAAAAAAGTGCCTTTCGCCTTCAGTGTTTTGAGAATAACCCAATGGCCGTAATAAATCACTCCATGGCAATGAGGCAATCGAAACTTCAAAAACCACACTATAGTTCACAGCTATTCTAAAGCTATTGTTATAATGCTTCCACTTTTTCTGACTCTTATTCTCAATTACTTTCATGGCGAATTATTATATGCAATTATTATTAAATAATAATATTATAGTATTACAATAATTTACATGCACTTGTTTATCCTGTGAGGTTTCTCTGATGCATCAAAGTTGCAAATGCAAAGATACAACTTTTTTCGGAAATAATATTCTTTTGTTTGGAAAATAATACACGCTGGGGCCTAAGTCCCAATAAGAAGTGCAACCATCACCCGATTATGGCGTCTGACTCAGCTGGACGGCCCAGTCGTTGATTTCCTCCACCGTATCAGCCCGCACCCGCAGCTCGTCCGCCAGCAGCCATCTGTGTCTTGTTGACATGGGATTATCGGCGAATTATTTTTGCATTCACTATAGGACTAATCTTCCTCTTGTGCGGCCTTTAGTTCTTGCTGTTCTTTCTCCAATCGCAGTTCCCACAAAGTTTTGCCGTTGTAGGTGAAATATTTTGGCCCTTGGTATGTGCCACTGGCGTTGCGTTTGTCTTCGGGCATGTGTTCTATGGTAAAGGCAGAAAGCGACATAAGACGGCCCTCATACTCTATCTTTCTGTCGTCCGCTATCACCACCTTCAGAGATGGGTTTGGATCGAACTGAATTGTATCACCCGCCGACAGGCCTATCATGCTGAAACGGAAATTACTCCGCTGAGGCCCATGGGCTCCGTCTATGTCGGTCTTTGCAGCTGGAGCAGCCTCAACTACGGGGTATATCTTGTAGGGCGCATTGTCTTGATAACGGCATACTTCGGCATCATCAAGTAGCCTTGCCAAATCAAGCAACATATCCGTAGCCACTCCAGGAGCTATATTGAAGAACTCTCGGTTCTGACGGATACGGAGGTCGGATATACGGTCGATACTTTTGTGAATCTGACGCTCCACCTCGTTGTATTTTACCGTCTTGATGGTGGCGTAGATTTCAAAGGGAAGTGGTACTGCAGTATTGTCCAATTCGCTAGAACGTACTTCCACAGGGCGGCTGCTCTTGCCAATTTTCACCCAATCTTCCTTAAAGCTAGGATTGGTTAGGATATACACATATCCAGGTTCTTTATCTGTTGCGCTCATAATATTATTTGTTAGTTTTTTGAATTGCAAAAATACACTTTTTTTCCAAAATTAGTTGATTTCTCTAGCCGTTTTTGGATTTATTTAATCTTTACCTGTCCGTTCATTAATAATGGGAGGAGTTGGTCTCGGAGGGACACAAGCCGATTGTTTTCTTCGCCAATGGTCATTTGTTTGTCAAATATCGGTTGGCAAATTGATTCAAATTGGTTAATAATAGATTGTTCTGGTTTAATAACTGGCAATTGGTGCAGTTCTTCCTTTGTGATTGAGCCAAAGGTTGTTCCTGAAGCATTCGCATGATTAAAACGTTGTTCGAATGTTTTAATAATATAATACAAATGGGTTATAGAACCTATTTTAGAATTCATTGCACAAAGACCTCGACCAATACAGCAATCGTTATTGGCGATATTTGTTGCTCCTACTGGCGCACGAACACTCATTAGGATATCTCCTTTTTTTGCAAATCTAGTGGGTGAGGTAGTGTATTGCCTTACTTGGGGAAATCTTTCGCCAAAGTCTGTTGAACCTTGGTAAAACAAGACTCCATCCCCATTGCCATTATATGTACTCCCCTCAGGTGATTGACCCATTGTAATATTAGCAATATCTATTAATCTAGCATTGCTCCACCCCTCAGGGATTTTTCTTTTGAGTTGGTCGTTATAGACCATTTTGCCGTGGGAGGATTTGTAAGGCTTGCCTTCGGCATTGGGGAAGTCGAACTGGACAAACCAGTAGTCGTACAACTCCTTCGCCATCTGCTCCAACTCAGCATTGATTTTGCGATTGAGGGCTATTTTGCGGTCAAGATTCATTAGACAATTCGCAACTTTGTTTTGATAATCAATCTGCGGTAGGTCAACAACCACATGATAATAACTATCAAAAGTCATACTTGGTAACCCCGTACCTGAAACTAGTCCGCTTAAATCAAGACTGCATAAATAGCAATAAAGGTAATACGGATTCGCAATTTCAGTATTAATTTTTGTATAATATGCTGTGTCAACCGACCAAAAAGGGCCTTCAACGTATTGAATATTGTCAATAGTTCCTTTTCGGGGTAACAAAATACTCGGTCCATGAGATAATGCAGAATCCACATAACGCATGATTCCTCCACTACCATATACAGGAATACAGCCAGTTCCTAAATGTTTGTGGTCGCATCCATTATAAATGGTCAACAAATCAGCCAATTTATATTTCATACTACATCTTTATTTTATCTAACTGCTCCATTATTTCCTGCTCCAAGTCATGGCTTTCGGCAAACATCTCGGCTAGTTTTGCCTTGTGTTCTGCCATTTGCGCCTCGAACTGTTCGGGGGTGATATCAACATACTCTATCTTGATGTCGAAGTACTGGCCGGCGGAGAGGGAATAGCCTTTGGCCTCGATGTCGGCATGGCTCACCACCACCGAGAAGTCGTCCACGGCTTTCTGCGACAGGAAGGTATCGACTATCTGGTCGATCTCGAAGTCGCGCAGGCGGGTGCGCTGGTTGTTGCCATCCTTGTATTCTTCGCCTAGCTTGGAGGCATCGATCAGCACCACTTTGTCGTGTTTCTTGGATTTGTCGAAAAACAGCACGCTGACATTGGTGCCGGTGGTGGCAAACACATTGCTGGGCATACTCACGCAGCCGAACACCAGCTTGTCGTCGACTATCTTCTGCAGGATTTTCTTCTTGTTGCCGCTCTTGGCGGTGATGAAGCCCGTGGGCACTACGATGGCACCCTTGCCCTTTTGGTCTTTGAGCGAGTTGATGAGGTGTTGGATGAAGCAGGTGTATATCTCCATGCTAGGCTTGTTGGGGTTGACCTGCCTGGGTTTGTTGGGCACACCTGCCCAGAAACGGAGGGTGTCGGCAGCCAGGGTGTCGCGGGTGTCGGGGAAGTCGAGCTTGAAGGGAGGATTGCTGACGATGTAGTCGAACTTCTTCAACGAGCCGTCGCCCTCTTTGTGGCCGGGGTTGAGGAGGGTGTCGCCCTGCATGATGTTCTGGATGGAGGACACGAGGTTGTTGAGAATCAGGTTGAGGCGGAGCATCTTGGAGCTCTTCTGCGAGATATCCTGGCTGTAGATGGTGCAGCGGTCCTCGCCCACGGTGTGCGCCAGTGCCATGAGCAGGGTGCCCGAGCCGGCAGAGGGGTCGTAGCACTCGATATTGCGCAGGTCGGTGTCGTTACCCACCAAGAGTCGCGCCATAATGAGGGCGATGCTGCGGGGGGTGTAGTACTCGGCATATTTGCCGCCGCCGTCCTTGTTGTAGTCCTTGATGAGGTATTCGAACATGGTGCTGAAGAAGTCGTACTTCATGGCAAACATGGCCTCGAAATTGATATTGGGGTCGGCCACATATCGCATAAGCGAGATGGCGAACTCGTCGCGCTGGTTGTCGTCGGGGATGTACTGGGTGATCTTCTCGAAGATGCTGACCCGCGAGCCACCCACGGTGGCATTGGAGAAGAGGTCGGCATTGGTGTCGGCAATGTCGAGCATGGTGGAGTCGAACAGTGCGCTGAAATCGCCCTGCTGCTGGGCATTGAAGAGGTGGGCTATGGTGTGCTCGGGGCGCAGGCGAGGCGTGCCCGGGGGAAGGAAGGCGAAGAGGTCGTCCACCTCGTCGGGGCTGAAGGTGTCGTATTCGGCATCCCACTGGTCGGCACCGGCCAGGCGAGGACCATAGACTTTGGTGCGCTTGGCCTCGTAGCCGAACTTGTCGTTGAAGTATTTGTAGAGGAACATCTGGATGATGATCTTGTATTCGTTGCCGTCGTTGCCGAGGCCGAAACTGCCACAGGTGGTTTTCAGCGAGTCGATGAGGCGTTTGGTGGATTCTTCGATGGTCATGAGCTATTGTTGATTTGTTGAATTGTTGATTTTTGGGGACTACATATTGCGGTAGCTTTCAAGGTATTCGCTGGCGATGCGCGACTGCATCCAACGGCGGTCGGCAAGGGGTGCTACGATATCAAGGTCGGTAAGCTGGAGCGAGAGGTTGCTGAGCACCAGCTGGTCGAAATAGCCGGTATTGTCGAGTTTATGGTAGTCGAGTAGCACCTGGCGATCGATGCCCTGCTTTACGGCATTGAGGCCGCGGGCAATCTCCATATCGGACTGGCTGATGATGGGGCGCTGCGGGGGAGTGCGGCGGGTGCGCTCCTCGTTCTCCTCGCGGATGCGCTTGTGGATGCGCACGAACTTTTCGTCGTTGGCATACTTGCTTTGGAGGACACGGTTGGCGCGGTTGATGGCCTGTATCTTGGCCATGACGCTGTCGATATAGCCGATGTCCTCTTTGGCCTCGGCCACGGTGTCGGGGGTGAAACCGCGCTTGGCAAAGTATTTTCTAAAGGCTTCGGCCAGGGTGATGTAGTCGTCGGCCTCGGTGTCGATATTGGCGTGGAACTCGGTCTCCACTTTCTCATAGCGTTCGCGGAGGTCGTTATAGACAATCTGCAACTCCTCGTCGCCACGCTTGCGAAACTCGAACTCCATCATAGACAAAGCCTCGCGGATGATGCCCGCCACATCGGCCTTGTGGTCGGTGGAGCTGAGGAGGTTGATGCTCTCGATGCGGTGGCGTACCTCAGACATGAGGCAGGGGATGGAATCGACTTTGAGGGCCTCGAAGCGGGTTTTGAGCTCGTCGTCGCCAAAAGAGCGCACCTGGTTGGTGAGGGCTTTGGCATCGTCGAGGGTGTGGAGGAGGGTGTAGAGCTGTTCCTTGTCGGTGATGGTGTCGAGCTGCTGGCGGAAGAGTTCGACATCCTCGGTGGTGTATTGGAAGAGGGTGGACTTGATGTCCTGCATCTGGGTGATGACCTCGTTGTTGGACACCATGAGGGCATTGCCGGCACCTGCGGTCTCGGCGGCGGAGTCGGCCTGCTCGGTAGTGCGGTTGAGCTCGCGCATATAGCGGTTGTTGGTGTCGACAAAGTTGTTTTTGATATCGGCAAAGTCAACCACATAGCCGTATTTGAAGTCGAGGTAGGGGCGGTTGACGCGGGTGAGCGCCTGTAGCAGGTCGTGGCCGTTGAGCGAACGGGTGAGATACAGCTTTTTGAGACGGGGCGCATCGAAGCCGGTGAGGAGCATACGGTTGACAACGAGGAGGTCGATATCGTCGGTTTTCTTGAAAAGGTCGATGCTGCCTTTGCGCTCGAATTTGTCGCCTTCGTCGTGGAGGATGAGGGAGGCCTTGAGGGGCTGGGGAACATTCCAAAGGAGCGCGGGCTCGGCAGCCAAAGGCTCCTGCTCGGCAGGGGCGGGAGACTGTTGGGACGGAGCGAAAAGCCATGTGTCCTGCTCTTGGATGAGTTGGAAGACATTGCGCGCCTGGGTGTTGGTTTCGCACACAATCATGCCGGCCATGTGGGGTGCATCCTGCTGGATGCGGGAGCGGCGCAAGTCATGAAAGATATAGCGGAGGATGCCTTTGATATAGCTGGGGTGCTCGATGATGGCATCGTGGTCGATGTCGCTCTTCTTGACCTTTATCTCATCGGTGAGGCGGTCGACGATGGCAGTGATCTCCTCTTTGTAGATGGTCTCGATGTCCTCGCGCATGAGCTTGAGGGTGTAGCCGTCGGAGATGGACTTGTCGTAGTAATAGGTGTGGATATAGTCGCCAAAGACACGCCACGACTCGCGCTCCTCAATCAACAGCGGGGTGCCGGTGAGAGCTATCTTGACCGACTGCTTGTCGGCATCGAAGAGGTTGGCCAGGAACGAGCCCCGGGGGTTGTAGCCACGGTGGGCTTCGTCGATGAAGAAGATACGGCGCAGGTTGATGCTGTAGAGCTGCTTGGGGGTGATGCGCTCGCGGTCTTCGGCAAAGCGTTGGATGTTGACCACCATGATTTCGGGCTTGCCCTCGGGGTTGTGACATGGGGTGGAGTCGGCAAAGTCGGCCATAAGCTCTTTGCGCGATTGGGCAGTGCGCACGATAAGGCCACGCATCTTGAACTCGGAGGCAGCTTGCTCCAGGAGGTCGAGGCGGTCGACGATAAAGTAGAACTTGGCCACGGTGTTGCGGCAGGCGTAGTAGTCGGTGATGGACTTGACATTGTAGTAGGCCAGGGCGGTCTTGCCCGAGCCCTGGGTGTGCCAGATGATGCCGGAATTGACCCCCTCGTCGAGTTTGCGGCGGATGGCATAGGTGGCAAAGAGTTGCTGATAGCGCATGATATGCTTTTGCAACTCGGTGCATTTCTCGCCCCTGCTGTTCTCAAACTCCCGCTCCACATAGGCTATGCCGTAGCGCAGAATGAAGAGCAGACGCTCACGGCTGAGCATGGAGGTGAGGGTGCGGTTGGTGGGGGTGTTGGGGTCTTGGTTGGTCTTGTATTCGGGCAGGGCGCGGAGCTGAGGGCAGTTGCGGTGGCGCAGGATTTCCATCTCTACCGTTTCGTCAACCTGAGGCTGAAATCCGCAGTGGGAGAGCAGGGCGGGGTCTTCCTCACGAAAGACATTGAAGAAGGCTTTTTTGCTGCTGGTGGTAGCGTAGAAAGCACCTGAGATGGGCACTTGCGAGTCGGTGTTGTACTCCTGGTTATTGGAGAATATCATGAACTGCGTGGCGTTGAAGAAGGTGCGGAAAGCGGGGTTGCGGAAGCGGGTGTTGATGCGGTCGCGCTCGGCCAGGATACCCTGGTGGTTGTTGGGCTTTTTGACTTCGATAAACACCAGGGGCAGTCCATTGACAAAAACAGTGAGGTCGGGACGGAAATTGTCGTCGGTCCGCTCGTCGCGGCAGGTGAACTCGGTGGTTACGTGGTAGGTGTTGTTATCGGGGTTGTTGAAGTCGATATACTTGGTGCCGCTGGTGCTGGTGACAAGCTTGAAGAACTCACGGCCAAGATCGGTATTGTGAACGGTGCGGAGCAGCTCGTCGGCTTTCTCGCCTACTTGTGCGGAAGTGAGCTGGGGGTTGAGCCGTGCAATGGCATCGTGCAGGGGAGCAAGCAGAGTGTTGCTGGCGTGGTGGTAGTCGGTGTCGGCAATGTGGCTCAGATAGGTGTAGCCCAGGCGCACGAGGTGTAGTGCAGCGGGGATCTGCACTCGGGTGTTCTCGTTGAAGTTGCTTTTGTTGGCCATAAGCTTATTTGTGAAATTATTTTTTCGTGATTATAGGTCGGATAACTTCTCATCAGAATCTTTTTCGGAATTGATAACATCCTCAAAATCTATTATCAAAGTATAATCTGATAAATAATCTTTTTCGAGTATCGATATGGCTCCTACTAAAGTATCACCACTGGCATTGGGAATATAAATTATAGTCAGAGGATAATCTTCATCGCTAGTTGTGGTTTCTAAAGTGCTGTTCTCAAATTTTTTCTTGAGCAAATTTTTCAGTTCATCTGCTACGCTTTCCATAGTACTCTTAGTACTTATATTAATAATCACCCTCACTCTAAACACTGTTTTGGTTTGGGTAGTGTAGTATGCTGCCATAGTAGCTTCACGGCTAAAGTACTTCCCTTTATAGACATTACAAGCCATAGGGGCATTTTTAGTTAAAAACGAATCATATGTCCATCCCTTGCTTGCAACCTTTTGATTGAAACTGCTGATGCTTCCATCAATAGGGATTCCTTGGAATTTGAGATGTTCTTTTTGGGCGAAGCTGGTGAGGGCGAAGGCCGAAAGAAGGATAAATAATAATGCTTTTTTCATGATATTAAAGTATTAGTGATTGATTTCTATTTCATTTTCGATTATTATATATGTGTGGCTCAGCCGATTTTGGCGTTGGCGGCATCTTCGGTTATGGTTTCTTCAATGCGGCTGCTGCCATCTTCGGTATGGCAGGTGAGGTGGAAGAAGAGCACGCTGTCGGGGGTGAAGCGGCAATAAAGGGGAATGGCAAAGAGGGCAAAGTCGTGGTGCTGGTCGTCGAAATGCGACACCAGGCGGTGATTGCCCTGCAAAGAATAGAAGATTGTAGGGTCATTCGGCCCTAAAGCAGGGCGAAAATCGGAAGATTTTTTGCTGCACGAGGCCATTATGCACGCGCCCGCGAACAACAATAATAACGCCAGCCGACCCAAATGGGACGCTTTTGCAGAATGCCAACTGGCTGCTAATGGGTGGTTTTTAGATTGTCGAACACACGAAATACCCCCCCCCTATCAGATTGATAGAGAACAAGTTACGAATATGATTAAATTTATTATTCATTCTGGGGGTGTTTTGATGAATTTTTCTGCAAAAATACGCGTTTTTTTTCAAATAGAAAAAAGGTAACATCCAAAAATTGATTTCTAATGATTTTGAGACTTGTTTTAGGCAGATTGCTGTGCAAAGCGAAGGAGTGTAGCGGGCTACATGAAGGAAAGTCCAGTGGACTTTACGATAGCGAAGCGGAGAACAAAAAGATAAACAGCAAGATGCCAAAAGAAGGCCTAAATCATAGAAAAGTTTATAAATAATCATTTCTTTCAAACGTTGAATTTATAGATGTTACCTATAATTTTTCTGCTTTTTTTGATGGTTTGGCTATCGGTTTTGGTGGGAAAAAGGGGCTTTTTGGGTGGTGTTTGTGAACATTTGAATTTCGAGGAAAATACAACGCTATGAAATATAGTACTTTGCAGAGATGTTCACAAATTCACAAATTCACAAGCGCT
>JAGHRY010000274.1 GCA_018066145.1 Candidatus Colimorpha merdihippi | reverse complement strand
GGTCTGCTACACCCATCATTTGATATAGGAAGCTGGTCTGCATAACGTTTACTTTTGGTGGTACATTATAAACGTCTTGACCGGCTTCTTTATTTGCTCTTATCTACGCATTTTTATGAAGAGCCATAAATTTTGCAGGAATACCACCGACAACAGTTCTCGATGCCACATCTTTGGTGACCACGGCTCCGGCGGCAACGATGGCACCTTCGCCGATGGTGACGCCTTGCAGCACGGTGGCATTGGCGCCGATCCACACCTTGTCTTCGATACGTATAGACTTGAACTCCAAGTCGCCACGGCGGTCGGGGTCGGGATTGTGGTTGATGGTGCAGAGGGTCATGTTGTGGCCAAGGAGACAGTCATTGCCGATGAAGATGCCCCCCTGGTCCTGGAACTTGCAGCCGCTGTTCATGAAGAGCCGCTCGCCGATGTGGGTGTTCTTGCCGCAGTCGGTGTTGAAGGGCGGGAACATGGCAAAACTCTCTGGCACCTCTATGCCCCAGAGCTCAGAGAAGAGCGCTCGCAATTCTTCTGGCGTGTGATACTTGTTGTTGATTTCCATGGTGATACGGATGGCCTCCTGCGACATCTGGTGCATCAGCAGATGTGCCTCGCTGCCAGCCTCCACGGCATTGCCCGCAGCAATGTAATCTCTATATTCTTGTAAGGTCATAAACGCTTAAATATGATGGGCTTGGCCAACTCGAAGGTGTCGAAGGCAGCATCCAGCTCAGGACCATCGCCCTGGAAACATTTATCCAGCACCAGCTCTGGCATTTCGCCTCTGAGATCATAGGCATACACAAATTGGTGTCCGGCCACCATCAGCCGCCCATCCAGCAGCGACACAGGATAGTTGCTGCCCTGAGAGCGCACCGAGCCGAGGCTCACGATTCTGCCTGCCGAGTCGAGTGCAAACACTGTAGCCTCAACGGCCTCTAAATCTTCACCTTCACCAAACACCTCTTGCGCCGTCAACAGCACCTCGCGCCCGCCCACTGTGGCGGTAGCAAATGCCGTAGAGCTGCTGAAATGCTGGGCAAATGCGGCGAAAGTGGCGGATGCCGACGGCTCTTCGAGTTGGGTATCACTTCTCCCCTTACATTGAGTGAGGCATGGGATGAATGCCAGCACACAAACAATGATGATGAAATTTCTTTTCATTTTTCAAACCATTTTAGTGATGATAATAACGGCACTGATAATGGGATTATTGTGTGGCAAGTGTCAATTTACCAGATACTGAAGCCGAGAGGAGTGGGAAAATCCATTTTGAGATTACTGAGCAAAAGTATCGCCACAAGCACAGCAAGTATGGATTGGATACCGACGCACTCGGACTAATGTCTCTTTCGGTAGGCGAGCGGTGATGTGCCGGTGAGTCGCTTGAAGAATCGTCCAAAGTTGGATTGGGAGGCAAAGTTGAGCGTATTGGCTATCTCTTTTATCGACATCTGGTTGCTGTTCAGCAGGTGTTTTGCATCGGCCAGCAGGCGGGCTTCTATCCAGTTAGTGGCGGTGCGCTGGGTGGTCTGTTTTACACATTCGGCTAGGTATTTGGCCGATACGTTCAGTAGTTGGGCATAGTGCTCTAATTGGTGATGGCTGCGGTGATCGGAGTCCACGAGTTGGACAAACTGGTCGGTGAGGAAGTCGGCAGAACTCTTCTTGATGGCTTTGGGCGGATGAAGGTAGTAGCCCATGGTGTAGAACATCAGCTCCACAATCAGTTCCAGCACATGGCGCTGGTTTGGTAGGTCGTTGAGTGTCACCAGGCGGCCGAACATGGCGCAGAGGGTCTCGATGGATTTCATTGCCTCATATTTGATGGTGCGCACGGGGGTGGATGCAAGGGTAAGCAAGGTGGCTAGCGGATTGGAGAGTTGCAGACCATCGGTAAACTGGCTGCCGGTCACCACAAGTACGCCGTTGAAGTCGTCAGATACTTGCTGTACCACTATCTCTTTGCCGGGTATCACTACCAGCAGCTGTCCAGATTCCACTTGGCAGGGTTCTAGGTCCAGCAATAGGTCTAGTTTGCCGGCGGTGCACATGAGGAAAAAGGAGCTGTCCATGCAGATTGAATGGCCAGACAGGCGGCGTATGTATGCCATACTTTGTTGTATCTGCGACTCGTTGAAGATGGCAATCTGGCCGTTCCAGCCGTTGTACACTAATGGATGCTCGGCGTCGGGCTGCAGGGGTAGTAGGTCTAATAGCGAAGTATCGTTGTCTTTTCTCATGCCCAAAAATGTATTTTTTACTCCATTTATGTTCAAAAATGGTGGTCAAACTATAGTAAATAACGCATATAAATTTGCGATATTGTCCATATTTACGTATTTTTTGTTCATTTTGTTCATATTTTCGGTGATACTGATGTTGATTGTGTATTTTTGCAACCGAAAACAAACAATAATTTTTAACAAACAAAAATTTTTACTGAAATGAAGAAGAACATCCTGGCAATTGTCGCCGCTTTCGGCCTGGTCGCAAAAGCCAATGCGCAAACTAATGAGATTGAAACTATGGAGAGCGCCAACGTTTTCGTCAAAGGCTATAAAGCTATTGCAACTAATGTAGTCAAAGGCTACAAAGCCATTGAGTCGGCAGCAAAGAAGGGTTATGCAGCAGTTGAGAACAGTGTGGTACAGGGGTGGAACAAGGTGGAAGATAAGAGCGTAGAGTTGCTTTTCAAGCGAGAGGACGAAACGGTTGAGGAGGCCAAAAAACGCTTGAATTCTAAAACAACAGATTGTGCGCGCTAAATAAAAGGATGGTGGGTTCTATAAATTCATTTTTTGACCTAAAGATGGCATAGTGCTATGGCCAGCGGCCGAAGAGGAGCTTGCTATGGCCAGCGACCGAAGTGGAGCTTGCTATGGCCAGCGACCGAAGTGGAGCTTGCTATGGCCAGCGACCGAAGAGGAGCTTGCTATGGCCAGCGACCGAAGTGGAGCTAACCCTTTGTTCCTCCTTTTAGGTAATTTAACTTCTTTTACAGCCTCATTTATCGAATAGGTTTCGAGGAGTGATTTCGGTTGCAAAGTTACACTTTTTTCTTTATATAGGCATCATCTTATCTGTATTTTTGATAGGGGGTAAATTCCTGGTCGAACATGCCAGTTTCAGATGATTTTTTGTATGCCATATCAAGAGTCTTCAATTATTTTGCAAAGATATGAAAAAATATTAACA
>JAGHRY010000269.1 GCA_018066145.1 Candidatus Colimorpha merdihippi | reverse complement strand
CTTTCCTTGCACAACGACATCTACGCAAAATTATGATGAACCAAAAAGAATTGCAGACTTCTTGATTTTGTTCATTTTACTTTAAATTTAATTTATTATTATTTTTTGAGGAAAATATCATTTTCCTTTTTATCAAATGAAAAAGTATTTCAATAATTGTTCCGGCAGTACATACAAGTATGTTTATTACAATATCAATCCACATCAAAGGTTCACCCCAGAAAATCAAGATAATATCGGTTAGCAGAAGTAAGACAAATGAACTAATCCACTCTATACATAATCTACGAGTTCTGCTGATCAATCTTCCTCCAATGTTATACCACCCAAACAATAGATCCAACACACCTGATACACCAAATGCTACGACTATTGAAATAATAATCTTTAGATGCGACATGGTTAGTGCTGGAGGTTGTTTTTCACTACTACCTTTATTGCTGCTGCTGATTTCTTTTGATAATACTGGAGTTTCGATACTATAGTCTGTATCAATAAAAGAATCCATGGTGAAATCCGCCGTTGTCACAGGACAAGAGGAATCATTGCTGCAACACGCCGTCAGCAGCATTGTGGCTGTGAGGGCCACAATTAGGCCCAAAAGTGTCTTTTTCATGATGGTATGTTTTTTTTCGTCTTTGTTCCATAGAGAGTCAACTTTTTTCAGTACAAGACAGAGCCCATAGAACTCATCGTCGGCACCATTGCCACACTGGCACAATGTCTATCTGCCGACCGTCCTCTATCAAAGTGTCGTTTTGGTTCTCGGTGAGGATGACACCTTGCGCCAGGTCGAATGCCGACATGGCCGACAGCAGACCTTTTACCTCACGGTCTCGGTTCTCATCGTCCATTTCCAAGCACACCTGTATGGCTGTATCCACCTTGTTCTTGTGGCTCACCACAAAGTCGCATTCGCTACCGCGCTCGGCGTAGTAGTGTATCTCTCCACCCCGACGCAGCAGCTCCAGATACACCATATTCTCCAACCTACGGCCAGCATCCTGCGAGAACGAGGCGGTGAGCACCGATTGCAGGCCCGTGTCGATGCAATACACCTTCTTGGGATTGAGCTGCTGACTCCTATAGGAGTAGCTGAACTTGCTCACGAAGTGGAACAGGTAGGCATCGCTGAGATATGAGAAATAGTCTATCACCGTCTGTGATGATTTCACCCCGATGACATCCCTCAGGTTGTTGGCGCTGGTAAGGCGGGCGCAGTTGCTGGCAAGATAGGCGGCCAGTTTTTTCAGGGGCAGACTTTCCTTGATACCGTAGCGCACCATGATGTCGCGGTAGAGCACATCCTCGGTCAGTTGTGCCAGCACCTCCTCATCGCCAAGGTTGAGGTAGGAGGGGAATCCTCCATCGACCAGGTATTCCCGTAGGCTGCTGACACAATACTCTTTGTTGCGATAACCCACGTATTCGCTATAAGAAAACGGATAGAGCGACTTGGCAATGTGGCGGCCCGTCAGTCGGGTGCCGAGCTCTTTGCTCAACATGGTGGCGTTGCTGCCGGTTACCACCACATTGTAGCCCTCGTCGAGTTTGCCCAACACATAAACCTCCCAGCCTTCCACCACCTGTATTTTGTCGAAGAAGAGATATTTCGGTTCTTTTTCAGCTATGATGGCATCCAGCAGCCGGAACTGATCCATGGTGAATCCATATAGTCGCGGAGTGTCGAATTTCACATAGATTGAATCGTCCATCCTGGGCTGCAAGAGTTGCCCCACGAGCGTGCTTTTGCCACATCTTCTGATGCCCGAAATGATGTAGGCAAATCCAGGATAAGGTATCGATATCTCCGAAAGTTGCTCCCTTGGATAAGAAACCGAAGAAGCCATTATCCGCATCTGTTGTGCTATAACGCTCTGTATGTCAGTCTTTGTGATCATAGTTAGAATGTTTTTCTCAAGTGCAAAGATACGATTATTATTTCGAATTTTAACTTATTTCCATTACGAATGGATATTTATTTCCATTGCAGATGGATGCTTCAACACTTCGGAACTTTTTAGT
>JAGHRY010000107.1 GCA_018066145.1 Candidatus Colimorpha merdihippi | reverse complement strand
AATACACAAACATTCAAAGATACGATGATACGATGATACGATTGACCACCCTCCACCACACGATCTTCATGCAAAAGAACTCAATATCATACCATTATGCATTATATCAGCCGCATCGGATTCAGTCGCATCGTTATTGGAGGTCAACCGCCAAAGGCGCGAAAGGCGCGAAATCTTCGAAATCCGCGAAATCAATTTGGCCAGCCAAAGTTTGGAAGCCCTCCCATGCGACCGACCTCAGTTTTGCCCGCAAAACTACTTTTCGCGCTTTTCGCTAGATTTTTCCCCAATGGGGAAACAAATGTTGCTGACAACAAAAATTTCGCGTTTTTCGCGTTTTTCGCGGTTTATGAATTTTTGTTGATTTGAGCTATCGTATCATCGTATCATCGTATCTTTCGATGTTCGTCCTTCGTTTTCGTCCTTCGTTTTCGTCCTTCGTCTTTCGTCCTTCGTCTTTCGTTCCATCGTATCATCGTATCATCGTATCTTTCGATGTTCGTTCATTTTTTCGTTATTGAATGTCAACCGCGAAATTCGCGAAAAACGCGAAAGCAATTTGGCCAGCCAAATTTTTGGAAGGCCTCCATGCGACCGCCCAAGTTTTTCCTGCAAAACTATTTTTCGCGTTTTTCGCGGTGAATAAATATTTGTAGCTTTGTTACCTTGTTACCACCCACAAAAACGTATTCACACACTATCACCCCAGCCAGGCAGATTTCTTTCTCGGGGACTTGAATCCTTAATTACAACTCGATAGGATAAACTCACTCCTTCTTTCACAAGAAAACCTCAATCCCGAGCAGAGTAACTTTTTTTCTACTCGAATATAGTATTGGAAATGTGACAGTTATTCTCCATTTTTCGTAGGCGAAATAATATTACATCAGCATTTAACAAAAAATATTTTATCCAATTCAAAAAATCTTCGTATCTTTGCAAAACAAATTTCAAGCAAATCACAATAAGGATTATTCCGTTGTGAAAACATCAAGGGGGCGGGGGAGTTTTACTCCCTCGTCGTCTTTAATAAAATAATGAATATGAAAAGAATACTCGGCCTAGATCCCGGAACAAACAGTATTGGATGGGGATTGATTGATTCGGAAAACCATACCATTGTAGCTAGTGGTTCTCGTATTATTCCCACAACACAAGATGTTATCAATGCTTTTGATCGCGGAGACAATATTCAATCTGCTACAAGTGAACGAACAGAAAAGCGTCTTGCCCGCAGAAGAAATGAACGACGAAAACAAAGACGCGAGAGACTAAATAGGATTTTATCAGTAATAGATTTCTTACCTAAGCATTATTCGGATCAACTCGACCGATATGGGAAAATCATACCCGGTCATGAACCCAAAATCGCTTGGATTGAATGCGAAAACGGTAAACGTGAATTTCTTTTCAAGAAATCATTTGAAGAAATGTTGATGGATTTTGCCAAACATCAACCAGGGCTCCTGCTTGAAGGTAGAAATGTACCCTACGATTGGACTGTATATTATCTCAGAAACAAAGCCTTGCATTCTAAAATTGAGAAAGGAGAGCTGGCTTGGGTTCTACATCAATTCAATCAGAAAAGAGGATATTTCCAACTCAGAAACGAAGAGGATGCACCCACAGAAGGGAAAGAATATTTAGCACTAACTATTTCCCGTGTTGAAAAAACTGATGAAAAAAAGGGGAAAAACTATTGGTACAATATCTATTTTGAAGGCCATTCGGAAGAAGGATTCGTGTATCGTCGAACGAGCAGCTTTGATATAGATTGGGTGGGGAAAACTAAAAATTTTGTTGTCACATCCAAACCCACGAAAGATGGCACAATTAAATATTCGTTCAAATTGGCTGATGATACTGATTGGGGACTTCAAAAAGTAAAAGCCGAACTGTCGATTACTAATAGCGGACAGACTATCGGCAGCTATATTTATCATGCACTTTTAGAAAGACCATCCGACAAAATCATTGGCCAATTGGTAAGAGTTGTAGACAGAAAATTTTATCGCAACGAACTATATGCCATCCTCAAAAAGCAACAAGAGTTCCATCCCGAATTATCCGACCGAAAGCTGTATGAAGATGCTATCCGCGCATTATACCCATCCAATGATAGCTATCGGCAGAGTATAGCAAACAATGATATGTTATATCTTCTGGCAGAAGAAACCTTACTTTACCAACGCCCGTTAAAGTCAAAAAAAGGGCTTATTGACAATTGCCCAAATGAGAAATTCGAATACACCGATAACATGACCGGCAATAAGAAGGTTGGGACCGTCAAATGTTGTGCAAAATCAAACCCCTACTTCCAGGAATATCGTCTATGGCAATTTGTCAACAACCTTAGAATATACAAAAAAAATGTAACTGAAAACGGCAAGCTTCTAACCGATGTAGACGTAACCTCCCTTTTCCTACCTACCCACGACTCTTTAGCAGAATTATTTGACAAGCTTAATAACCTAGCCAGCATCAAACAAGATGCGTTATTGAAAGAAGTAATTGAAAAAAAGGGGAACAAATACAAAGAATACCGCTGGAATTATGTCGAGGATAAAGAATATCCTTGCAACCGAACAAGGCATTTGATTTATTCAGCTTTCAAAAAGGCAAATGTGTCTATAGGGTTGCTACCTTTCGAAGAAGAATACCATCTATGGCATCTGCTCTATTCTATTTCTTCCAAAGAAGAATTTACCAAGGCGCTGAAAAAGTATGCAAAATCTAAAGGTTACCCAGTAGACTTTGTTGAAGTTTTCTCAAAACTTAATTCTTTTGTCGATGAAGGCTACGCTTCATTTTCAGAGAAATCTATCAAACGTTTACTTCCCTTTATGCGTTGTGGTAAACATTGGGATGAATCACAAATTGACGCAAGCACGGCTTCAAGAATCAACAAAATCATTAATGGAGAAGCCGACCAATCAATCAGTCAAAAAACAAGGGAAACATTTGCCGACTACGATTCAATCGAACAATTCCAAGGACTTCCCCAATGGAAAGCCTCTTATGCTGTGTATGATCATCATTCCGAAGCCCAAGAAGTTTGCAAATGGGAATCTCCTTCGGATATAGACAAGTACTTAAGCACACTAAAAATCAACTATTTGCGCAATCCGATTGTCGAAAAACTCATAAGAGAGACACTCTGTACAGTACGTGATGTTTGGAAAAAGTATGGCAAGATAGATGAAATCCATATTGAGTTAGGCAGAAACCTCAAAAACTCAAAACAAGAACGACAGAGAATCTCAGCCCAAATAGCCAAGAACGAAAGCGACAATCTGCGAGTGAGATACCTCTTAGAAGAATTGAAAGGCGAGATACCTCAAATACGCCCATATTCTCACAGCCAGCAAGAAATATTACATCTTTACGAATCAGATGTTTGGGAGACCGCTGAGGCAGAAGGCAATGATGCGGAACTTGATGATATGCGTGGCATCAGAAACAACATTGGCAACTCCGACCCTTCAAAACGAGCTACTACAAGCGAAATCCTTAGATATAAGGCATGGCTTGACCAAAGATACATATCACCTTATACCGGAAACCCCATACCGCTTTCAAAGTTGTTTTCCGAGGAATACGAGATTGAGCATGTTATCCCGAAATCTAGATATTTTGACGACTCCTTCAACAATAAGGTTATATGCGAAACCGAAGTAAACAAACTCAAAGACAATTCACTAGGTTTGGAATTTATAGACAAAGAAGCTGGTCGTATTGTCCAATTAAATGGGGGCGGTTCCGTAAAGATCCTCTCGGTTGAAGAGTATCAAGCACTTGTGCTTCGCAATTTCTCCCACAACCGCAAGAAGATGTCAAATCTTCTTTTGGATGATATTCCAGAACAGATGATATCTCGGAAAATGAACGATACCCGCTACATCAGCAAGTACATTCTTGGACTATTATCTAACATAGTGAGAGAAAAGGACGAAGAAGGAAACATCGAGACAGAATCCAAATCAAAACACGTTGTTGTTTGTAATGGTCAAGTCACTACTACATTGAAACGTGATTGGGGTGCCAATAGTGTATGGAACAGACTTATGCTTCCTCGATTCCAGCGGATGAACAAAATAGACAAGCCGCATGCCTACACAACCTTTACAAAGTCTGGCCATGAAATCCCCAGTATGCCAACCGAACTGCTGAAGAACTTTGATATAAAGCGCATCGATCACAGACATCATGCAATGGATGCTATTGTGATTGCCTGCTGCACAGCCGATCATGTAAACCTGCTGAGCAACGAAGCGGCTAAAGAGCCTAACCGCCGTTATGACTTATCCCATAAACTGCGTAATTATGAGCCAAGAATCATAAACGGAGAAAAACGCGATGTACCTGTTTCATTCAAACTTCCTTGGGAATCATTCCCTCAAGACTTGCAGAACTCTTTGGAGGGAATCATCGTCAGTTTCAAGCAAAATGCTAAAGTGATTAAGAAGGTAAACAATTACTACTTCCATATTGACCCAATCACCCACAAAAAGGAACGTATCAAACAAGAAAATGGCAATTTGCTTAGCGTCTGCCACCCTATACATAAAGAAACCATTCATGGTGAAGTCAATCTTAAACTGAAAAAGACAGTATCATTTAAGAATGCCATTAATGATTACTCGAACATTGTTGATATTGATATTAGACGGAAAGTATCGCAACTGGTAAAAAAAGGCGTATCAAACAAGGACATTATTGCATACTTTCAAAAGCACTCAGACGTATGGCCAGAGATCGTAAAAAGCAAAATTGAGGTCTACTACTTCACGAAGGATACCAATGAGCGCTATTTTGCAACACGTTTCTTAAACGATCTGGTTTCAATATTTAACGGTGTTACTGATACCAATAGTGCCCTTAAAGTTATTGAAAGCATAACTGACACTGGTATCCAGAAAATACTGTTAGCCCATCTTGATGCCGAAGGAAGAGATGCAGCTAAGGCTTTTTCGCCCGAAGGCATCGACAGGATGAACGCAAATATTCAAATTCTCAATGGTGGGAAAAAACACAAGCCAATCAAGAAAGTGAGAATATTTGAAAAAGGTAACAGATTTCCTCTCGGACAAAAAGGTTGCAATCCCCATAAATATTCTGAAGCTGCATCCGGAGCCAACATGTTTATGCTTGTTTATGCAACTGCAGAAGAACCTCAAAAACGTAAATTTATTACAATACCCCTATATATTGTAGCAGATTGTCAAAAACAATATCGCCAGTACTGGAAGGACTCTTTAGTGGATTATTTGAAACAAAACAAGCCTATATTCGGTCTTCCGCTTATTCCTGATTCGGCTTCAATGCTATTTATCCTATCCCCGAACGATTTAGTATATGTTCCCGAAAATGGTACAGATCATACCGTTTTGAAAAGAGACAGAATATTTAAATGCGTATCCCTCAATAAAACTCAAGCATTTTTCGTTCCTCATAGAATGGCAAACGTCATCATCAATTACCAAGATAAGAAGAATGGTATTGAATGCACTGAGTACAAAGGGGGAAATAAAGATGAGCGAGCACTCACACTTGACCAAGAGATGATAAAAGAGGTATGTATTCCTATTAGAGTTGATAGAACAGGCGATATTGTTGATGTTTGGGAACAACCCTAAACTCAACATATATGATCAAACGCACACTCTGTTTCAACAACCCAGCCATGCTTTCCCTCAACAACGGACAGCTGGTGGTAAAACTCCTCGACCCATCGGCCTACAACGCCAAAATGGGCATCAAACACGAACCCACTACCACCATACCTATCGAAGACATAGGTATACTGCTTCTCGACCATCCCCAAATCACCCTCACCCATGGGGTGATGAACGCCATGCTCGAAAACAATGTGGCCATCATCACCTGCAACAATCGCCACCTGCCTACAGGTCTCACCCTTCCGCTCGACGGCAACACACTTCAAAGCGAGCGTTTTCGCGACCAGATCAACGCCTCGCTCCCACTCAAAAAACAACTCTGGCAGCAAACCGTAGCCCAAAAGATACGCAACCAGGCTGCCGTGCTGAAACAAATGTGCAACACCGAAGTGGGCAACATGCTCGCTTGGAGCCAAAAGGTAAAAAGCGGCGATGCCGACAACCTCGAAGGTCGTGCCGCAGCCTACTATTGGAGCTGCATGTTTCCCAACCTGCCCGGCTGGACTCGCGGGCAAGAGGGCGACTGGCCCAACGCCCTTTTCAACTACGGATATGCCATCCTACGCGCTATGGTGGCTCGCGCCCTTGTATCCAGCGGCTTGCTGCCCACCTTAGGTATTCACCACCACAACCGCTATAACGCCTACTGCCTAGCCGACGACATTATGGAGCCCTACCGGCCTTATGTCGACCAGCTGGTGCTTCAGATGCTACCCCGCTACCCCAATGCACAAGAAATCAGCAAAGAAATGAAGGCAGACCTCCTGCAGCTGCCCGTTGCCGATGTGGTGATTGGGGGTCAGCGGAGCCCCATGATGGTAGCCATCAGCCAAACTACAGCCAGCCTATATAAGTGCTTCAGCGGCGAAATGCGCAAGATAGCCTACCCCGAAATCGATATGCTATGAATACACGATTCAGCCAGTATCGTATTATGTGGGTACTTGTATTCTTCGACCTCCCTACCGAAACAAAAAAGGAGCGTCACGCAGCATCCCAATTCCGAAAGAAACTCATGGGCGACGGTTTCACCATGTTTCAGTTCTCCATATATGTGCGGCACTGTGCCAGCCGCGAGAATGCCGACGTACATCTGCGACGCGTGAAAGCCATTCTACCGGAATACGGACACGTAGCCGTCATCACCATTACCGACAAACAATTTGGTGAGATTGAGATATTCCACAACTGCAAATCAGTCCCGCCCAATGCCCCAGGTCAGCAACTAGAATTATTCTGATTTTTTATGAAAGTTTAACACATTCGAACAAGTGCCTTGTGTTGAATTTTCACCATTTTCACCACCCAAAAACAGAAAATTGAAACCATTTGTAATCAAAAAATCCCAAGCCAAAAGCCTGGGATTTTTTATTTTCTAAAAACACCCACAATCTGCTATCACTCATCTAGATACTCAGAATGTGTTGTTTCTTATCTTGCAAAGATACAAATTTTCAAGCAAATCACAACTTCTTCCGTACGATAGCCGCTTGTAATAAGTTGTTTCTTATCTTGCAAAGATACAAATTTTCAAGCAAATCACAACAATGCGAATCGGTGCTTTTCCTCGCCCTCTGTTGTTTCTTATCTTGCAAAGATACAAATTTTCAAGCAAATCACAACAAGGATCTGGGGCAATGCTTCGCGTTGCTTGTTGTTTCTTATCTTGCAAAGATACAAATTTTCAAGCAAATCACAACAGTAGTACGGATAAGTTGAGCCATATGATGGTTGTTTCTTATCTTGCAAAGATACAAATTTTCAAGCAAATCACAACCAGTTCAATTGTTCCGATGAGTTTTAAGCGTTGTTTTTTATCTTGCAAAGATACAAATTTTCAAGCAAATCACAACAGTTCATCCGAACCGCTTCCTGTCATAAAGTTGTTTCTTATCTTGCAAAGATACAAATTTTCAAGCAAATCACAACACAAACCTGGACGTTGCAGAATCCTAGTGGTTGTTTCTTATCTTGCAAAGATACAAATTTTCTAGCAAATCACAACGTGCGGTTGCAGGCTTCATCCTCGCTGGCAGTTGTTTCTTATCTTGCAAAGATACAAATTTTCAAGCAAATCACAACAAGATGCAGACCATTTTACTATTAATGTCGTTGTTTCTTATCTTGCAAAGATACAAATTTTCAAGCAAATCACAACAACTCCGCGGTGCACTTGCTCGCGCCTACAGTTGTTTCT
>JAGHRY010000145.1 GCA_018066145.1 Candidatus Colimorpha merdihippi | reverse complement strand
GCTTTTTGATTCTAGACGGCATCTTTCATATTTTCATTCGGTTACAATGCACCGCATTGCGCCCTCACTCAAATATGAAATCTGCTCGCCAATAATCAAAAATCGTTTGAAAACCAATTATTAGAAGTCACCATATAAAATTAATGGCGATGAAAAATATGACAAGTTTGCCGAAACGGCATGGCTTAATGCATCATTCTGCGGACACTCATCACCTACTCTACCTGGAGGAAGCCGTTGTACATCTTTTCCTCGCCGATGGTGGAGGTGTCGCCGTGTCCTGGAAGGACTTCGAACAAGTCGTCAAGCGTGAGAAGCTGGGTGTATATGCTGTGCATGAGCGTATCGTAGTTACCCCCGGGGAGGTCTGTTCGGCCAATACTGCCACGGAAAAGGGCATCGCCAGTGATGACCACACGCTCGTCGTGAAGAATAAAGGCCAAACTGCCCGGACAGTGGCCCGGGACATGACGGCATTCGAAAGGACCGATATGGTCGCCATGTTCAATGAAACGACAATCAAGATCATCCAATGGCTTTGTCCGGAAATTCATGACCGACCCATACAGTTCGGCCTGTCCGAGGAGTTTCTTGCCATCGGCATGAAGCGATACCGGCAGGTGATAATGATCGCATACATCACGAAGACCACAGATATGATCGATATGGGCATGCGTGAGCATGATGGCTTGGGGATGGAGTTCATTCTTGTCGACAAAAGCATACAGCTGCTCGTACTCGTAAAGCTCTTCGCAACCCGGATCGATAATATAGCAATCCTTCGTGGATGCATCCCAAACAATAAAACAATTCACCTGGAAGTGATTGAACACAAATTGCTTGATTTCCATAAACCTAAAGTATCAAAATGTGAATAATCTAGCGTGCCAAAGAGAAGCACGATGTCTTGCAGAAATAATAGGGGGTAGAATAGAGAATACGGCTGGAGCGATCGGGGGTGATAAAAATAGTGGCTGTTGCCATCTCTGCCTTATGCGACTGGAGAATGCCCAGGATTTCGTCGAAAGTGTATCCGCTGAAATGTACAGGACGCTGGATGAACAGGCTGAATCGAAGAACAAGTTCGACCTCGATGCCAGTCCATTTATTGTTGCGATAAAATGAGAATGGGGGATTCTCGGACAGGGTGGCCACTTCGATAGGACGGCCTTTTAATTCGGCAAGTTCGGGCATGTCGGGCATCACCACCGTATCCATCTCATAGCTGGACCAGCGGGAGAAAATGGAATCGAGGGTACCGTCGGACTTGACCTGAACAAGGAAATCGTTGAACTGGCTGCACAATTTTTCGTTTGAAAGATTGAATGCAGCAGCCACGTCATAACCCCCTGGGAGATTGAAATCGACTGCCAACCCATGCTGCTCGAGTTTGTGGGCCATTAATTGGATGGTGTCGGTGATGCCGCAATCGGCAGAATCGTGCTCAATCAGGGAAATCAACTGGGCAGGAGTTTTGACCCGAAGAAGGGTGATGTTAGGGAAATTATCGGTGTCAGACAGCATCACATCCATGGTACTGCCGGCAACGACACCCACAGTATGCCCATCGAGATCTTCCAACGTGGTATAGCCTGCAATGGTGGCAGGGATTTCTTCATTCTGTACGCAGGAACTGACAAACAGACATAAAAAAATGGATAGAATGACTGTTTTGCAAAAATGCATGTATTTGTGTGCCATATTGTTTTGTTATTGCTGATAAACTATGTTGTTTTGCAAAGATATAAAAAAAAAAATGACATATAGCAACTGGATATGAAATCTTTGATACAGAATTTCAGCAAAGCCAACTGCCGCATAGCCGGCAATCTCGCAAATCGCCATTCCCGCAAGAATGTGCACCGGGTATTTTCCGCAAATAGCATCAAAGAGAAAAAGGAGTATAGCCTACGCCATACTCCTTTTGGTATTCTTCGACAGAAAGAGTCATCACTCACCTATCCAGGCCTGGACTTCTTCGAGTTTCACAGGAGGAATGTCGAGTTTGTTCTTTTTGCGCAATCCATTCAAGCTGTTGTAGAGCTTGTTGGCGTTAGCCTCTTTAAGCTGAGCAAGGGTGTTGATGCCTGCCTTGCGGAGCATCGGAACCCAAGGCTCGGCAACACCAGCAGATACAAATTCTTCGTCGGTTGAGACAACGGCTTTCTTCTCGGGCTTCATCTGCGGGAAAAGCAATACATCCTGGATGCTTTGTTCGCCAGTCATCATCATCACCAGACGGTCGATGCCAATACCCATGCCTGAGGTGGGAGGCATGCCAAACTCGAGAGCACGAACAAAGTCCATATCGATGAACATGGCTTCATCATCACCTTTCTCGCTTAAGCGCAGCTGCTCCTGGAATCGACCCAGCTGGTCGATAGGATCGTTGAGTTCGGAATAGGCATTAGCCAGCTCTTTTCCATTGACGAACAGTTCGAAGCGCTCGGTGAGATTGGGGTTGTCGCGATGGCGCTTGCACAAAGGAGACATCTCGATAGGATAGTCGGTAACAAAAGTGGGCTGGATTAGGGTATGTTCGCACTTTTCGCCAAAAATGGCATCGATAAGCTTACCCTTGCCCATGGTTTCGTCAACCTCAACATTGAGGGCTTTGCAGGTCTCGCGCAACTGTTCCTCATTCATATCGGCAACATCGTATCCGGTATGTTCCTTGATGAGTTCGCACATGGGAGCACGGCGGAAAGGAGGTTTGAAATCGATTTCGTTGCCCCAGACATTGACCGTGGTCTTGCCGTGAAGGGTCATGGCAATGCGGCTGAGCATCGTCTCGACAAATTCCATCATCCAATTATAGTCCTTATAGGCCACATAGATTTCCATGCAGGTAAACTCGGGGTTATGGGTGCGGTCCATACCCTCATTACGGAAATTGCGGCTGAACTCATACACGCCTGCATATCCGCCGACGATAAGACGTTTCAAGTAAAGCTCGTTGGCGATACGGAGGTAGAGGTCGATATCAAGGGCATTATGATGGGTGATGAAAGGGCGTGCAGCTGCACCGCCAGGAATGCTTTGCAATACGGGGGTGTCAACTTCAAGATAGCCCTGTTCGTTGAAATACTCGCGCATAGTATTGACAATCTTGGCACGCTGCTCGAAGACCTTGCGCACTTGAGGATTCACGATAAGATCGACGTAACGCATACGATAGCGCTGTTCGGGATCGCTGAAGGCATCGAAAACCTGGCCGTCTTTTTCCTTAACGATAGGTAGCGGACGCAGACTTTTGCTAAGTACAGTAAGGCTCTTGACATGGATAGAGATTTCGCCCATTTGGGTGACGAAAACAAATCCGGTAACACCAATGATGTCGCCAATATCCAAAAGACGCTTGAAAACGGTATTGTACATGGTTTTGTCCTCTTCGGGGCAAATCTCATCGCGTTTAATATAGAGCTGAATACGGCCATAAGCATCCTGCAGTTCGACAAAAGAAGCAGCACCCATGATACGGCGGCTCATAATGCGGCCTGCAATGCTTATATTCTGGTAGAGCGTGTTGTCTTGGGGAAATTTCTCAAGAATTTCGGTGGACTTAGCATTCACCTCATATAGCGCTGCGGGATAAGGGTTGATACCCAGTTTTTTCAATTCGTTGAGCGAATTTCTGCGTATTTGTTCTTGTTCGGTCAATTCAGCCATATTATAATATATTATTTATTAATCAATTAAATACACTGTCAGCTTAATGCTTAACGTGCAAAGATACGATTTTTTTTGAAATAATAAACTTTATGCCCGCCATTAAGAATAATAGCACGAGCATACCGCCTTTTCCATTCGACTCATTCGACTCCGGCTTACGGCACACAGGAGGCTCATTCGGGTGCGAGGCTACCCCCTACCCTATTCGGCACTCACATCACATGATTAACTACTGAAAACCAAATAATAGCAAACCATCCTTCACCACCCTCTCATGTTCAATATTGAGCTGCCAATAAGCTCAGGAAGGATAAACCATCAGTAGAATGGAAGTCGAATGGAGTCGAATGATTCGACTCTCTTTCGCACCCCCTACCCTCGAATATCAGCCCATTCAAAGATTTTCGAAATATTTTTACATTCAACTGGTGTACAGATTTTTGCAATCGTAAAACAACCTATTCTACCCGACTTGAAGCCGATAGGATTTAACAAAATATTATGAATCCAGTCGAATTTGCCCCATTTTTCGACTATATCTAAAAAAAAGACACCTGCGCAACGCCATCCCAAAATCGAAGTTTCTTCGTTCTTCTTGCGGGGTTCTTGCGGGGTTGTTGCGGCCTTATTGCGCCATACACCCCGCAACAAGGCCGCAGGGGCCCCACGGATTCAACGGCACGTCATCGGCCAGAGTTGAAGGATAGAATAAAAAAAGCCTCGACAGAAATCGAGGCAATTTTTCACTTTTGTTGTCCAACCTGGATTCGAACCAAGACTGACAGAACCAAAATCTGGAGTGCTACCATTACACCATTGGACAATCAAGCATCACGGAAGCAATCATTTACGTGGATGTCCATAAAGGAAATACCTCCGTTTTGCGAGTGCAAAGATACAACTATTTTTTCAATTACAAAAAAAAATGTGACAATTTTCAAAAAAAAACTTCAAAAGCCAATCAAATTTCTATCCGATTCAAGGGTTCTACCAAAGTGTCATACACCCCAAGCGATGATGAAAAAACTGTGGCCATATCACTCAGTTGAACCATTATTTATCCGGTGCCGAGTCGAATGTAACAGACAGGATGGCTGTGGTCTTATCTGTTATGCGCGATGGATGGGACGTTCGACGCGACACTATCCAATGAATGGTGCCAGAAGCATCAACCAGTAGCAGCTGGCGTTCTTTTTCGGCCAAAGAAAATTTATGATCGCTGAAATAGTCACTTAGCAGTTGTGACCCTCGAGCCATTCCTAACGGCTGAAAACGATCGCCATTCTGCCAATGGCGCAGAGTGAGAGGACGAACCACTTTATCGGCATCGAAATATGCTACATGTGAAGGAAGTGACTTTACATTGGCACGAGCCTGAGCCAATTCGGCAGGCTCGGTAATCAATTCTTCTCTAAAGAGGCCATCATACGAAGATGGTTGACCACTGGATTCAACTTGGTTATCTAAAGGGGACAATAACAGAGATTGCCTATCCAAAATAGCACGATGGGTAGCCGAATAAAACTGGCAGCCGGATTGAGTGGAGGATAGAATGTCATTAACCTGACTCATATTAAAGCCATACGGCCGCAAAAGTTCAAACAGGAGCTGGTGCGCTTGATCCGGGAATGGCAAAGATAATGAAAGTCGCGCCGAGCCTTCTGGAGAAGTCACAAGGAGCTGGGATCGAAGACTACTAACAAAAGCATTATACAATGCCTCGACCGACTGCAGATGGAGTATGGTTTGATTGATCGTGCTATCGGCTGCCGTATTTATTTCGCGCAAAAGAGGCATAACCTGGTGCCGAATGCGGTTGCGCCGGTAATCGAGAGACGCGTTGGTGCAATCTTCCACATGTTCCAGTTGATGCGCGGCAGCATAAGACTCGATATCTGAACGGCCACATTGCAACAAAGGCCGAAGAATGTGGCCTTGCACAGGCAATATTCCATGAAGGCCCGAAAGCCCTGTGCCGCGTATCAAATTGAGGAAAAAAGTCTCATTAGAATCATCACGATGGTGGGCGGTCAGAATGGCACTATACCTATATTGCTGAAGCAACGATTCGAAGTAATCATACCGAAGGCGTCGTGCAGAATCCTCAATGCCTAGATGGTTGCTTGCAGCAAATGCAACAGTATCGAACTCGGCCACATGAATAGGCACGCCATACTGCTCGGCCAAACGGCGTACAAACAGCTCATCGCGATCACACTCACCCGGACGGAGATGGAAATTACAATGCGCCATCGCAAAAGGGTAGCCCTGGGTATGCAACAAATGTGCGAGTACGACAGAATCAATACCTCCCGAAATAGCCAGAAGGAAAGGAGAGTCGCATTTTTCACTCTCACCCAGGGTCGCTCTCAGCGAAAAACTATTGGAAACCAATGCACATTGTTTCATAATTCATCTAGCATCATTAAACTTGGAATTACAAGCAATCAGACCTGAATAAATAAAAAAAGGTGTGTTCTCGGGGAGAGAACACACCTTGTGAACTAGGATAACTAGCGAATAATCATTTTGTGCATTCGGCGCGAACCCTCAAAGTCGATGCCATAATAGTAGACACCCGAATTAAGTGTTGCACGATCGAAAGAAATGACATGTCGACCTTCCTCGTAATTGGCGCTCTTGTCATAAACAAGGCGACCAATAGCATCGGTGACAAAGAATCTTACATTGCCTCCTAATGGGATGGTAAACTCGATGTCGGTAGTTTCCTCGAAGGGGTTAGGATAATTCTGTTCGAGTACAAATTGTGATTCGTCAACAAAAGGAATATCCTCAAAGTAGTTGATTACATCAATACGGTTCGTCTGGTTGTTGGTCGCATCTTCATCGCCATTGACAAAGCGGAAGTAAACCTGACCGGTGTACTGACGATTCGGGTTCTTCGGAATCTTGTACCAGCTACCATCATCCATCTTAATGGGGAATCTGCGAGTTTCGCCAGGAAGGATGAGGAACTCTTGAGGAAGAATCGTAGCACGCTTGTTGGACCCATTGACGGTAAGATCCATCGAGAAGTTGTTGTTATACGTAATATTGCCATGGTTCGTAAGAGCCACACGGAGTCGGCATGAATCAGTACGATTCTCTTCGACTTCAATGAAATCCAAGCTGATATCACTGAAATAAGGCGCAATATTGGTGGCAGTATCATTCCACTGAATAGTATCGCCAGGAACAGCAACATAGACGGTGAGATAGTTGATGGGGGCCGAACCGCGACTAATACCTTGTGAGAACATGTGAACAGCACGACGTCCAGCACCAAGACCATGTTCGGTATAGAAGGTCTCCTCAAAACGAGTTGAAGTATCATTGTCGTACCACATACCCACGCGGAAACCATTCACCAGACGAGCTCCGACATTATCCAGAACAATAGCGAAATAAGTTTCATCGTGATCGCGCTTGTCGACCATACCAGCAGTTGCAGCCACATCGACAAGCGACGAAATACTAGCAATTTCGCGCGAGAGGGTATCATTGTAAGGATAGGTATCGAGGCGATAACGAGTCCAAGCTTGCAGCTGCATAGTACCCATGGTAGCACGCACGGGCCTACGGAAAGTATAATTGAAGAATTCGGTAGAACCCAGGTTGCGGCCTAAGTAGTCGGCAAAGCGGACATGCTCATGCACTTCTTCGCCCTCATTGAAGACAAAGTATACATCGCATTCATCAATCTCATTCTGGCCGAAATTACGGAGGCGGAGGGTGATGTAAAGGCTATCGCCTGCAACGGCCTGAGTACCGGGAGAAATGATGTCGTAGAGGTAAAGGTCGTTAGCCAAGGGAGACAGACCGTAAGTTCTTGTAGTGGCATCATTATCATTATATACGTCAGAGCCGACACGGGTATAAGCATACACGTCGAAAGTATCGGGGAAGATATTCGTAATGGTGAAAGGATCAGGATGTACCCAATGGATAGTGTCGCCAGGTTCGACAGTGCGGGTGCAAACAGCCATCTGTCCTAAGATTTTACCAGGATAGGTATAACCTACCAAGAAATCGCTGATGGGATCGTAACCCCAGTTGGTAATGACAAACTTGGGATTAAGGGTCTGGCCGAATTGCGGAGCTGTAGGTTCGATAATTTCAGTGACACCGAGATCGACAGCACGACGAGCGCGACCAATACGGAAGTTGTCGATAGCAACACCATCGCCAAAAGCGGCAGAAGCCGAGGCGGCTACAGGTGTTTCGTATACGAAGCGGAAACGAACATTCTGACCAAACTCACCGCTGATAAGCGACAATGGGAGCGTCAGGCTGACGTAAGCGCCATTGGGAGAAGAACCTGTCCAACCGGCTTCCTCGTCGTACCAAGAGGTGTTGTTTGTAGCACCCCAACGGGCACCAGGATCATCAACGCGTTGCCATTTACCCTCGAAGTCGATATACTCCATAACAAGGGTACTGTTCTCGACAAGATTCTTTGATAGCAGGAATGTAAGCGTATCAGGACGGATTTGCTGGATGTCGAAAATGGGAGAGTACAGAACGCTGCGATTACCATGCTTACCTGTTACAATAGTTTGGTTGCAGTCGGTAACGAAAGCGTTGGGCTGAGAATAGGCAGAGCTGATGACATTCTTGGCAGGAATGCCGCATCTCCAATAGTTGCGGGTGTAGTTGTTATAGCCAGCAGGAGTATACCACTTGTTGATTGCCTCATCGAAGCTATCAATATAGCGCAAAGTGACAACATAGAAACGATGATACTGATGGTAGAGCCAGTTATTGGCATCATGCATCGTATCACCTTCAATTTCGAGGTGACAGGTGAGGTCGGTAGTTCCTTCATAGAAATGAACCGAATCAAGGGTGATAGGAACGCTCTCACCGGGCAGAAGGTTACCCGACCAGTTGATAACGCCTGTCTGAGGAACATGCAATCCGTTAGCAAAGGTGTAATTCACAATGGCCGAAGTTATGGGTTGGCTACCATTGTTGGCCATCATCACTGTGACTGCAAAATTGGTATCGGTGATATACAGATCGGTACGGCCAGAATATCTTGAAACAGCATAGGCAGAATCGGCAATCATATTGCGAGCAGGGCCGGCAACACGGGTAAGTGCACCGTCGATGCTGTCAAGTTCCTTATCAGGTGCGATGTAGATGAGGTACTGCTGAATCTGTCCACCATTATGATCTGAACCTTCCAGACCTGCAGGATCCATGTATGCGTTGGAATCGTTGTCAACCCATACAAGCATGCGGGTATAACCGAACTGGTGGCTGGTATCGCGAACGGGGATAGTGTAAGGCAGTTTGAAAGGCTGGCGGCTGCGAACCTTCACACCCATGGTATTGGTCAATGTCGAACGGGTAAGGTTCTCATCGCTATTGAGGTCGTAATAACCATCACGGTTGTAGTCGATTGCTACACACAGGCTAGCAGCAGTGCTATAGTCGGACTCGTCCATGTTATTAGCCACAACCACAGTAAGGGTATCAGTGGTACCTGCAAGGGTGCCATTGCCCGGACGGATACGAAGAGTTCTAACCTCGGCTTGAGATTCATTGTAGTTGCCAAACCACAATTTGTCGTAACCAATGAGATCAGGCATTGCGTTGTTTATTTCGTTGAAAGACACCAGCGAAATATCGAAACCATCGGTAGTAGAAGGAGCATTAAGCGTAATGTAATCGTACTTACTTTCAGGCAACGACAAGAATGTATGAACCGAACGAAGCGTATCGTTGTGGCGTTCCAAATCGTCGGGAAGGTTAAGCCAAGCATTGAGGGTATAAGTCTGACTTCCTAAAGAGGGATTGTACTGCATGATATTGAGCAACTGCGAATCGACAGCAAACTCAAAATCATAATACGGAGCCAGATTTTCATCATTGCTGGTACGTCCCGGGATTGTATATTCGCTAGGACGCAACGTATCGGTGATTTGGAGATAGGTAGTACGGCCATTGGCATTCATCCATTGGAATGTAATAGGAATATTCGTAGCGGGCTGAGAGCCAAGGTTGGCAATACGGAGTTTGACAGTATCGCGTTCGTTATACACTCTACCGCTGGCACGAGGCGAAAGAACCTCCTTAATGGAGACATCGTGAGCAAGAGGCATATTGACACCAACGCAGATCTGAGAATAATAACTGGTACAGTTCTTATTGCTTATGCAGCTGAGGTAGTAACATGAATCGTGGAAATATTGAGGTGTAGAACTCCAATGGGTCGAACGGTTGTAGTTGTTATTACCGTTGTAGAAGAAGTTACCAGAAACGGTATCGCGGCCCCAACGAATAACACGGTTCTCACCCTGAGTTGCCCAAAGGTTGCCATACGAACCAAAGTTGACCATAGTATCGGAACCAACAGGAGCTTCGGGTGTATGATTTGAAGTGATGTTGATGTAATTGGTAGTATCGTTGAGCGGCTTAACATCATAAATGTGGTTCACGAAACCACGGAGTTTGGCCGTAATGTCGAGCAGAGTGCCAGTGGGATAGAGATTGGGATTGTAGGGAGAGGAGAGGACAATTTCGCGGGTGATACCCACAGGAAGTGCACCTTCGGCACCCCATGTACGGACATCGGATCCATTATATCCTGGGAAGTTGGGCAGGGTTGTGCTCGTCGGCTGATAGAGATAATAGTCGTAGCCGAGAGAGAATTCGAAATCAGCAGGGAAATCTTTCTTACCAACATTCTGGATAGTGTAGCGCAAAGGCACGCTGTACATGCGGCAGTGAGCAGGATTGCAAGTGCTATCAACTGCTACCGACACACACTTCAGGTCGTATGCAGGATAGATAAATGCATAACCGGTATCCACATTATCGGCAGGGTTCTGGTCGGCCAAGCCGTTGAGGCTAACCACAACAACAACGCCGTGGGTGTCAACGAGGCCGAGAGGAGAAGCAATCTTCACGCTGTCGATGATAGAATCCTGAGCATCGAGAGCAGCGATGGTGCGGGTAACAGTACGAACTTCGGGGCTAACATCGGCAAGATATGCATACCAAGTGATATTGGTTTCGCGAGCATTACCACTGTTGAAGAAAGCAGCAGTAACGAGAATCGAATCAGTTTCGATATTCAGTACGGTAGGATTGTTGCCGGTGGTCACTTCGGGCACATAAGGAGTACGGAGTTCCATTACAGCAACATCATGGGTAACACGACGATGGTTGAACTCGTAAGCACCAATGGTGGGCTTAGGAATCTGAGGACGGATGTGGCCATAAACGTCAAGCGTTACATCAGGATTGTACTGGGCATGGTCGGAGAACTGTGCCGTAGTAAGCTGAAGATCGGTAGGAGTATAAACATAGTAAACGCGCTCGTCGAACGAGTTAATGTCGCGGTTGACGGTGTTGGCGAGCAAGCTGTCCATGATGGGATGATCCTTAACACCCCAATGTACCCATTTGCGGGCGCCATTGGTAGGATTGATCGGGCAGTTGGAGTAGAAGACATTGTAATTCGAACTAGCAATACAGGAGTCGACTGCCACATAGGCTGCATAACCCTTACTTGCATTGTCGAAGATATTGTTCATCACATTCACGTTAGACGAAAGCTGAACGCTGAATGCGCGGGTGTTTGCCTGGTTGAGACCGGCATAGACGCGAGCCGTATTATAGAAGACGTTAACCTGGTACGAGTTGGAGTCTACCCAAATACCGGCAGAGTTCAACGATGCTACTGCAGTACCATTTAATGAAATCATATTATTATATACAGTAACACGGTCCATATTGGTACCACGGCAATTCGAAACCACAATACCACGCTTACCACCGGTAGCATTATCGATCAGATAAATGAAATTGCGCTGGACACTGGCATGGTTGATATTGGCCAAATAGATACCAGTAAGGGGCTTACCAGCAACCGTAACACCAGCGTGGATGCTGTCGACAGTAACTACCACCGTGTCGCAATTGCGCAGATAGATACCCTGGAACCAGAATTGTGTGATAGTACTCTTTGTGATGGTAATATTATCACTATGGTCATTCTGCATAGTGCGGATACCATAGTAACCACTATCAACAAGGCAGTTGTTAATGGTGATGTAATGGTTCTCGCTGCCGAGGGTAATAACATTGGCATTGGTAGTAGAAGCGGTAGTCTTCTTGGAACGGAAGATAGAATTACGGAAAGTGATGTTGGACGAACCTGTCACTTTCAGAACACTAGCATAAATATTGTTGCCGCTACCCGAAGTATAGCCTGCATAGAAATAGAGGCTATCGAAGATAACGTAGTTGGCGGCATTAATATCCATAACATAGTTGGCGGCAACGGTAGGATTGTAAGTAATCTTAGCCATATCGCTGCTACCGGGGAGTGTACGGAAGGTAATGGTATTGGTGGCGCTAGCACCAGTTACATTACCAAGATTGAGCTGTTCATTATACGTCTGAGGACAGAGATTGAACACCACGGGGCCATCAACACCAGCATTATGAAGGACGTTGAGAGCATCGCCAATGGTAGCAAAATCGGTACTACCGCCATCAATCGTGCAGTTGCCGATGGAGTACTCGCCAGCACAGAAACGAACATTGATCGTGCGGGTGATGGTATCGTTAGAAAGAACAGTATCGCCAGACAGGCTTGCCACAGCAATAATGGAATGGAGACCAGGCGTGAATTGATGATACAGGAAGTCAACAGTACGGCTGTAGCCCAAAGTGAGGTCGTTTACATTTACAGTGGTGGTCTGCCAAGGATCGTTGTCAATCTTATAGCGCACATCCATGGTAGTGATGGTATCTCTACCCATGTTGTTAACGGTAATGCTCAACACGGAAGTATCGCAAGAGTTGAAGGTAGCGTCGGTATTGACCCATTCGATACCAGCATCATGATCGGGGATACCAATAACGTCAACAAAGACGGTATCCATCGCGCTCTGACATCCGGCGGGCTCTAAGAAACCAAAGAGAATATCAGGCCGGTTGCCGCCTCTAGAACCAGCTGCAGTTTGGGAATCCTGGTCAGCAGTAGCATTCTGTTTGGTAAGAACCGTGTTGGCTTGGGTTGTGAATCGAGTATTGGCACCAACGCTGATACCTGCAGTGCTCAATGCGCGAGACACTTCGATAAGGACATTGGAAGTACCATCCCAAACAAAAGGAGTGGTAAGGGTGTGCTTGACCCAGCCGAGATCGTCGGAGGTAAGCGTGAGATTGTTAGCAGAATACACCTCAGATACACCAGTCAAATAGGTAGTATTGGCGAAAGTGGCATTGGTGGTCGTACCCATTCTGATAGTGTAATAATCGAAAGTGAAAGATTCCAAACCATTACCCATCGAATTGAGGAAGAAAGCAATCGAACTGATTGTGCCAGCGGAGTGGCCGGCAGCACGGATTTGGTCAGCAGTATAAATATACTGTTCCTTTACATAGCGGGTCTTGGGGTTGTAAGGAGAAGGATAGTTGTTATTGGTAGCCGAAGCCAGAGTACCCACCTGGGTGTTAGCAACATCCCTCAGCGCGATAGCATTATAGTAGAAAGTATCGGGATGGTAGATGGTGGGGGTAACAAAAGTACCTTCAGTGGTATCCAAAACCTGGAGTGCGGAATTGTACCAAATTACATGTTCGGTAGCAGGCAGACCGGCTGCTGCAAGGGTAATAGTGTCATCGTAGTTGGATGTACGATATTTGACCACGCTGGGGATTTCAGGCGAATAGCGTGAAACAATAGTTTTATAAACGGTATCGTTGTTGCGATAAGCATCGCCAGCAATTGCGTTCACCCAAACCTTCAGATGGATGGTGGTGTCGGTGGGACGATGAAGGTCGAGCGTGCGCGAGAAGGTATGGGTAATCTCGCCAAGGGGAGCAAGCGAAACATTGATGCTATCGGCACATGCCACAGTGACGCCGCCATCAAGGCTATAATTCAGGATGAAGTTGCCCGTAGCAGAGGCACCATAATTGTGAACAGTCACAACGATAGGTTCGGTAGAAGAAAGGTTACAACCGGTATCAACCTGAGGCTGGTCGACGAAGAGGTCACAGGTAGGACGGTTGATAATAGTGATATTCACGGGTGAAATTGCGCCTTCGCAGCCATTATCGAAATAACGTACAAGGTTGGTCTCGGTTTCAGAAATATGCATCGGATTAGCTGCGGTAGCCACCTGCCATAGAGAAGCCGTAGCCGTGGGCGAAGCATTGGCAGCATTGGTGGGCCAAGCTATGCGGCGGGCACCAGCGGTAGGCGTATTGGTAGCATTGCCGTTCTTAGCCAAATCGATGGCATTGCCCTGCCATACGGCAGCGGGAACACCTTGGTTATTCCAGTTAATAGGCTGGCTGGAAGTGGAGGAGATAACTGCGTTGAAAGCAACGGCATCAGCCACACCTTGTCCATCACGGTAAATCACACCGAAATTGGTAGTATTCGAAGGTGAAACAACGGCAGTACTGGGAGCGCAGATAGTGCGGGTAGAGTCGGTAGCCGTGGTTGAAGTGCGGAACTGAAGAACCAAGTTGGCACCAGGTTCGATGGTCACATTAGGAAGCACCCAAATCTTAGCAGCAGCTGTGGGCTGAACCACCAAGATGGAGTCGCCTTCAAGATTGGCAGGATAATCGCCGCAGTTGGTCAGTTCAACTGCAAAAGTAGCGCTGTTGAGATATGAGGGCATCGGGTTGGTAGCACCAGGTGCGGTACGGTTGACCTGAACCTCGGTGATCTTCACCAAAGGAAGATTACGTTTCTGCGAGATGAAGAAAGTAGTATCGTCATACAGCGTGTCGGTAGTGAAGCTGGGACCATAGTAGAACTTATTCGTATCGGCATCGTACCAAGAGATACCCGAACGCTGCTGACGTCCATTGCCGCTGGTATAGTAGCTGACAGGCCAGGTGTTGATACCGCCAGTAGGAGTAATCGTAGTAGCGGTATTGTAGTTAACATTCACATTGATGGGAGTGGGTGCCGGAGCGGCATAGCGAGAAATAACCGTCCAGGTATTGGTATCGTTAAGGTCATCGGGGTCGAGTGTGCACTTCACCCACCATCTGATATTGTAGGTACGGTCGGAGTTGTTAGCGCCATAAGGCAGGCTCATGGTACGGTTGGACAGGTAGGTCACCGTGTCGCCACCTCCGATAGTGAGGTTGGTAGCGGTGAAACTTTGGATAGGACCGTTGTCGATAGAATAATACACCATGATGGGTATACCATTGGAACCCGAATAGGAGTAGATACCATTACCGGTATTGCAGATAGCCACCTCAACGGGGATGGAGCTGGGTGCGCCGCAATAGCTTTCATAAGGAGTGACGAAGGAAATAGGCTTGAAGTCGATAGACAGAGCCACCACCTCGTAAGCACCCATGGAAGGATTGGAAGCATCGCGAACCGAACCATAAAGGTCGGTAGTAACCTCGGGAACGGCCACACCGGTGTTGCGGAGGAGCGCGTTGAAGGAACGAAGGTCAACACGGCAGATAGAACCATTGGTATAGTTAGGATTGCCGAATACCGAACCCAGATCGCCAGGAACGGCATTGCGCCAAGCATTCATGTTGGTATAGTTGGCACCCGAGAGTTTGTTGATAACACCGCTGATAGAATAGTAGCAGTTGTGGTCGACCTGGAGGGTAGACTCGTTATCGCCAGGGATAAACGAGAAGGCATAGTTGGAAGTATCAAAAGATGCGATGACATTATTCTGGAAATAGCAATGCTCGATAATATCGCCGCCAAGGGTTGCAGCTGCAATATTGACACGAGTGGGTGCATTCATGCGGACCGAATTGAACACTACCTTTATATAAGAACCTTTAATTATATTAAGGGGAGTGGTCAGCAGGTTGGAAGTACCATCATCGGCCGAAACCAACATGTTGTTGGCTACGATTGCGTAGTTCGAGGGGGAACCGTGGAAGTCGGAAACACCGATACAGCAGGTACCTTTCGAAGTATATACGCGGTTACGGGTGATACGGCTGCCGCCATAGCAGTATTGCGCCAGCACGGCATAACTGGTATTGGTCTGCACATCGTTCACATAGTTACTATCAATCCAGAGGTTATCCTGGTTGACGGCACGAATGGCAGTATTGACCTGGTTGGAGAAATCGTTGAAACGAACAATATTTCCAGTCGAGCGTACATCGGGAGCGACACCGGTAACAGTGGCGCCAAGGGTACCGCCGTAGAAAACACAATTCTGAACCAGCACAGAGTCGGAATTGCCGGTATTCAGCAATGCTGCAGCAGCGTTGGTAACAACGGTGTTGCTATCCACAAAAGTACAGTTGAGGAACTGGCAGTGAGCGCTGTTGGCGCCCAACTGAACGAGGGTGTTGCAGCGGTTATCGGCGAAGGTGCCGTTGCTGAACTTAATACGATGCATGCGAACACCGCGGGCCTCGGACATATCCACCAGCACAGGAGCATTCACGGCCTCACCGCTGCGTGATCGGCGGAAGGTTACGTTCACATACTGGTTGCCGGACATCTTAGGCTCGAACTGAACGTAGTTGGAAACCGAAGTGCCGGGGATGTACGGGAACTTGGTGATATCGTAGTTGCCAGCGGGCAGCTTAATGGTCAAGGGAGCATTAATACCGCAACGGCTGAGCACATAGAGGCACTCTTCGAGCGATTGGAAATTATCGGAAGCAGCAGCGCCAACGGTACGAACGCCATTGTAGGGACCATCGCAGGCAGCAAAGGCCGACTGATACTCATCGTTCAGGGGTTCATGGTCGCGGAAACGGCCATAGCCGGGAGAGCGAAGGGTATCGGCCACCCAGGCACGCATGGTGTGGTAACCCACGGTGAAGTTCTGCGTGGTGCTGAGGACTACACGGATGCTATCGCCGCCCAAAAGAGGTGTGGTGGAAGTCCACAGGTGGTGCACCGGAGCAGCATTGTCGATACTGTAGTAGATATCGATAGAATCCATGGGATGGGCGCCGAAATTCTTAAGCCATACCACCACCGAGTCGGTACCCACATTACAAGGCGTGTTGTAGCTGGGATAAGCGAAAGCCGAGATACCACAGTCGTACACCAGCGGAATATTCTTGGTCTCGGTGAAATACATCCAAGGACGAGTGGATGCGGTATAGCCAGTCTCAACGAAGTCGATATCGGCACCGAAGAAATTGTAGCCATAGCCGGCATCAGCCATATCGGTAAACACCGAATACTTGTTCGTAGCGATAGGAACGTGTTTGATGTTATTGGCTAAAGGATCGACATTGCCGTCGTAGAGCACCTGTACAAGGATGTCCTGGCCGGCATAGAAGAAAGTATCCTGAAGATTGATTGTCTTGGTCGAACCGGCGGCAGCCTGTTCGATTGTGAGGGAACCGTCATACACCACCTGCATTTCGCTAGCAGTAAAGGTTTCCTGGGTACTGGTACGGGTGGTAGAACCGCTTTGGTTAGCCATGCGGATTTGGACATGCGGACGAGTAACATTCTGAGGCGAAGTCGCAAGAATCAAACGTAAAGAAGTAATATAACCAGGTCCAAAACCGAGGGAGGCCATCATAGCGCTGTCGTAGGTAAACTCAGAGCGGTTATCGGCCTTATTGGGGAAGGGGAACGAACTATTATTCGTTTGCGTACCAGGGGTAGAACCCGTAGCATTCTTACCGCGCACGCAGCGATAGGTCATCCATTGGCTAGCATTTTTGGGGAAATAAACGGTATTGTGGTTTACAGTAGAGTCTTTGGCGCAGATGTGATAGTGCATCAAAGTGTCGTAACCGTAAAAAGGAATGCGGCCTTCGAAGCGGCTCGAAGTGGGAGTTTGGCGATGGAGGAACACGGTGTCCACCTGGGTTCTGTTGCCCACGCGGTACAGGCAGTAAACGGAATCGCCATCGATACCCTGCAACACAGAAGTGGTAACATCGCAAACCAGCTTTGCGCCACGGCTGCTGGGATAGTCCAGCATATCGGGGAAAGCACGCATTTTGATGGTCGGGGTTACGATAGCCATGCTGGAAGCGCAAACCTTGATATCATCAATATACCACGCATCGGTGCTTGTAGCAGCAATACGGGCAGCCAGCGTAAACTTGATAACGAGCTTGCGGTCGGCAACGGCAACACCCTGGAACACCTGGTCGAGGTCGAAGCGCTCTTTCTTCCACAACGAATTGTTGGCACTGGAGGCAGAGTTCCAGTCGGAGTAAGACTGCTTACTGAACGACGACAGGGAACCGAACTCAGTACTACCGCCTTCGGCCATATTGTAATGGGTCGAGTTAAGGCGAGTCCATGTGGATTGTCCGGGACGCTGAACGTCGATCAAACAAACCTCGGTACGAGGGTTACACTTCAGAGCGTCGACATAAGCAAGATGCATAAACTCCAGCGTATAGTAGCTGAAGGTTGCATTTGCCGAGAAGTCGATGGTGTCCAAAATCATGGTCACCTCGGTGCTCTGTGTGTGCGTGAGCTTCATCGAACGTGAGCCACCCGAGACGATCGTCGACTGGGCTGCTGCGTGCGATGCGCTCGACAGCGTGTAGGTTACAGGTGTGCCCGTTTCAAAATTCTGCGAGTACATCTCGTAGATTTGGGCCCTGGAAGGCAATGCCAATAAGGCAAAGAGCAATCCAAAGAATAAAAATCTTGTTTTCATCTGTATATTAA
>JAGHRY010000050.1 GCA_018066145.1 Candidatus Colimorpha merdihippi | reverse complement strand
ATGAAGAAGTTCATTGCTATGTTTGCTTTTGTGGCGCTGCTACTGCCTATGGCTGGCAGAGCCCAAGAACAAGTTACCAAAGACACATTGTTGCGTGCCAACACCGACACCTTGATGAAGCATGTGCGTATTCTCTCCTCGTCGGAATATGAGGGACGCATGGCTGGCTCCAAGGCCTACCTGAATGCTGCGGACTATTGCGCCAACGTGCTTTCGTCCTACGGTGTGAAACCCTGGGAGGGCGAATGGGCCCAGTGGTTTGAAGTGGAATACAACGAGATTGACAATTGCAACTTCAACACCTATGTGAATGACAATGATACCCGAGTGGCATATGTGCTGGGACGCGATTATGTATGCTCTAGCATGACTGGCCGCGGCTACACCAATGCCCCTGTGGTATTCTGTGGCTGGGGTATCGACAACACATATTACAACGAATATGCCAAGGTGGATGTCCAGGGCAAGATAGTGCTTTGCCTTTCGGGCGTGCCCGAGTTCCTGCCTTGGAAAGTGGCTCAAAATTATGCTTCCATGCGCCAGAAAGCCGAAGTGGCTATGAAACACGGTGCTGTGGGTTTGGTTTGTATCAACATGTCGGAAACTTGCCGGCCTTACGAGGTTCAGCACCAAGCTTATTGCGGCGAGGGCTCGCATCAGCTGACTTTCCCGGTGGTGCAACCGACTAGAGATATGGGCGCTATGCTGCTGGAGAACGAACAGATGACCTTGGATTCTGTGATAGATGCTTTGAATGATGGCATGAAGCCTCAGTCGTTCCACCTTCGCAAGAAATTCGAAATCAATATCAATGCCCGCTATAAGCCTAATGCAGCTACTGCCAATGTGGTAGGATACCTGCCGGGCTATGATGCTAAGATGAAGAATGAGTATATTGTGGTTGGCGCACATTTGGACCATGTGGGTATGCAGGGTAGCACTTGCGTGTTCCCGGGTGCTGACGACAATGCCAGCGGTGTGGCAGCCTTGTTGGAAACGGCCAGATTGCTGACTACCTATGCTCCTAAAGAAATTGAGTACAATAAGCGTTCGATTGTGTTTGTGCTCTTCTCGGGTACGGAAATGGTAAACCTGGGTTCTCAGATATTTGTGTCGAACTTCTCAAAGCTGAAGAATGTTGATGCCTTTATCAACGCCGACTGTATCGGTTCTGGCGACAGCATCAATGTGATGGGAAACCGTCGATTCCCCAAACTGTGGGAAATTGCTTCGCGTAACGATTCGATTTCGACAAAGTCGTTGGTTCGCGGACAGTATACCAATCCTCGCGGCGATGCCGCTGTTTTTGCACAATTGGGTATTCCCTCGCTGCTGTTTACCAATTACGAGGGCGCAACCCACGACCATGTGCCTAGCGACATTTCAGAAAATATCAACCGTCAGACCATGACTTTGAATGCCTCGCTGATGGCTGAAGTGATTTACGAATTATCACTGGGAGACTATCAAGGACGTTCTTTCAAATCGCGCAGATTCAGATTTGACGAATAGTATCAGCACTACTACCTACACTTTCAAAATAAACTAAGATTTTTCGATAGATGTTCACATTGTTTAAAAAAGAACTTGCCAGTTTCTTCTCATCGCTGATAGGATACCTGACCATAATTGTATTTTTGGTGCTTACAGGACTGATGCTTTGGGTTTTTAAAGGCGATTTCAATATTCTGGATTATGGTTTTGCCGGCATGGACGGCCTCTTTATTATTGGCCCATTCCTGTATCTTTTCCTGATTCCTGCAATCACAATGCGCATGTTTGCAGAGGAGAAAAAGAACGGTACCATGGAACTGCTGCTAACAAAGCCATTGAGCGAAATGACGCTTATATGGGCTAAATTCTTGGCTGGTTTTGTGCTGGTATTGATTTCGCTGCTGCCGACATTGGTATGCTATTTTTCTGTGGTGACTTTGGGTGACCCGGTGGGAAATATCGATACGGGCAGTGTGATGGGTTCCTATTTGGGATTATTGCTTTTGGGTGCCGCTTTTGTGGCCATAGGTTTGTTTGCCAGCTCGATTACAAACAATCAGATTGTGGCCTTTATTCTTGCCGCTTTGATGAGCGCATTCATGCATTTGGGGTTTGATGCAATCTACCACATGGGATTCCTGGGAAAGGCCGACCTATTTGTGCGTTCGTTGGGCATGAGCTACCATTATGAGAGCATCAGCCGCGGTGTGGTGGACACCCGCGATGTGATTTATTATGCAAGTGTGATTGCCTTATTTATGTTGGCAACCCGTATTGTTTTGCAGAGCCGCAAATGGCATGGATGGAAAAACAAAAAGGATTTGAAACGCAGCCATTGGATTGAATTGGGTGCAGGAATCTTGATTGTGTTGTTTGTGAATGTGATTGGATATTATGTGTTTGGACGCCTCGACCTTACTTCCGAAAAACGGTATACCCTTTCCAAGTCGACAAAGTCGTTGCTAAAAAACATTGATGAGCCGTTGCTTTACCGTGTGTATTTAGAAGGCGAATTTCCGGCTGATTTCAAGCGTTTGCAAAACGAAACCAAGGAAATGCTCAACCAGTTTAGGGCTTATAACAAAAACGTTCAATATGAGTTTGTCAATCCCAATAATTTCGACGATCCCCAAGAACGTCAAGTGTTCTACCAAAAGTTGGCACAAAAAGGAATCCAGCCTACCCAGATTCAGGTGAGCACCGGTAATGGGGTTACAACACAGGTGCTGATTCCTGCAGCCGATGTAATATACAAGGGCAATGAAACCAGTATTCAGCTTTTGCAAAGTCAAAAATATGTTGATCAAACTCAGCTGCTGAACAACTCGATACAGAGCCTGGAATATGTGCTTTCTAGTCCCATCAGAGCTTTGGCCCGAGGACAGAAGCCAGTGGTGGCTTTCATGCGCGGCCATGGCGAATTGCCATTTCCCAATATGTCGGATATCATCAGCACGCTGTATGAATATTATAACCTTGACACAGCGGTGATTGACGGCAATATTAATTCGCTTACTGCCCGCAGATCGGATTCCAAGGATTCTACCAAGTATCATTTCCACAACAAGTACGATTTGATTATTATTGCCAAACCTACCAAACCTTTCAGCGATAGGGATCTGTATGTGTTGGACCAATATGTGATGTATGGCGGAAAACTGCTTTGGCTGGTGGATCCATTGGATGCCGACATGGATAGTTTGCAGTACGCAAGCCAGGCAATAGCCACCCGTTATCCATTGAATATCGACGAATTGCTGTTCTCGTATGGCATCCGTATCAATCCCGACTTGGTGATGGATGTTCGCTGCCGGCCAATACCTATGACGGTGGGTATGATCGGCGACAAACCCCAGATTCAATTCCAACCCTGGATGTATTTTCCAGAGATAGTGCCATTGTCGCCGCATCCAATTGTACGCAACTTGGATTTGATCAAGACCGACTATATGAGCAGTATCGATCTTATCGAGAACGAGATAGAAAAAACTGTTTTGTTGGCCACATCGGAATTCACACGCGTAAAGAATGCGCCGGCCATCTACGATTTGAACGAGGCAAAAGTGGAGCCCGACCGCAGACTGTTCAGCAAACAGAATGTGCCAGTAGCTGTACTATTGGAAGGTTCGTTCCGTTCGATGTTCCGCAATCGGCTAACTCCCGAATTTATGGAACTGCCTTCGATGGGATATCGTGCCGAGGGTGAGAAAACCCGAATGATTGTAATGTCTGATGGCGATATTATCAAAAATAGATTCAATTATAATGACGGAACCGGTTACCCCTTAGGCTATGATTTCTATACCGAAACGATGTATGCCAATAAGGAGTTGCTGCTTAATTCGATTGATTATCTGGTGGGCGAAGATGGCGCTATTTCAAGCCGTTCGCGTAATATCAAGATTAGAAAGCTGAACGTGATGAAGGTGAAAGAAGATCGCCTGAACTATCAGTTGCTGAATCTGGTGATTCCTGTGGGACTTATTGTTCTGGCAGGGGTGACGATTGTGATTGTCCGTCGTAAACAATACCGTAGAAAATGAAAAAGAACAAAAATAAGATTATTCTGCTTGCCGTAGTAGTGGTAGCAGGTTTGACCGCATGGATTGTGGCCCATCGTGGCTCAAAAGATGCGACTTTCGAACAAGACTTCCATGTGGAGAATATCGACAATGTTACGAAATTGTTTCTTGCCGATAAGGAAAACAATCAGGTGCTTCTGGAACGTGTGGCTGACAGCACCGCCGACACCGTGTGGATGGTAAATGGTACTTATCCTGCAAATAAGCCAATGGTGGACCTGCTGCTTGAAACATTACATGATATGCGTATCCGCCAGCAGGTGAACAAGAATGCTGTGCCCCAAGCAATCAAATTGCTATCTTCGCGCGCTATCAAGTGCGAAGTGTACGAACAGCGTTATTTCATCAATTGGTTTGGAGGAAAATTCCGTCTTTTCCCACATGAGAAACTAGCCGTTACGTATTTCGTAGGACACGAAACTCAGGATATGATGGCTTGCCACATGTTGCGCAAGGGCGACAAACAGCCTTACATTATCCATATACCGGGATTCCGCGGATACCTGACACCCCGATTTGTGTCGGATCCAGTTTTGTGGAGAAGCCACAATATTGTTCACTGGGATATCCATCACCTCAACAAGGTGTCGTTAGATATTACTTCCAATCCAGAAGAGTCCTATTCTGTTTCCCGTCAGGACGATGGATTTGTGTTTGAACAGGCTGGACGAAAAGTGGCTGATTTCGATACAGCCCGGGTTGCTCAAATGCTCTCGTGCTTTGCTAACCTGAACTTTGACGAATTTGCATCTCGCGTTCCCAACAGCCACATGGATACCAGTTTCAATGCCGGTCCGCGTGCTATCTTGAAAATTACCAATACCGAGGGTGTGACACGTGAAGTGAAGACGTATCTGAAATACAATAATCCTACTGATTCGCTTGTGATGCGCAATCCAGAGATGTATGAGATGTTTGACTTGGATCGACTCTATGCAATCATAGATTCTAAGGATACTGTATTGATTCAATACTTTGTGTTTGATAACATCCTCCAGCCGGCCAGTTTCTATTTGGGAAAGCCAATGAGTGGTTTTGCCAAAGAATAATGCCATATTATACATTATAAACGCACACGAATTAATGAAACCATTAATATTGATATCGAACGATGACGGAGTGGATTCGCCCGGATTGCATCATTTGGCTCATGTTGCCAGTGAGTTTGGTGATGTTGTTGTGGTCGCGCCGGATCACAACGCCTCTGGATTGGGTGCTTCGATTACATGCCTTCAGCCATTGCGTTGCAAGCTGGTAGATGCATCAGAAAATGTATCCTATTATGCTTGCAATGGAACCCCGGTGGATTGTGTCATGCTGGGGAAAGAACATGTTTGTAGTCGGCGTCCTGATTTGATTCTGTCCGGTATCAATTATGGCTCTAATGCTTCGATTAATGTAATGTATAGCGGAACAATGGGAGCCGTGATACAGGGTTGTTTGGATGGGTGCCAATCGATAGGCTTTTCGTTGTTGAACCATCGCCCGGATGCCGATTTTGCGGCCTGCACCAAAATCATACAGCATATTATCTCTCAAGTATTGGCTCATCCGCTTCCTATAGGAACTGGGCTGAATGTCAATATTCCGCGATTGCCTGCCAATGAAATCAAAGGTATCAGAGTTTGCAGGCAGGCCCATGCCCAGTGGCTGAATAATCACGAACAGCGTATCGACCCCGTAGGAAAACCCTATTGGTGGTTGACTGGGAAATTTGTATGCGATGATAAGGATGGAGACACCGATCAGTACTGGCTGGAGCAAGGTTATGTATCGGTTGTGCCCATTCGTCCCGACTTGACTGACTACCAACAACTAAATAATCTCAACAACTTGCAATTATGAGTAAAAGAAGACATCATAGGCATAGCCGCCCAAAATTCGATATCAAGAGTCTGCCCAATAAGGATAGCTACACGTGGGGAATAATCGTGGCTGTTCTAGCAGAAGCTATTACTTTTGGATTGGTAACATTGGTTATTCTGATGTTCCATCGTTCATTAACTGTACATGCTAGAATGTACGTGGTCTGTTTCGTTCCTTCGTTGATGCTGATGAGGCATTATGCTAAGAAGAAGGACTGCAACGAAACGCTGATTTCGATAGTAAGCGTTATTTTCCTTACCTTTGTCGTTTTTATGTGGGTGATGTTGAAATTCCGTTATATCGACCCATTCATAGAATAGTGCTACCATGAAATACTATATCATAGCAGGCGAAGCATCCGGCGACCTGCACGGTGCTAATCTGATGCGCTCTATTTTGCGCAAAGATCCTAATGCGGAAATTCGTTATTGGGGAGGCGATGCTATGCAGGAGGTTCAGGGACATCCGGTGCGTCATATCAGAGATCTGGCCTACATGGGCATTGTTGAGGTGGCTGCACATTTGAGCACGGTGTTAGGGAATATCCGCTTTTGCAAAGAGGATATCTTGGCATTCAATCCCGATGTGATAGTGTATATCGACTATCCGGGTTTTAATTTGAAGATTGCCAAATTTGCCCATGCACATGGTTTCAAGAATGTGCACTATATTTCACCTCAGTTATGGGCATGGAAAAAGGGTCGCATAAAAAGTATGCGCAACGTGCTGGACAAGCTGTGCTATATTTTGCCCTTTGAGCAGGATTTCTATGCAAATAATAATTTCCCCAAGGCTGTTTATGTGGGGCATCCGCTATTAGATGCCGCATCTCGTTATGTGGTGGGTGAACCTATCACTGCGCCAGATGGGAAAAAAATTGTTGCATTGCTTCCTGGCAGCCGCAGGATGGAGTTGAAAAAAACGCTTCCAAAGATGATGGCTGTAGTCAAGGCTTATCCCCAATACCATTTTGTTGTGGCCGGCATGACTTTATTGGGCGACAGTTTCTATAAGCCGTTAATCGAGAAAGCTGATAATATTACGGTAGTTTATGACCGTACTTATGATTTGCTGGCATCTGCCTTTGCCGCTATTGTCTGTTCGGGTACTGCTACATTGGAAGCAGCCTTGTTTAATGTTCCTCAAGTAGTATGCTACCGAGCTAATGCTGTTTCGGCGGCCATTGCACGAGTGCTGATTGGGGATAAAATTCGTTTTATTTCGCTTCCCAATCTGATTGCCGATCTGGCAATAGTTTCGGAACTGATACAAGATGATTTTACCGAATCACGTTTGATGGAAGAGTTTGCAAAGGTGACAGATGATGTAGATAATCGCCAACGAATTATCACTGGATATTCGAAGATTCATCATCTTTTGGGCGATGCTGGTGCTTCGGATAGAACTGCCGAGGAAATATATAGTTTAATGAATCAATAATTATTTATATTGAAAAGGATTGGAATCATATTATGCTTGTTGTTACTTGCCTATGAGGTTTCGGCCGAAAGGGTGAAGGTGCGGCTGTTTTCTAATAATACGGTTGACCTGATCAATATTTCGTTTGATTTGGGCAAATACAATCTTTATGGTAATGATTCTACCCTCATTGAGCCAGAGGTGGGTGATGGAAAATCGGTAGAGCTCACTCCAAATGGTCGCATGGTGCATGTTTCCATCGATGGGTATGATTATGGCAGCCATGCTAAAGTGTCGTTTGTGGCAACCGATACAGCATGCATATTATGTTTGAATCCTCGTAACATTAAACAGCGAACTTATGAGGGCGATCTGGTTGTGACAGTTGGGAAAAACGGAAAACTGTTTATTATCAATGAGGTTGAATTTGAGACTTATATTGCCGGTGTGGCCCAGTCTGAAATCTATGGTAATCACACGGATATCTTTCGTGTTCAATCCATTATATCGCGCACGTGGGCGATGAAGAATATTCATAAGCACAAGAACGAAGGCTACAATTTCTGCGATCAAGTCCATTGCCAGGCTTATCTTAATAGGTGCGTTAGACCCGATATTATGTTAGGTACAATGCAGAGCGCCGGAATGACCATTGTGGATTCTGAAGGAAAGCTTATTGATACCCCGTTCCATTCAAATAGTGGGGGGCAAACGGCTAATTCTGAAGATGTGTGGCGGTCTGCGTTGCCTTATCTGAGATCGGTTCCTGATACATTTTCCTATCACATGCGCCAAAGTGAGTGGGTGAAGGTTATAACAGAGGATAAATGGTTGAATTACTTCTCTTCCAAACACAACTTGAATATCCAGGCTGATAGTATCCGGCAGGAATTGCTTCAATTTGCGCAGTCGACTCGAAAAGTTCGTATCTGCGGTGTTCCGCTCACTAGGGTACGTACCGATTTTCAGTTGAAGTCAACTTTCTTCTCTGTACTTTACGATAGTGCTGCCCATAAAGTCACGCTCTCAGGGCATGGTTTTGGACATGGTGTAGGATTGAGTCAAGAAGGCACTATCCGTATGGTAGGATTAGGAATAAGCTACGACAGTATTATTCACCATTATTATACAGGATCACGAATCCATTTTGATGAAGACCTTCCCCACACGTATGTGGAGAATTATATCAAGCAGATTGCTCAGATAATAGAAGAAGATAAACAGAAGTCTACTCAAACTGTTTCAAAAAAGGACGATTGGCTCGGAAGGTTGTTCCGGTTGCGCGATCGTGAGGAACGAGAAGAAGTATACGATCCCAATCAGGATGAATTGGATTCGGATTGGCAATACGATTGGTAAAACATTTAGTATTAAAAATATAGGAGATATCATATGAAAAAACGATTGATTATTTTTGCTTTGTGCTGCCTGTTGGGTGGTGTTGTATGTGCCCAAAGCGTAGAATGGAAAAGCATTGAGCAAGCAGCCAAGATCGACACAAAGAGCAATGGCAAGCTCTATTTTGTGGATTTCTACACCTCGTGGTGTGGTTGGTGCAAAAGGATGGATCGCGAAACATTTTCAGATCCGACAGTGGCCAAAATTCTTAATACGTATTATATCCCAGTTAAGTTCGATGCCGAAGGCACTTCGGAGTTCTCCTGGGATGGAAGCAAATATGCCAATTCCCCTTCGGGTCCTGGCGCACGCCCCAATACCCACAATTTTGCCAAAAAGGTTTTGGGCGCCCGTATGGGTTTCCCCTCATTTGGCATCTTTAAGGCCAACCAGAAGCAAATCACTGTAGTGCAAGGTTATCAAAGCGCTGCTGATTTTGTCATTATTTTATGGTATTTCGCATCAGGCGACAATACTCGCTATGCTTTTGAAAAATATCAGCAGATTTTCGATAAGGAAATCCGTCCTACGATGAACCAAAAATTAGGCATTAAATAATATGGGACTATTCAGTAGAAAAGAAAAGAAGGAGACCCTTGACCAAGGTCTCAATAAGACAAAAGAGAGCTTCTTTGCCAAAATATCCAAGGCTATCTTGGGTAAATCGACGGTCGACGACAATGTGTTGGATAATCTTGAAGAAACGCTGATTACTTCGGATGTAGGCGTTGAAACTACGCTTAAGATTATTGAGCGCCTTCAAGAACGCATCAAACGTGATAAATACATCAGCACATCGGAACTCAACTCTGTGCTTCGTGCTGAAATCGCAGCACTATTGAGGAAACACGAAGGAAAATTCCCTGAGGATTTTGATTCTCCTTTGCCCAAGAAACCGTATGTTGTACTGGTTGTTGGTGTAAATGGTGTAGGCAAGACTACCACCATCGCCAAGCTGGCGCATCAGTACAAAATGGCTGGAAAAAAAGTGATGCTAGGTGCTGCCGACACTTTTCGTGCTGCAGCCGTTGAGCAACTGCAATTGTGGGCAGATAGGGTAGGGGTTCCTATCGTTCAGCAGGGCATGAATGCCGACCCCGCATCGGTGGCTTACGATACGCTCCAATCTGCCATCTCAAAGGAGATGGATGTAGTGCTTATTGATACAGCCGGACGTTTGCATAATAAAGTCGGGCTGATGAACGAATTAGGCAAGATCCGCAAGGTAATGCAGAAGTTGATGCCCGATGCCCCTCATGAGGTTCTGTTGGTTCTTGACGCTAGCACGGGTCAGAATGCCATTGAGCAAGCTCGTCAGTTTACAGCAGCTACAGATGTGAATGCTTTGGCTCTCACGAAACTAGATGGTACGGCCAAAGGCGGTGTGATTATTGGTATTAGCGATCAGTTTCAGATTCCTGTCCGGTATATTGGGTTGGGCGAAAAAATGACCGACCTTCAGGTTTTTGATGCTGATTCTTTTGTAGATAGCCTGTTCGATCAAAAATAAGCATTGCGGTGAAGATTAATATTATAACGTTAGGTTGCAGCAAAAACACTGTGGACTCCGAAAATATTGGAGGCCATCTTCTTGCTGCTGGTCATCAAGTCTATTATGATAGAGACCGAAATGATAGCGATATTGTAGTAGTCAATACTTGTGGTTTCATTGGCGATGCAAAAGAGGAATCGGTCAACACCTTGCTTGAACAAATCGAGAAGAAGCAGCATTTTAACCGCAGACATGCACAGGATGGGCGTCAGTGTCAATTAGTTGCAGTGGGATGCTTGGTTGAGCGCTACCGCGACGAATTGAAGCCTGAGATGCCCGAAGTGGATGGCTGGTTTGGCGTCCATGAGTGGGAGTCGGCTGTTGCTCAGCTGCTGGCTGCAGGTCAGCAGGCATGCGATATCGACTTTGCCTCCCAACGAAAGGTGAGCACTCCAAAGCATTTTGCTTATTTGAAAATTGCTGAAGGATGCAACCGGGCATGTTCCTATTGCGCCATCCCCTTGATTCGGGGCAAGCATATATCCCGCCCGATTGATGAGTTGGTGTCCGAAGCGAAAAGTTTGGTTGCCCAAGGGGTAAAAGAATTAATTGTTATAGCCCAGGATACCACATATTATGGCTTAGATTTGTATGGTCGACGTTGTTTGGCTGAACTTCTGGAACGTTTGGCTGTGGAATCTGGTGCAGAATGGATCAGGTTGCATTACACTTATCCAACATCGTTTCCTGTGGAAGCATTAGATGTAATACGTCGATATGATAATATCTGTAATTATATAGATATCCCATTGCAGCATATCAATTCGCAGATATTAAAATCGATGCAGCGTGGTATCGATCGTGAAGGCACGCTGAATCTGTTGAAGATGTTTCGCGAGAAGTTGCCTCAAGTAAGCATTCGTACTACCCTCATTGTCGGTTATCCCGGCGAGAGCGAAAAAGATTTCGAAGAGCTTAAGGAGTTTGTTCGCGAAGCTCGTTTTGACCGTATGGGTTGTTTCGCATATTCTCCCGAAGAGGGAACTCCGGCAGAAAAACTAGGCGATCCTGTGGATGAGGAAGAGAAAATGCGCCGTGTTGGAGAATTAATGGAAATACAGGAACAAATATCACTTGAGAATAATCAGGCTCGCGTGGGTAAAGAATTCAAAGTATTAGTCGATCGATGCGAAGGTGATTATTTTGTGGCAAGAACGGAATACGATAGTCCTGATGTGGATGATGAGGTGTTGATAGATTCTACCTGCCCACTTCAGATAGGTGAATTTTATCAAGTTCGCATCACTCAGGCTATGGAGAACGACCTTTACGGCGAGGTAGTGCAATAAAGGAGGTTCCTGTATGTATTAATCAAAAAGGAATAGTCGCTTCGCTTGTCTTGTAACGATTAGAGTAAAATGAAAAAGCCCACCTTTGTAGGTGGGCTTAATTTTTGCCTGAAATAGCATCTGCCTGATTAAGCTTCAGTATTCTTTTCGATGGCAAGTTTACCGCGATAGTATCCGCATTCGGGACATACGTGGTGATACATTACCGGAGCTCCGCAATTGCTGCAGGTAGTCAGCTGAGCTTTCTCCAGGCTGTCGTGCGTTCTTCTCTTGGCCGTTCTGGTCTGCGAGAATCTGTGTTTTGGATGTGGCATATTATTACTATTTTTTAATTATTTATTTTTCTAACAATTGTTTAAGCGCGTTCCATCGAGGATCTGTTTCGCCGTCGGGTAGTATGTTTACTACATCGTCGTTTCCCGTTTCCTCAGCCTCGTCTATCGCCTCGTTGGTGATATACTTCAGCATTTCTGGGTCGCACTGGCCTTCCGGGTGGATTTTCTGCATGGGTAGGCTCACCGCTACATACTCATACATCCATTGGGCCAAATCAATCTGGTAGGCATCCTCGGGGAGGAAAATCACGTTCTCGTCTTCACTCGTTTCCGTGTCGCTGAATTTCACGTAGAGGGTCTGCTCTCCTTCTACGGGAATTTCAATCTCCCCAAGGCATCGATCGCATGTTGATTTTACTGTTCCCTGAAAAGTAAAATTTATCAACAATAAGCGTTCGTTTTTCTCCAGATTTATTGCAAAATCGACTTTCCCATCGCGTAATTCTTCATTTTCGAACCGTTCAAAAAAGTTACCATCCAATACGTAACTGAACTCGTATTTACCTGATTTTAATCCACTAAACTGGAGGGTAGTATCGATATTTGCGTTCATTATCACACTCTTATTGAGTTTGCAAAATTACAACTTTTTTTTGATATACAATAATAAAATTTATTTTTTTTACAAATAAATGCTTTTTTCAACATTTTCTTGTGGGAAATTTTCGTTTTATGTTTTACGCAGCCGTCCGAAAGGTTTGTCTTCATTAGTTGAACAAAAAAGTTTTTTTGTCAGAAATAATGCGTATCTTTGCATTTTAAAAAATGTGAATATGGAAGATGTAATTCAATTTGAACTGCGCGATGGCGCAGATGGTTTCATTCAGTTGATTCAACTGTTAAAGGCAACAGGTTGTGTCGAAACCGGGGGCGAAGCTCAAGCCGTTGTAGTCGATGGCCTCGTGATAAGAAATGGTGAAGTTGAACTTCGCAAACGTGCCAAATGCGTCGCGGGCGATGTGGTGGAGTTCGATGGCTACCGTATTGAAGTAAAATGAAATACCGGGCTGCATTAGGCAGCCCGGTATTATTCGGATTACTATCGTTAAAGTGAAACGCCTATTTGGTTTCCTCTTATTGGAGTAAGTCGTCCAGCACTTCGTCTAGTTTATTGCTGTTGGCCTTTATCCAGTTTTGGGCAGATGCCTTGAGTTTCGAAATGTTTTCAGGCGTTCCATCGTCCATTTTTGCACTGGCGGATCCTATTTCAGGCATTAAACGTACATATTGGTTCGAGCATTCTTCTGCGCTGAAAAGTTTCGACACTTGGTAACTGATAACTTCGGCTCCGGCGGATTGAAGTATGTCAATCACGGGAAGAACCCAAGAAACGGTTCCCCAGTTTTTGGATTTCTGATAAGGGTAGGATTCTGAAACACGTCCGGTTCCTATTGAAAGGACATACATGTCCTTCACCTTAGGCTCGTGCCCTATTTCTTTCCATACTTTCTTTTTGGCTTCCACGATAGCACATAGCGATGGGTCGTTAGCAAAAATGCCTCCGTCGACAAGCGTGGCAGGGCTCCCGTTGAGGGATTTGATGTATGAAACGGGGAAATAGGTGGGGGCCGCAGAGGTGGATCGGGCGACATCACGCAGCCTGTAATTGCGGTCGTTGGTGCGGCGGGCAGATGTGGTGTCGAAAATCATAGCAGCGCGAGCATCTATATCGTATGCGGTTATCAATCCTTCGGTATGCGATTCGGATAAAGTGGATTCGCCAAAAGTTTCTTCTAAAACTGCCTCGATGTTTTTTGCAGGATAGATTGCGTCGAACAGTCGGCGAATGCCCGAAAATGCAGTTTTTTTGAATATGCGAGGGCCGCCGGATTCGAACAGTTCAACGGCTTTGGCAAGGTCCATCCGCTGTCCTTTGTGGTTGTATATCATCGAGCATGCAAGCATGCCGCCGGCTGAGGTGCCTGCAATCATATCAAAATAATCCGAAAGATATGCATTAGGGTTGTTGGTTCGAATGCGAAGACGTTGCTCTATTTCGTTAAGAATCATTGCAGGCAGTATTCCTCTAATACCCCCTCCATCGATGGATAATATTTTGTATTTCTTCATTTTACGTGAATGTGTAAGGATGATACTATATTTATTTTATTATTGCAAAGATACACTTTTTTTGAAAAATAACAAATGATTAAATGAACCCTTAGGCGGAATTAATCCAGCAGAAAATATAGAATCAATTCTAGATTTTCTAGCCAGTACAGCCGTTGATGTGCACAAAATCAGTCTCGATACATCCTAGGCGGAATTTGTGCTAAATATGTGTGGTCCAGCGAATTTAACCTAGTATAGGCCAGTGCTGAAGCTTCTAAAAAATGCCCAAATCTAGAACGCCGTTTTTGTGTAATGCATCACAAAATCCATTCTAGATTCTATATTATGGTTGATGATTTTTTTTCATGGAGCTACTGGGGTTAGTAGCTGATGTGGTTAATGAAACGTCTGCTGCCCAATTTCCAACTTCAAAACTCCAATAACTTCAAATCAGCAGTAAGCAGGTTCGCCCTAACGACGCTCATATTACGGGGATCCTACGGGGTATGTCCGTTCCTATAGAACGAAGCTACCCCGTAGGATCCCCGTAGGATGAGTGTCCCTTGGGCGGGGGAAGTGGGTGTTTGTTTTCGAGAATCAATTCCGCCAATGGGTTAAATGAACCCTTTTGTGCATTGTGGATTCTCCGAAAAGCAATGTTGACTCTTCCCAATAAGTCGGGTTTCGGAAATTTTGTCATGATAATTATCTCAAAATTCGTCAGTTTCGGAAATTTTGTCACCGTGCTGGTGCTTTGGTACAGCAGATGATAATATGTGAATCGACTGACGATAACAACGCCAGGCAAACAGAAAATAAATCAACAATTTAAAAACAAAAATAGGAGATTAAAACTATGTTACTTGCAAAAAGAAATCAAGACCTCATGCCCTCGTTGCTCAACGAATGGTTAAACATGAACTGGAACGAATATGTTCCTTCTGAGCGCAATGCAATGCCCAAGATGAACATCATTGAGAGTGATGCCGACTATCAGCTCGAACTTTGTGTGCCTGGTTTGTCCAAGGATGACCTCAAAATCAGCATCGATGGTGACAATAACCTTGTGGTAGAGATGCTTCAAAAAACTGAAGAGAATGCTTCCGAAGCCAAATCTGCAAATGCGCAGGAGCCTGAATCTCGCCATTACCTCCGTCGTGAATTCGAGACCCTTCATTTCAAGCAGTTGTACAGCTTGCCAGAGAACGTCAAGAAAGAGTCCATAGGTGCTCGTGTGGTTAATGGAATCCTTTATATCACCTTGCCCAAGTTCACCGAACAAGAAAAGCTGTCGTTGATGCAGCAGATTGAAATCCAGTAATCGGGATTTCTCAATAATAGGAAGGGGGCCTTCATAGGCCCCCTTTTTTTTGTTGATTATCCTGTTGTCTTGATACTGTTTTTAGTAAAGTATTATTATAAATG